>CAZOHN010000012.1:0-31362 GCA_964579325.1 uncultured Rhodobacterales bacterium
GTCCCCGTTGACGATGCGCAGCGCCAGGCCCTCGGCGATCGCGGTCTTGCCGACGCCGGGCTCGCCGATTAGGACCGGGTTGTTCTTGGTGCGACGCGACAGGACCTGCATCGCTCGGCGGATCTCCTCGTCGCGTCCGATGATCGGGTCGATCTTGCCCTCGCGCGCCGCGTCGGTGAGGTCGCGGGCGTATTTCTTGAGCGCGTCATAGCCCTCCTCCGCACTGGCCGTATCCGCCGTCCGGCCCTTGCGGATGTCGTTTATGGCGGAGTTGATCTTCTGCGCCGTCACCGCGCCGGCATCGAGCGCGTCCTTGGCCCGGGTCTTGACCAGCGCCAGCGCGGTCAGAAGCCGCTCCACGGGGACGAAGCTGTCACCCGCCTTCTTCGCGACCTGCTCGGCCTCGTCCAGCACGCGGGCGAGGCTGGGGTCGATGTAGACCTGCCCGTCGCCGCCGGTAACTTTCGGCAGCTTCGCAATGGTCTCCTCGACCGCCCGCGTCACCTGTTCGGGTGCGCCGCCGCCGCGCCGGATCAGGTTCGCCGCGAGGCCCTGATCGTCATCCATGAGCGCCTTCAGAAGATGCTCGGGCAGCACGCGCTGGTGGCTTTCCCGCATCGCGATGGTCTGGGCAGCCTGAAGGAAACCGCGCGACCGTTCCGTGAACTTTTCAAGGTTCATCGGCTCTCTCCTTTCGATAAGCCCCTGAGGCTCCGCCACCCGCCCCTGCGGCATGGTCCGTCCCCGGTCTCAAGGCTGAGGTGTGATCGGATCCGAGGCATTTCAAGCCGTCGGGATTAGCCTTTTGTTCAGCGCTGTCGGTCATCTTCCGGGCATCACCTGTGCGAAGGAATCCCCGCAATGGAACCGCTGCCGCGCCTCGGCGCCCTGTCCTACGATCAACGCACCTGCAGCCTTGAAGGCACCGTCGCCTTTCGCCGCCCCGACGGGTCGGAACGCGAGGTGCGGGCCGCGGTCACGGTGCATCCGCACTGGCCATTCGACCGGGTGATGCGCGAACTGATCGGCGCCGCCCACATGCGGGCGGCCTGAACCACGCTGCGCATCCCTTGCGGTCCCCAGCGGGCAACGGGGGATCGGCGGCCCTACCGCCCCCGCGGCACCACCAGCCGCTCGGGCCGCGCCGCCTCGGCTGCCCGGAAGAGCGAGAAGGTCTGGTTGACGTAATTCACCGCCCCCGAGACATGGTCGAGGTAGCCCCTGACCTCGGCCGTCATCTCCGCCTCGACAAGCTGGACGGGACGCTCGGGCCTCTCCGCCTCGAACTGGATGTAGAACAGCGGCTCGCCCCGGCTCAGCACGATGTCGCGTTCGGGCTCGTGCCACTCGAAGGCCCACATGATCGGCCGTGGCCAGAGGCTGATCGGGAACCGCCCGCCGAAGATCGTGCCCGGCAGCCCCTCGCGGCGATAGTGCGCGAAGGGCGCGAGCTGGGTGAGATAGACGGGCTCATCGGCCAGGAAGACATAAGGCAGTTTGAGCTGGAGCGTTGGCCGCCCCGGAACCCTCCATTCGGCCTCGGCCACAAGCGTCAGGACATCGCCGATCTTGCCCTGTCGCACAGGCGACGCCGTTCCCAGCCGGTTCACCAGTTGCGCCTTGCCGTCCTTGCCGCGCGCGAACCCTAGCCGCAGATCGAACGGGCATTTCACCACGAAATAGCGGCTTTCCATCTGGATCACCGCCGGGCATCGCGCCGCCGACTTGGCGTGCGTGCTGCCCGCCTCTGGCCCCTTCAGCCGCTCGGGTGGATCGTAGAGAACGCCGCCCTTCTCGATATCCCGAAGCCACCCGACCACGACCGGCCCCGACTTCGGTCCTTCCTCAGGTCGTCCATAGGTAAACGTGATCTCCATCGCCGGCCCTCCCTCGATCCAGTTCCTTGTCGCCGAACATGGTGAACCGCAGGTTGACAACGTCTCGCCCCGCGCCCATCACCGCGCCGCCAGAGGGGAGACATCCGATGTCCGACGACCGCCTGATCGTGGCCCTCGACGTTCCCGATGCGGTGGCGGCGCTCGCGCTTGCCGACCGGATCGGACCGGACGTCGGTTTCTACAAGATCGGCCTGGGGATGCTCACCGGAGGCGGTCTTGCTGCTGCGCGCGAGCTCAAGGACGAACACGGCAAGCGCGTCTTCCTCGACATGAAGCTTTTCGACATCGGCGCCACGGTTGAAGCCGCCGTGCGCGGCCTTGCCCGCTTCGGGCTCGACTTCCTCACCGTTCACGGCGACCCCCAGGTTGTCCGCGCTGCGCGCCAGGGCGCCGGTGATGGCGGCCTTCGCATCCTCGCCGTCACCGTCCTTACGTCGCTCGACCGCGACGACCTCGACGCCGCCCTGATCCGCCCCGGCACGATCCCCGATATCGTGGCCGAGCGTGCCGACCGCGCCTTCGAGGCCGGCGCCGACGGGGTCATCGCAAGCCCGCACGAGGCCGGGCTGATCCGCGCCCTTCCCTCTGCCGCCGGAAAGCTGATCGTCCCCCCCGGGGTCCGGCCCGCCGATGCCGATGTGAACGACCAGAAGCGCATCGCGTCACCGGCCGATGCGCTGCGTGCCGGCGCCGACCACATCGTGGTCGGCCGCCCGGTCTGGGCCGCAACCGACCCCCGCGCCGCCGCACACGCAATCCTCGCTGAAATCGCCGCCGTCTGATCCGCCTCCCACCAGCTCCGGCCCCAGGTACCCACGAGGATTGCAAGGGTGGCAGACGGCCCCCTCTCCGTCAACGATGCCGCACGACCGCAGGCCCCTGCGCCGATTGCGTCTGCCAATCCGCCCTCCTAGGGTCGGACGCGACCCGCCCGGAGGACGCGCAATGAACCTGCACCGCCTGCTCGCCGACCGCACCGCCTCCGGACTCCCGGTCCGTGCCGGCCTGATCGGAGCGGGGAAGTTCGGCGCCATGTTCCTTTCGCAGGTCCCGTCGACCCCAGGCCTCGAGGTCGCCGCCATCGCGGACCTCGATCCTGCCCGTGCCGAAGCGCAACTCCGCGCGGTCGGCTGGGGCAAGGATCGTATCGCCACGACGCGGCTCCTCGCTTCCGGGATCGACCTTGTCGCCCTGCCCGAGGTCGAGGTGGTGATCGAGGCGACCGGCAACCCGATCGCCGGCGCCGCGCACGCCTTTGCTGCGATCGAAGCGGGAAAGCACGTCGTGATGGTCAACGTCGAGGCCGACGTCCTGTGCGGCCCGGCGCTCGCGGCGCGGGCGCGGGCGGCCGGCCTCGTCTACTCCATGGCCTACGGCGACCAGCCCGCACTGGTGGCCGAGATGGTCGATTGGGCGCGTGCCGCAGGTTTCCGGGTCCAGGCCGCCGGCAAGGGAACAAAGTATCTGCCCGCCTATCACGCCGTCACCCCGGATGGCGTCTGGGCGCATTATGGGCTCACGCCGGACGAGGCACGTGCCGCAGGCATGAACAGCCAGATGTTCAACTCGTTCCTCGACGGCACCAAGTCCGCAATCGAGATGGCCGCGATCGCCAACGCCTGCGGCCTCGACGCGCCCGAGGACGGCCTCGGCTTCCCACCCTGTGGCGTCGACGACCTTTCCCGTATCCTGCGCCCCGCGTCGGAGGGCGGAGTCGTGGCTGGACGGGGCGTTGTCGAAGTCGTCTCCTCGCTTGAGCGTGACGGCCGCCCGGTGTTCCGCGACCTGCGCTGGGGGGTCTACGTCGTGATCGAGGCGCCGAACGCATATTCCGCAGCCTGCTTCAAGCAGTACGGCCTGCCGACCGACCCCTCGGGGCGGTATTCCGCGATGTACAAGCCCTTTCACCTGATCGGCATGGAACTGGGCGTCTCGGTCCTGTCGGCGGCCCTGCGTCGCGAACCCACCGGCCAGCCGCGCGCCTTCGCGGCCGATGCGGTGGCGGTGGCAAAGCGCGACCTCGCGGCGGGTGACACGCTTGACGGCGAAGGTGGCTTCACGGTCTGGGGAAAGTGCATCCCGGCGCGCCGCTCGGTCGAGATGGACGCCCTCCCGATCGGCTTCGCCCATGGGCTCCGGGTGCGTCGCCCGGTGCCATCAGGGGCGATTCTCACCTCCGCCGATGTCGAGCCGCGCGGGATCGACACGGCCTCGCGCCTGCGCGGCGAGACGCTGTCGCTCCTGTCGTGACGTAGGGGCAATTCACCGCATTCGCCGTAAAGTTGCACCATCCTGCACCGGCTTCGTCACAGCTTCGCCGCTTTTTCCGGTCATCCGTTAACGCGGACTTCAGCGCAGCCTGCGACGCTCGCCGCGGTCCGCGCCAGGTGCCGAAAGGGAGTGTCAGGTGTTCCGACGTCAACTGTCCGCCGCTGCGCTTCTCGCCTTCGCAGCCACCTCGTCGGTCTCGGCCGAGGGACTCGGCACAGCTCCCTCCCGGTCCTCGAATGTCCATTCGGTCTCGGTTTCGATGACGCTTTTGTCTAAGGGCCTGCCGGCCACGCTTGTCCTCGGCTGCGCCGCGCCGACCCTGACCCTGCTGGAAATCAGGGCCCGCCTCGGCACACCTTGCAGCCCGGCCCTGTGCCTGGCCGAACCGGCGCCGGCGGGCATCGGCCGCGCTGCCCAATGCACGCCCGCAGACGGGACCAACTGATCTGACGGCGCCGACCCTACCGTTGGCGTGACGCGCGAACGGCGTTCAGGCGTTGCGCGGCGTCGCCCTGTCAGTTCTCGTTGATGTCCCGGTCCCAAACCTTGATCTGGCCCTTGCGGACACCCGCCAGCCGCCGCACGATCAGCCAGGCAACCAGCGAGACCACCGCGAAGACAAGCGCCATAATGGGGAGCGATCCACCCAGAAGGCCGGTCGCGAGCCCGAGGCCCACAAGAACGGCGCCAGCGGCGAAACCGAGGAAGAAGTATCCGGGCGCGAATACCTCCAGAATCGCAAGCACGAGGCCCCCCGCCGCCCAGACCCACCAGAGCTGCCAGACTTCCATCAGCCGCGCCCCTTCAGCATGCCGAAGGCGTTGGCGAAGGCGTCCAGTGCCGCAGCAGGCACGATCAGCGTCTGTTTGCCCGCGCCCTGGCCCACAGCCGTCAGCGCCTCGACCTGTTTCAGCGCGACCTGGTACTGCGCCGCCTCAAGGCCATTGCTGGCGATGGCTTCGGCGATTACCCCCGTTGCATAGGCCTCGGCGTCGGCCAGAACCCGGCGCGCCTTCGCTTCTTGTTCGGCGGCATAGAGTTCAGCGTCGGCGTTAAGCTCGACCGCGCGCTTCTTGCCCTCGGCCTCGGTGACCTGTGCCCGGCGGGCCCGCTCGGCGTTGAGCTGCTGGAGCATCGCCGCACGGGTCGCGTCATCGAGGTTCACGTCGAGAATTTCAGCCCGCGTCACCTCGACGCCCCAGTCGTCGACCATCGCGGCGACCTGCTCGCGGACACGCTCGATCAGTTGCGCGCGGTTCGACTGGACCTGGTCGAGTTCCAGCTTGCCGATTTCGCTCCGGACGATGCCCGCGACCGTGGTGGCGATGGCCGCGTCGACATCGCGGATCCGGTAGACCGTTTTCTCGGGCTCCGTAACCCTATAGAAAACCGAGGTTTCCACCTTGAGCAGCACGTTGTCAGAAGTGATCGCATCCTGGCTGGCGTTGGGCAGCTGGCGCTCGAGAACGCTGACCTTGTGGGCCACCCGATCAAGGAAGGGGACCACGAAGTTGATGCCCGGGCCGAGGACGGCGCGCAGCCGGCCGAAACGTTCGACGACATGCTTCTCGCTCTGCGGGACGATGCGGACGCCGAGGAAGATGCAGATGACGATGAACAGCGCGGCGACCAGCCAGACTGCGTTGCCGCCGATGAAATCTTCAGGATTCATGCCGTCACTCCCTGCCCCGCGCGAAGCGCACTATGCCGCTTGCGGCGTGAAACGCAAAGTGGGGATAACTGTGGCGGGGATATGGTGACGGAAAGGTAACTCGGGGATCGTTGACCGGTGCCGGAGGCGCGCGGCGGCTCGGGGTCAAGCCCCTGATCCGGCTCCACTCCGGGCCGGCGCAGGCCGTACACCTCGCGTACAAGACCTGCACACCTTTCGCGTGGTCCGGGGCCTTTCGTCTGGCGGGCGTAGGGTCCCTCCTGCTGCCAATGCCCGCGGTTCAGGCGCGGCCGCTGGCGCCGAGACCGGCAATGACGGCGCGGGCGGCGAACGTCAGCGGGTCCTCGGTCTCGCGCAGGATCTCGATCCGATCGAAGCGGGCGAGGTCGGCCTGGACGGCAGTCCGCAGGGCATCGCCAAAGGCCATGCGCAACTCCGTCCCGATGTTGAACTTGGCGATGCGGGAGGTCGCGGCGAGGGACGCGCGCTGTTCGGGCGGAACGCCAGAGCCTCCGTGGATCACGAGCGGCACCTCGGTCACCGCCTCGATCGCTTGCAGGTGCGCGCGGTTGATCCCGGCGCCGGGTCCTCTTTGCAGGTGCAGGTTCCCGACCGACACGGCCATCGCGTCTACCCTCGTTTCCCGGGCGAAGCGCGCGGCCTCTTCCGGGTCGGTCCCGGCCGATGCCGCACCGCCCGCGTAGCCCACGAAACCGATCTCACCCTCGCAAGAGAGGCCGGCCGCATGGGCAAGTTCGGCCACCGCTGCGGTTTCGGCGATGTTCTGCGAAAGCGGCAAGCGCGAGCCATCGAACATGAGCGAGGTAAAGCCGGCGTCCAGCGCGGCCCGGCATTCGTCAAGTGAGGCGCCGTGGTCAAGGTGGGCCACGACCGGCACATCCACGCTTTCCGCCAGCGCCCGGAACATCGCGCCCCAGACCGGCAGCGGCATGTGCGCCCGCGCCCCCGGCCCCGCCTGCAGAATCACCGGCGCGCGTTCGGCCTGGGCGGCCATCGCATAGGCGCGAGAATCCTCCCAGCCGAGGCAGACGAGGCCGGGCACCGCATAGCCACCCGTGACCGCCGGCCGCAGCACCTGCGCGAGCGTCGCAAGTGTCATTTGAACTTCGCCACCATGTCCATGATGCCGGGGATCGTGTGCAGCTGCGCGGCATGGGTGGGCTGGAAGAACTGCTTCAGGCTGCGCTGGCTGAGGCCGCCGAGGATGGTGAAATAGTACATCTCGTAGCCCGGCAGGGCGCAGCAGGGGTGATAGCCCCGGTCGATGAGCACGGTGGAGCGGTTCATGATGTGGTAGGCGTCGCCCGGTTCGTTGTCGGCGCGCTGGAGCATCTGGAGGCCCGAGCCGTAGTCGGGGCGGAAGCGGAAGTTGTAGCACTCGTCGTGACGGGTTTCGTCGGGCAGCCTGTCGGTGTCGTGCTTGTGGCTGGGAAATCCCGACCAGCCGCCCGCGCCGACGGTGAAGAGTTCCGACACCAGTAGCCGCCCGACCCGGTCGTGATAGGCCGCGCCGAGGATGTGCTTGATCTTGCGATGGGTCTTGGTGTCGTCAGAGCCGTATTGCACCACGTCGAGGTCGGCTGCGCGGACGGCGAACGGGCGCAAAGTCTCGCCGAATTGCGCACCCGAAATGAAGGTTTCGGTGTCGGTGCGGGCAGTTACTCGGGCGGCGGCGCCAGAGGGGACATAGACGCCTTCGGGCTCGCCGTCCCAGACGTCGACGCCACGGTTGCCAATATCGGGATAGGTCTCGCCCGCCGTCTCGACCGTGACCGTCCCGGTCGCGGGGACGACGCAGGACTCATAGCCGGGCACCCGGTAGTCGAAGGTCTCGCCGGCCTTCAGGCGGACGATGTTGAAGTAGACCAGCGGGACAAGAGGGTGGTCGGCATCGACGATGGGGCGGTTGCCGTTGTCGTGCGGTGCGATGTGCATGGCGCTCCTTTCAGGGTGTTGTCGGGCCGGGATGGCCGGCGAGGAAGGCGTCGAGTTCCGCCGTCGTCGGCATCGCAGGGGCGCAGCCGACGCGCGCCACGACCATCGCCGCGGCGGCCGAGCCGCGCAGGACGGCCTCGCGCATCGGGCGGCCCGCCGCAACGGCGGCGAGGAATGCGCCGAGGAAGCTGTCGCCAGCGCCGGTGGGTTTCAGGGCAGCGGTCGGATAGATTCCGGTGGCGAATTCGCCTTCCGGGGTGATCGTGACGGCGCCCTTTTCGCCCATCTTGTAGACGGCGACGGCTGCGCCGCCAGCGACGAGGGCGCGGGCGGTGTCGAGGCCGCGCGCCGGGTCGCCCGCCATGAAGCCGAACTCCACGTCGTTGCCGACGATGATGTCGCAGAGCGCCCCGGCGCGGCGGTAGGTGTCCGACGCGACCTCCGCCGAGGGCCAGGAATAGGGGCGGTAGTCGATGTCGAAGACGAGCGGCAGGCCCGCAGCGCGGGCGAGGTCGAAGGCGCGGAAGGCAGCCGCGCGGGAGGGTTCGGCGGCAAGCACGGTGCCAGTGGTGACGAGGGCCGAGAAGGCCGCGTAGTCGACCGCCTCGACGTCCTCTTTCGCCATCGCGAAGTCGGCAGCGTTGTTGCGGTAGATGACGGACTGGCAGTTTTCGAGGCGGGTCTCGACCACGGCCAGCGAGTTGCGCGGCTCGCCCGCCACCGGGCGGACATGGCTGCGGTCGATGCCGTAGCGGTCGAGTTCGTTCAGGCAGAAGCGGCCCACGGCATCGTCGGAGACGCGGGTGAGGAGCGCGGCGGGGCAGCCCAGACGTGCAAGCGCGACGGCGATGTTGGCCGAGGAGCCGCCGAGGGCCGAGGTGAAGCGCGTCGCCTCCTCGATACGCGTGCCGGGGGGGTCGGCGTAGAAGTCCATCCCGGCGCGACCGATGACAAGGAATGGGCGCGAGGCGAGGCGGGCGAGATCAGCCATCCGATTTGTCCCTGTCCGACATGGCCGTCCCCTTCCGCTGCAAACCGCCCATCGCGCGCAGGATAGTGCGTATGAAACCGGTTGCAAACCCGGACTGCGCAAGGCTGGACTTCGTACGGCCCCGCGCACAGACTGAAGAACAGGGCTGGCGTGGGGTGAGGCGTGGTGCGCGTGACGTTGAAGGAGGTGGCGGCGCGGGCGGGGGTGTCACGTTCAGCCGTATCCCGGACGTTCACCGAGGGCGCCTCGATCTCGGCCGCGATGCGGCGGAAGGTCGAGAAGGCGGCGAAGGAGCTTGGCTACAGCCCCAATGCGCTCGCCTCGTCGCTGACCACCGGGCGGACCAGGCTGATCGGGCTGGTGTCGAACAACTTCCGCAACCCCGTGTTCCTCGAGATATTCGACCTCTTTACGCGCGGTCTTCAGGACCGGGGGCTGCGCCCCCTGCTGGTGAACCTCTCGGACGAGACCGATCCCGAACATTCGCTGCGGATGCTCCGCCAGTACTCGGTCGATGGGGTCGTGCTGGCATCCTCGACCCTGCCGCCGGCCTTCGCGCGGGCCTTCCGCGATGCGGGGCTGCCTATCGTGCATGCCTTCGGGCGGCTCTCGGGGTCGCCACAGGTTCATGTCGTCGGCATCGACAACGTCGAGGCCGGGCGGATCGCGGCACGGACACTGGTGGCGCGGGGCTACCGCCGTGTGGCCTTTCTCGGCGGGCCCGAAGGGGCGACGACGACGCAGGACCGGCTGGAGGGATTCCGCGCCGAGCTTGCGGGCTGCGCCGGAGTCGCCGTGGAGCACCATTTCGCAGAGAGCTATTCGTTCGGGGCCGGACGGGCCGCGATGCGGGGGCTCCTCGCGGCGGGACCGCCGGCGGAGGCCTATTTCTGCGGCGACGACGTGCTGTCGATCGGCGCGATCAGCGCACTGCGCGAGGCAGGGCTGGAGGTGCCGGGCGACGTCGGCATCCTCGGGCTGAACGACATGGCGATCGCCGGGTGGGAGATCATCGATCTGACGACGATCCGCCAGCCCATCGCCGAGATCGTGCAATCGGCCGTCGAGCTTGTCGTGGCGACACTGGACGACCGCGACCGCCATGTGGAGGCGCGGCTCTTCCCCTGCGAGATTGTCGAGCGCGGGACCCTGCGCCCGCTGTCCGGTGGTGCGCCCTAGCGGAACATCGGCGGCCGCGCGTCGGTCCAGCGGCCCTCGGCCCTGCCGCTTTCGGCCACGGCGAAGACCGCCGCCATCGACCGCACGCCGTCCTCGGCACGAGGGAAGAGATCGGCCTCGGGCGCGAGCGGCCTGCCCGCCGCGCGCGCCTCGATGGCGTCCGCAAGGTCGCGATAGATGTTGGCGAAAGCGAGCGGCATCCCCTCGGCGTGACCGATGGTGACGCGGCTGGAGCGGTCGGCCTCGGGGCTCAGGCCCGCCTCGCCGCGCTCGATCACCTGCAACCGCTGGCCAAGCGGCATCCAGTAAAGCTGGTTCGGCTGCTCCTGCGCCCAGCGCAGCCCGCCCTTCTCGCCAAAGACCTGAAGCGTCAGCCCGTGCTGCCGCCCGATGGCGACGGACGAGGTCCAGAGCCGCCCGACCGCACCGCCGTCGAACCGCAGGTTCACCATCGCGTCGTCTTCCAGAACGCGACTTTCGATGCACGAGACAGTGTCGGCCGAGAGCCGTTCCGCCTGCTGGCCGATCACGAAGCTGGCCATGTGCAGCGCGTGGATGCCGCAATCTGCGAACTGCGCCGAGACGCCCGCCTGCGCGGGGTCGTAGCGCCAGCGGACGCGGGGGTTGTCGGCATCGGCGGCGTCGGCGTGGTGACCGTGCGCGAATTCTGCCACCACCATCCGGATGCGCCCCAGATCGCCCCGCGCCACCATCGCGCGCATGTGGCGGACAAGGCTGTAGCCTGTGTAGCCATAGTTCACCGCGCAGATGCGCCCCGAAGATCGGGACAGCCGCACGATCTCCTCGCCTTGCTCAACTGTCATTGTCATGGGCTTTTCGCACAGGACGTGGAAGCCTGCGTCGAGAAACGCCCGGGTGATCTCGAAATGCGTGGCGTTCGGCGTGGCGACGGTCACGAGGTCGACACGGTCCGGGCGACCCCGCTCACCCTCCAGCATCTCGCGCCAGTCGCCATAGGCACGGCCAGCCGCAAGGCCAAGGCGTCGGCCGAAGTCGCGACCGGCCTCGGGGCGGTGGTCGAGCGCTCCGGCGACGAAGTCGAACCGGCCATCGAGACCCGCGCCAAGACGGTGCGCGGGACCAATCTGGCTTCCCTCGCCGCCGCCGATCAATCCCCAGGACAGTTTCGGCATCGTCGTCCCTTTCCTACTCGAACCCGATGGAGCGCAGATAGTCGCGGTTGGCGCGGGCATCGTCGATCGGCGACACGTCGAGTGTCGGGTCACAGTCCTGCTCGACGGTGCACCAGCCCTCGAAACCCGCTTCGAGAAGGATCTGCCGGACCGCCGGGAAATCGACATCGCCCCGGCCGAGGTTGCAGAAGATGCCCTGCCCGCAGGCGTCATAGAACCCGGTGCGGTTGGCGATGGCGCTGGCCTTCACGGCCGGGTCGATATCCTTGAAGTGCATGTAGGAGATGCGGCCGATGTGGCGGCGCATGAAAGCCACCGGGTCGAAACCCGCATAGGAGTGGTGGCCGGTGTCGAAGCAGACCTTAAGCGTCTCCTCCGGCACCTCGTCGAGAAGCCGTTCCAGTTCCGGCTCGAAGTCGATGAAGCCCGCAGCATGAGCATGAATGCCGACGGTCAGGCCATACTCCTCGGCCCCCATCCGCGCGATGGTGGCGATCCGGTCGCGGAAGGCGGACCACTCGGCGGCGTCCATCTGCTCGGCCTCGGCGGCGCGGCCGGCCGTAGGCGCACGGCGGGGCGAAATGGAGTCGATCAGGACAAGGTGCTGCGCGCCATGTGCCACGAGCGCCCGGCAGGTGCGGACCGCGCCGTCCATCACATCATCCCATGCGGTGGGATCGTGGAAGGGCCGGAATACCACACCGCCGATGAGAGTGAGGCCGAATTCGGCCAGTGCTTCGGCCAGCACGGCGGGGTCCTCGGGCATGAAGCCCACCGGGCCAAGCTCGATGCCCCGATAGCCCGCGGCGGCGCAGTCGGCGAGGACCGACCGCCAGGGCGGGTTGCGCGGGTCGCCCGCGAATTCGACCCCCCAGGAACAGGGAGCGTTGCCGATGCGGATGGTCATTTGATGGGTCCCTCTCACTCCCGCGCGACGGCGTGCCAACGGCCATCAGCCGCCGCCCGGAACGCGGTCTCGATCACCTCGGCAACCGCAAGCCCGTCGCGGAATGTCGGCCAGACCGGCTGGCCCGTCTCGATCGCCTTCAGGAAGTCGCGCGCCTCGATGATGATCTGGTCCTGATAGCCGGTGCCATGCCCCGGCCCCTGACAGAAGGCGGCATAGTCGGGATGTTCGGGGCCGGTCAGGATGCGGGTGAAACCGCGCGTCGCCTCAAGGCCCTCCATGCGGTAGAGCCAGACCGAGTTCTGGTCCTCCTGGTCGAAGCGGACCGCGCCCTTCGTCCCGTTGATCTCGTAGGCATAGCCCATCTTGCGGCCCGTGGCGGTGCGGCTGACGTAGAGGTGCCCCATCGCGCCCGAGGCGAAGCGGAGCATCATCTGGGCGTGGTCGTCGTTATCCACGGCTACCGGGCCGGAAGGGCCGGGCCGGGTGGCGTAGACCGTCTCGATCCGGGCGGAAAGCTCGGCCACCGGCCCCATCAGCGCCAGCATGCAGTTGATCGGGTGGGGGGCGAGGTCGCCCATGCAGCCATTCGCGCGGCCCGTCGTCCGCCAGGTCGCGGGAAGCGACGGATCGGCCAGGAAATCCTCGGTGTGCTCGCCCCGGAACCATGTCACATCGCCGATGGCGCCCTCGGCCAGAAGCCGGCGCACGAACTGGGTGGCGGGGGTGCGGACGTAGTTGAAGCCGATCATGTTCGCCACGGCGGCGGCTTCCGCTGCAGCCGTCATCGCGCGGGCATCGTCGAGCGAGGCGCCGAGCGGCTTTTCGCAGAAGACCGGCTTGCCGGCCGCGAAGGCGGCCTCGGCAATGGCGCGGTGGGTGGACTGGGGCGAGGCAATGACGATGGCCTCGACCGCCGGGTCACCCACAAGCGCGCGCCAGTCGTGCGTGGCGCGGCGGAAACCGTAGGCGCGGCGGTAGCGTTCGGCGCTTTCGGGCGAGGTGGCGCAAACCATCTCCAGACGCGGGCGCAGTGTGGTCTCGAAGACCGCGCCCACGGCCGACATGGCGACGGCATGCGCCTTGCCCATGTAGCCGCCGCCGACGATCCCGAGTCCGATGTCGCCCAAGACCGACCTCACGCGAAGGGGTTTGCAATCGGTTGCAAGCAATAGCGCTGGAGCGGGCGGCACGCAAGCTGCGGCATCGCCTGCGGCGGGGTGCGCCCGAAATGAGCTCAGCCGCGTCAGGGGGTGTCGCCGGCCCTGTTGGAAAGGCCGAAGGTCGCCACGATCACCGCCTTCTTGCTCAGGACGTGATCGCGCAGGAGCGTGGCCAGCGCCGCCCCGTCGCGGGCATGGATCAGCGCGATCATCCGCTCGTGATCGGCCATCGCCCCTTCCCATTGCTCGGGCGTCTTGTGCGCGGCATAGCGGGCGCGCTGCACCCGGCCGGAGAGATTGGCGTAGATGCCCGCGAGCGTCGCGTTGCGGGCCGCCGCGATGATGGCGTCGTGGATCTGGCGGTTCAGGTCGAAGTAGGCCGCGACGTCGCCCTGGCGGTAGGCCTCGGCCATCCGGTCGTGCAGGGCCGTGATCGCGGAAACCTCGGCCTCCGTGATCTTGCGGCACGCCAGTTCCCCGCCGGTCGCTTCCAGCCCCGAGATCACCTCGAGCATCTCGTCGATCTCGGCTTCCGAGATGCTGGCGACCCTCGCACCCCGGTTGGGCAAGAGGTCGAGAAGGCCCTCGGTCGCGAGGATCTTGATCGCCTCCCGCAACGGCGTGCGCGAGATGCGGAAGCGTTCGGCCAGTTCGACCTCGTTCAGCCGCTGCTGCGGCTTCAGCTCGCCCGACTGGATCAGCGCGCGCAGGGCACGGGCCACCTCATCATGCAGGTAGTTGCGGCTGATCCTGAAGATGCTGTCCGTTTTTGCTGCGGTCTCGGTCATCTGCGGTCCTGCTCGTTGCCCAGCCTGTCCGGACTAGGGCTGCTCTTTCGGCGTGGATACACCATCCCGGCGCTCCGCGACACCACGTCCCGGTGCTCCGCGCAGGGCCTCGGCCAGCACGCGCACGACGTGGACAGCAGGCCGGCCCGCGCCGTCCGCAATCTGCTTGCGGCAGCTCGTGCCGTCGGCGACCACAAGATCGCCGGGGGCGGCGGCGCGGACCGCAGGCAATAGCGACAGCTCTCCCATCGCGCGACTGACCTCGATCGTCTCGGCCTGGTGGCCAAATGCCCCCGCCATGCCGCAACAGGCGCTGTCGATGGTGCGAACGGTCAGGCCGGGGACGCGGGAGAGGATCGACTGCACCGGCGCAAAGGCGCCAAGCGCCTTCTGGTGGCAATGTCCGTGGACATGGGCGATCCGCGGCCCGAGGTCGGCAAGCGGCAGGTCGATGGCGCCAGCGTCGAGATCCGCCGCAAGCACCTCCTCGACGAGGAACGTGGCCCGCCCAAGCCGCGCGGCGGCGTCACCAAGGCCGAGCGATTGCAACTCGTCGCGGAAGGTCAGCAGGCACGATGGCTCCAGCCCCACGATGCGCGCGCCCCGGTCGACAAGTGGAAGGAGTGCATCGAGCGCGCGCCGTGCCTCGGCGCGGGCCTGGTCGACCTGACCCGCCGCAAGGAAGGTGCGGCCGCAGCACAACGGCCGACCCGGCGCGGGGGCGCGGTGCAGCCGGTATCCGGCGGCGCGCAGCACGATCTCGGCGGCTGAAAGGTTCTCGGGCTCGAAGTAGCGGTTGAAGGTATCGCCGAACAGGACGAGGTCGCGCCCGTCGCCCATGACCTCGCGGGGGCTGGCGACCGCGCCGGTCTCTACCCAGGGCCTTTGCCACCGGGGCAATGCGCGCCCCGCGGCCAGCCCCAGCAGCCGCTCCGACAGCGGGGCCAACCCCGGAACGCGGTCGCGCAGGTTCATCAGGCCCCGCAGCCGCGCGGCCATCGGCGCATAGCGCGGCAGCCACGCCACCAGCCGCTCGCGCAGCGGCAGTCCGTGGCGGGCGTGGTAGTGGTGCAGAAACTCGGTCTTCATCCGCGCCATGTCGACGCCGGTCGGGCATTCGTGGCGGCAGGCCTTGCAGCCGACACACAGCGCCATCGTCTCCTTCATCTCGGGCGAGGTGAAGGCGTCAGGGCCAAGCTGGCCCGAGAGCGCAAGCCGCAGCGAGTTCGCCCGCCCGCGTGTCAGGTGCGCCTCGTCGCGCGTCGCGCGGTAGCTCGGGCACATGCCGCCACCGACGAGCTTCCGGCATGTGCCGTTGTTGTTGCACATCTCGACCGCGCCCGCGAAACCGCCCCGACCGTCCCAGTCGAGCGCGGCGGAGCCCGGCAGGGCGGCCGCGTATCCCGGCGCGAATCGCATGAGGTCGGGGTCGTCCATCCGGTAGGGCCGTACGATCTTGCCGGGATTGAGGCGGCCGGCAGGGTCGAAGGCATCCTTCACCGCCTCGAAGGCCCGCACGAGCCGCGGCCCGAACATCCGCTCGTGGAACTCCGACCGCGAGATCCCGTCGCCATGCTCGCCGGAGTGCGACCCCTTGAATCGGCGCACGAGGTCGCAGGCCTCCTCGGCGATGGCGCGCATGGCCAGGCGGCCGCCGGCGTCCTTCATGTTCAGGATCGGCCGGACGTGCAGGCAGCCCACGGAGGCATGGGCATACCAGGTGCCCCGCGTGCCGTGCCGGGCAAAGAGCGCGGTGATGGCATCGGTGTAGTCGGCGAGATGCTCCAGCGGCACCGCGCAATCCTCGATGAAGCTCACCGGCTTGGTGTCGCCGGTGGCCGACATCATGATGTTGAGACACGCCTCGCGCACATCCCAGACCTCACGCTGCATGGCGGGGGGGACGATCTCGACCACAGCATCGGGAAAGCCATGGTCGGCCATGCACTGATCGAGGCGGCGCAGGTCGTCGCGCAGCGTCGTTTCCTCGGCCCCGGCGAACTCGACCAGCAGCAGGCAGTTCGGCCGGCCCCGTGTGATCCGCTCCAGCGTGGCGCGGAACATCGGGATATCGGCGCCGAGGGTGAGGACGTTGTTGTCGACCAGTTCCACCGCCGTCGGCCCCAGCGCGACGAGGTGGCGCGTGGTCTCCATCGCCGCGCGGAAGTCGGGGAAGTGACAGACCCCCATGACCCGGTGCGCGGGAAGCGGAGCCAGCTGCAGCTCGATCTCGGTCGACAGCGCAAGCGTGCCCTCCGATCCGACGAGGAGTTGGGCGTGGTTCGGCTGCGGCACAAGCAATGCGTCGAGGTTGTAGCCGCCAACCCGGCGCTGGACCTTGGGAAACCGGCGCGCGATCTCGTCGCTTTCGAATTCGGCAAGTGCGGTCATCTGCCGGGCAAGCGCCGCAGCTTCGGCCGGGGTGGCGGTAGTCGACATCCGCATGGACGTGCCGTCCGCCGTGATCGCCGAGATCGACAGGACGTTGTCGACCATCTTTCCATAGGCCAGCGAGCGCGCCCCGCAGGAGTTGTTGCCGGCCATCCCGCCAAGGGTGCAGCGCGACGCCGTCGACGGCTCGACCGGGAAGAACAGCCCCTCGGCCCGGAGCCGCGTGTTGAGACGCTCGAGCACCATGCCGGGCGCGACGCGGGCGCGGCGTCCCTCCACGTCCAGATCGATCAGGCCGTTGAAATGGCGGCTGAAGTCGAGCACCAGACCCGGCCCGATGGGCTGGCCGTTCTGCGAGGTGCCGCCCCCGCGCGCGATGACCGGCACCTCGTGCTCGCGCGCGGCGTCGAGTGCTGCGGCGACGTCGTCGGCATCCTTCGGGAAGGCTACGGCGAGGGGCATGATCTGGTAGATCGAGGCATCGGTGGCATAGCGCCCTCGGGTGAACGGGTCAGCGGCCACGCCGCCCTGCATCCGCTGCGCGAGCGTCCACGCCAGGGCCTGGCGGCGGGTGGCATCCGCATCCGCTCCGCCGGCGGAGAAGCTTCCCCGCGCGACCCTCTCGGTCCTGCGTCCCGGTTCCTTGACGACCTCGTTCATTCCCGCGCCCGACGCCCAGATTTTGCCCTCGAAAGAGCATTGACAGAACACTTGCCAAAACTGAATACATAATTCAGCTTGGTGCACAATGACGCGAGAGTGACGACCAACCGCTTGGGGGAGACACGCGATGACCGCCGCCGGGCGCCACTTCCTGCAGATTCCGGGGCCGACCAACACGCCCCTCCCGGTGCTTGCCGCACTTGCCATGCCCACCATCGACCACCGCGGGCCGGAGTTCGGCGAACTGGGCCGCGAAGTGCTGGCCAATGTCCGCGAGGTGTTCCGCACCCGCGAGCCGGTGGTGATCTACCCCGCCTCGGGCACCGGGGCCTGGGAAGCGGCGCTGGCGAACACGCTTTCGCCCGGCGACAGGGTCCTGATGTTCGAGACCGGATGGTTCGCCCATCTCTGGACCCGCCTCGCCGGGCGTCTGGGCCTCGAGGCCGAGGTCATCCACGGCGACTGGCGCTCGGGCGTCGCGGCCGACCAGATCGGCGCCCGGCTGGCCGACGACCGGGGCCACGAAATCCGCGCCGTCTGCGTGGTCCACAACGAAACCTCAACCGGCGTCGCTTCCGACATCGCCGCTGTCCGCCGTGCGATCGACGCGGCGGGCCATCCCGCGCTCCTGATGGTCGACACGATCTCCTCGCTCGGCTCGATCGACTTCCGCCCCGACGACTGGGGCGTCGATGTGACGATCTCTGGCTCGCAGAAGGGCCTGATGCTTCCGCCGGGGCTGTCGTTCAACGCGGTCTCGCCCAAGGCGCGGGCAGCGGCGAAGTCGGCGCGACTGCCGCGCAGCTACTGGGACTGGGAGGACATGATCGCGGCCAATGCCACGGGCTTCTTCCCCTACACCCCCGCGACCAATCTCCTGCAGGGCCTGAAGGTCGCCCTTCGGATGCTGCTCGACGAGGGCATGGACAACGTGTTCGCCCGCCACACTCGCGCTGCCAAGGCCACGCGCGCCGCAGTGCAGCACTGGGGCTTCGAGACGCAATGCCAGGTCGAGGCCGAGCACAGCGCCTCGCTCACTGCGGTCCGGCTGCCCGAAGGACATTCCGCTGACGCACTGCGTGCCGAGATCCTGGCGCGCTGCAACATGTCGCTGGGCAACGGTCTGGGGAAGCTCGCCGACCGGGTTTTCCGCATCGGGCACCTGGGAGATTTCAGCGAGACCACCGTGACCGGCGTCATTACCGGCATCGAGATGGGGCTGGCCGCGCGCGGCATCCCGCACAAGCCCGGCGCGGCGCTCGCGGCCCAGCGTAGCCTTCTGGGCAACACGGGCCCCACGGCACATGCGGCAGAATGAGGGATGACGATGGGGAAGCGCAGATGAAGATCGTCGATGTCCGCGCGAGCGTCCACGCCTTCGAGACGAAACTGCCCCTCGTCGGCAAGCCGGCAGGCGATTCCCTGCGCGTGGTCTGCGAGGTCGAGACGGAAGACGGGCACGTCGGCATCGGCATGGCAGCGCGGTTTCTCCCGCACGGTATCGCGGCAGCGGTCAACCACCACTTGCGCCCTGCGGTGCTGGGCATGGACCCGCGCGATCTCGAACGGATCCACGCGAAGCTGCACCCGATCATATCGGAACGCGGCCAGACGATCGGCGTGAACCTCTCGGCACTTTCCTGCGTCGATATCGCGCTCTGGGACATCATCGGCAAGTCCCAGGGCCGCACCGTGGCGCAGCTGCTGGGCGGCGCGCGCGACGTCGCGGCCGCCTACGTGACCTTCGGCTTCGGTGCGTTCGACCGGGACCAGCTCGTCACGGTCGCACGCGACCTCCACCACGAAGGGCACCGCCGGTTCAAGATGCTGGTCGGCGTCGCCAAGGGCGGCATCCACGAGGACGCGGCGCGGGTGCGCCATGTCCGCGACGCGCTCGGCCCCGACGTCGTGCTCGCCATCGACGCCAACGAGAGCCTTTCGCTCGACCACGCCCTGCGGCTGACCCGGCTGATCGACGACTGTGACATCGCCTGGTTCGAGGACCCGGTCCTGCGCAACGACCCGCGTGACATGGCACACCTGCGGCGCCACACCACGATTCCTATCGCGGCGGGCCAGATGGACGGCCATTCCGACCGCTTCCGCGCCTTCATCGAGGCCGACGCCATCGACATCTTCCTGCCCAACAGCCTCTACAACGGCGGCGTCACGGAAACCCGCCGGGTCGCGGCGCTGTCGCAGATCTACGACAAGCCGCTGTCGGATGCCGGCGGCGGCGGGATTTTCTCGCTGCACCATGTCGCGGGCTTCCGGAACGGAACGCTCGCCGAATGTCACCTCGGGGTGGAGCAGGTCGAACGCCAGCTGTTCCTCGAGATACCGAAGATCGACAACGGAACCCTGCGCATCCCCGAGGCGCCCGGCTTCGGCGTGACACTGAACCGCGACGCACTGCGCGACTCGCTGGTGCAGCCCAAGGACTGACGAGACCCGAAAGAGAACGTCCCCGGCCGACAGGGGCCGAGAGGCGCAAGACCACCGAGCCCAGGCCCGAACCAACAAGAAGGAGGATGTCATGACCTTTCTGAGTACCATCGCCCGCACGACCGCCGCAGCAGCCCTAGCGCTTGCGGCAAGCCTGCCTCTCCCGGCCTCTGCCCAGCAACTTTCGCTGCGCATCTCGGGCGAGAACCCCGATACCGGCTTCGACCTGCGGATGGCCGCCCGCTTCGCCGAGAACCTCAAGGCGGAGCTTGGCGACGGCTTCAGCTACGAGCTGTTCCACACCGGCGCCCTCGGCAACGAGGAAGTCCACATGCAGATGATCCGCACCGGGCAGATCGACGTCTACCCGATGGGCTCGGACGCGGTGTCGCTCGACAGCAAGTGGGCGGTATTCGACATGCCCTTCCTGCTGGCCGACCGCGAAACCGTCTCCCGCCTTCTCGACGGCGAGATCGGCGAGGACCTTCGCCAGTCGATGCGCGCCTCGGCCGGGCTCGAGGTGCTGGCCTTCGGTGAGCTTGGCTTCCGCCACATCACCAACAGCGTCCGCCCTATCGTGACGCCAGCCGACCTCTCCGGCGTCAAGATCCGCGTGCCGGGCAGCAAGGCGCGTATCCTGTCGTTCACGACCTTCGGCGCACAGCCGATCTCGATGAACTTCGGCGAACTCTACCTCGCGCTCCAGCAGGGCACCGTCGACGGGCAGGAGAACCCGATCGCGGCGGTCAAGAACCGTTCGTTCTTCGAAGTGCAGAAGTACCTGTCGCTCTCGGGCCACGTCTATTCGCCGATCACGCTGGTGATGAACGCGGCCAAGTACGACTCGCTCAGCGACGAGCACAAGGCAGCGGTCAAGCGGGCGGCGCAGGAAGCGGCGGAATACACCCGCGGGTTGGGCATCGAGGCCGACGCGACGCTGCTGGATGAGCTGAAGGCATCGATGGAAGTGAACGAGATCGACCTCGCCGCCTTCCAGGCCGCCTCGGCGCCGATCTGGACCGAGGTCGGAGCGATGGCCGGCAGCGACTTCGCCGCCAAGGTCGTCGCCGCCGCGCAGGCCAACTGAACCGGACGGACGGTCAAGCGGGCGCGGCGGACCAGTGTCCGCCGCGCCCGAAGACTGCCCGCCCAGCCGCTGCCGAGGATCCCATGTCCGACCCCCGCCACCCCTCTGCCGAGCCGGAAACGGAAGACCTGGCCACCCAGGTCGACCGTGCCGTGAAGGCAAGCGACCTGGCCGACCTCGACGCGGGGCTGGGCCCCTTCGACCGTGCGGTGAACAAGGTGGTCGAGGTCCTGGGCGTGGCCGTCCTTGCGACAATTCTGATGATCGTCTTTCTCAATGCCGTCGGCCGTTATACCGGGACCTTCATCCTGATCTGGGGAGACGAGCTGGTGATCAGCCTGCTGCCGTGGCTGGGGATGCTTGGGATGTTCCTGTCGATCCGCCGCCGCCAGATCATCCGCATCGACTTCTTCGTGGAGAAGCTCCCCGCGCGGCTGCGCATAGCGATCAACTTCGTCATCACGCTCTTCGCGGCAGCCACGTTCCTCTACCTCGCCTTCGCCGCCTTCGACCTGCTCAAGTTCTTCGGCAACGACCGGACGATCTACCTGCAGATCCGCAAGGGCTGGTTCACCTCGGCGTTGCTCATCGGCCCGATCCTCGCCGCGCTGGCCTACCTGTCGCTCGCCTGGGCGCAGGCCCGGCGACGGCCCGGCCTCTGACCCGGAGGCCCGGCCGATGATCTCGATCCTGTCCATCGCGGCGCTGCTGATCCTGCTGGTTCTCGGCACGCCGATGGTGGCGGCGCTTCTGTTCGCGGTCGCCTTCAACTTCGTGATGAGCGGCCAGTGGGCGATGACGGTGCCGCAGACGATGATCTCGGGGGTAAGCCAGTTCACCCTGATCGCGCTCCCGCTCTTCGTGCTCTCGGGCACGATCATGAACGCCGGCGGCATCTCCGGGCGACTCTTCGACTTCGCGCGGTCCCTTGTGGGCTGGATGCGCGGCGGGCTGGCGCAGGTGAACATCCTCACCTCCATCTTCTTCGGCGGCATGATCGGCTCGTCCACCGCCGACCTTGCGGGGTCTGGATCGATCCTGATCCCGGCGATGAAGAAGGAGGGCTATTCGCCCGAGATCTCCGCCGCCGTCAGCGCTTCGTCCTCCGGCGTGGGTCCGCTGATCCCGCCATCCTCTCCGATGATCCTGTATTCCGCCGTCACCGGGACCTCGCTCGGGGCGCTGTTCCTTGCCGGGCTGATCCCGGGCCTCATCCTCGGCGGCTCGTTCATGCTCCTCATCGCGCTTCTGTCCTGGCGCAAGGGATGGGCGCGGCACGGGGCATTCTCGGTGGCGGGGGTGCTGCGCAGCGGCCAGCGGTCGTTCCTCGCCTTCGGCGTGCCCACGATTATCGTGGGCGGGCTTGTCGCCGGGGTGTTTACCCCCTCCGAAGGCGGCGCCTTCGCGGTGATCTACGCCCTGGCGCTATCGGTCTTCATCTACCGCTCGCTCGACCTTCGGGCAGTCTACCGCGCCTTCGTCGCCGCGCTGATGCTGACCGGCGAGCTTCTCGTCATCGTGGCGCTTTCCTTCGCGCTGGGGTCGAGCCTCTCGTCGGCGCAGGTCCCGCAGGCGCTCGGCGCGCTGATCGAGGTCCTGGCCACCGGCGACAGCCTGTTCTGGAAACTTGCGATCCTGATGGTTCTGGCGATCGTCGCCGGCATGTTCCTCGATCCGCTGATCCCGGTTCTCGTCCCGGTGATCCTGCCCACCCTCATCATGCATGACATCGACCTGATCCACTTCGGCGTTCTCATGGTGATGGCCGTGGTCATCGGGCAGGTTACCCCGCCCCTCGCCATCGCGCTCATCATCACCGGCCGAATAGCCGAGACCGATCAGCTGAAGATTTTCGTCGCGAACCTGCCGTTCCTGTTGCTCATCATCGCAGTGACGATACTGCTGATGCTGGTGCCGGAGTTCGC
Source organism: uncultured Rhodobacterales bacterium (assembly GCA_964579325.1). Classification (GTDB taxonomy): domain Bacteria; phylum Pseudomonadota; class Alphaproteobacteria; order Rhodobacterales; family Rhodobacteraceae; genus CAZOHN01. Next base: position 22,491 of record CAZOHN010000012.1, read on the forward strand.
GACCTGGCTACCAAGCCTCGCGGCCAATCCCTGAAGGACCGCCCCATGACCGCAAGTTCCACCTACCAGGCCAGCGACGGTGCCGCCTACGAAGGCTTCATCGGGCGCTGGAGCCGCCGCGTCGCCGAGCGCATCGTCGAGATGGTCGAGCCAAGCGCCGAGGGCGGGTTGCTCGATGTGGGCTGCGGCACCGGCAGCATGACCGCGGCGCTGCTCGCGGCCCATCCCGGCCGTCGCGTCGTCGGGGTGGACGTGGCCGAACCCTTCCTCGGCTACGCCCGCGAACGCGCCGACTGCAAGGGTGCCGAGTTCCTGCGCCAGGACGCGCTCGCCCTCGACTTCCCCGACAATACCTTCGCCGGAGCCTACGCGCTGATCGCACTCAATTTCATGTCCGATCCGCTCAAGGCTGCGCGCGAGATGTCCCGGGTCACGCGGCCCGGCGGCACCCTTGTCGCCGCCGCCTGGGACTTCCGCGGCGGCCTCGTCTACCAACGCCTGCTGTGGGACACCGCCGCGGGCATCGACCCCGCCGCCGCCGCCACCCGCGACCGCATCTTCGGCAATCCTCTCGCCAAGCCCGACGGCATGCGCGACCTCTGGCAGGCCGCCGGCCTGCGCCGGATCGACCGGCATTCGGTCACGGTGCGGATGGATTTCGCCGACTGGGACGACTACTGGACACCGCTTCTGGGCGGGCAAGGCCCCGTGGGGTCCTATGTCGCCGGGCTGGAGCCGGACCTGCGCGAGAGGGTCGCAGGGGCTGTGCGCGCGGCCTACCTCTCGGGCGACGCCGATGGCCCCCGGTCGCTCACCGCGACAAGCTGGGTCGTGACGGGGGTTGTGTGAGGCCATGACGAAACTCCCGCTCTTCGACCGCATCGGCATGGACGTGGGCAAGATCCTCCCGGTCGAAGACGCGATCCGCTGGGCCGCCGCCAACGACGTGCGCTTCCTCGACGTGCAGACCGACCTTGCGCCCAACGCCATGGCGACGATGCCCGAACGCGCGGCCGGCATCCGCGCACTCTGCGAGGAAACCGGCTTGGCGCTCGGCCTGCACACGCTGTCGGGCGTCAACATCGCCGAGGTCTCGCCCTTCGTCACCGATGCCGCCGACGCCTACCTGCGCGCCTACATCGACCTCGCGCGCGACACCGGGGCGGGCTGGGTCATCGTCCATGCGGGCTATCACTTCACCGCCGACTACAAGGTGCGGCGACAGGCGGGGCTGGAACGGCTGCGACGGGCGGTGGATTACGCCGAACGGCAGGGCGTCCTGCTGCTGCTCGAAAACACCAACCGCGAACCCGACACCGCCGAAGTGCATTATCTCTGCTGCACCCTGGAAGAGATCCACTTCTACTTCGACGCGCTGCAATCGCCCCACCTCGGCATGGCCTTTACCGCTAACCACGCGCATCTCTACCCCGAGGGCGTGGCGGGCTTCGTGGCCGAGATCGACTTTTCGCGCTGCCGAGAGGTGCGGCTCGCCGATTGTCACGGCACGGTCGAGGAACACCTCTGCCCCGGTCAGGGTTCGATGGATTTCGCCGCCATGTTCGCAGGCATCGAGGCCAAGGGCTTCACCGGCCACTACATGAACCAGTTCGGCACGCTTCAGGACATGCTCGACGCCCGGCCCTACCTTGTGGCCGAGGCCGCGAAGAGGGGCGTGGGCTGACCCCCGAGGGCCTTCGCCGGTCAGAGGCTCTCGCCCCCGTCGATCACCAGCGCGTGCCCGGTCATGAAGGCCGAACGGTCGGAGGCGAGGTAGACGATCGCCGCGGCGATCTCCTTGACCGACCCCCAGCGCCCCATCGGGATCGTCTCGGCGACATAGCCTTCCAGCGCGGCGCGCCCGCCCATCTGGGCCTCGAACCCGGCGTTGAAGGGGGTATCGACAAAACCGGGGCACAGCGCGTTGCAGCGGATGCCGTACCGCGCGTGATCGGCGGCGATCTGGCGGACCATCGCGACAGCGGCATGCTTGGTGGTGCAATAGGCGATCATGCCCCGGTCATACTGCACGCCCGAGTTCGAGGCCGTGACGATGATCGACCCGCCGCCCTGCGCCCGCATCGGCTCCAGCGCGGCCTTGGCGGCGACGAAATGCGCCCGAACGTTCAGCTGCCACGACAGGTCCATGTCCTCCACGGTCGCCTCGCCCAGCCCGCCCGAAACCTGCACGCCGGCATGGGAATGCAACACATCGAGCCGCCCGTGCCGCGCCGCCGCGCCCTCGATGGCCCCGGTCAGCGCGCCATCATCGGCCGCGTTAAGCGCCAGCGCCTCGGCCCGCCCCCCCTCCGCCGCAATCTCCCCGGCGACCGCCTCTGCCGCCCTGCCGTCGCGGTCGGTCACGACGACAAGCACCCCTTCCCGCGCCAGCGCCAGCGCCCCGGCCCGTCCGATCCCCGACCCCGCTCCGGTCACGAAGGCCACACGCCCTTGCAGTTCCATTCCGTCCCCCTGCCTCAGCCGCGCCGCTTGTGCTGCAGGATCGCCTGCGCGGCGACAAGCAGAGCCAAGGATGCGGCGAGGACCATCGTTCCGATGGCATTGATCTCCGGCGTGACCCCGCGCCGGATCGACGAGAAAACATAGATCGGCAGCGTCGTCTCCGACCCCGCCACGAAGAAAGCGATGATGAAGTCGTCGAAGCTGAAGGTGAACGCCAGCAGGAACCCCGCGAGAATGCCGGGAAAGATCTGCGGCAGCGTCACCTGCCGGAACGTGCCCCAGGGCGTCGCGCCAAGGTCCGCCGAAGCCTCGATCAGGCTGCGGTCCATCCCCGCGATGCGCGCCCGCACGATGATGATCACGAGCGCCATCGTGAACATCCCGTGCGCCGCGATGAGCGATCCCATGCCCAGCGCCAGCCGCGGCGCGGCCTCCGCCACCGGCCAGAGCGCCGCAAGGAGGGGATTCAGCCAGTCGAACACCGTTACCAGCGCGATCAGCGTGGCGATCCCGATCACGATCCCCGGCACCATCACCGCCACATAGATCAGCGCATCGAACGCCACCCGCGCCGGCCCCCGCACCGACTGGAGCGCCAGCGCCGCCAGCGTCCCCGCCAGCGTCGCCAACACCGCCGACAGGAAGGCGACGGTGAGGCTCGTTCTCAGGGCATCCATCACGAAGGGGTTCGACAGCGCCTTGCCGTACCATTGCACCGAAAAGCCCTGGAACTGCGCAGCATGGCGCCCGGCGTTGAACGAAAAGAGCGCGATCACCCCGATCGGTATGTAGAGGAAGAGGTAGACGGCGAGCGCGTAGGTCCTCATGCCCGCCTCACATCAACGAGACGTCATCGCGGGCGCCCGCGTAGCGACGGGTGAAGCGCATGTAGAGGGTCACGGTGACCAGCATCACGATCACCAGCGCCATCGCCACCGCCGACCCGAAGGCCCAGTTGCGCGACTGCAGGAACAGGTCGACGAGCGCGTTGCCGACGAAGAAGACCTTGCCACCGCCCAGCATGGCAGGGATCAGGAACTCGCCCATCAGCAGGATGAAGACCAGCATGCACCCCGTCGCCACCCCCGGCATCGAGAGCGGCAGCGTGACCTGCAGGAAACTGCGCCAGGGCGGCGAGCCGAGGTCGGAGGACGCCTCCAGAAGCCGCTTGTCGAGCTTTTCCAGCGAGACGTAGATCGGAAAGACCATCAGCGGCAGATAGCCATAGACAATGCCGATCAGCACGGCAGCGGGTGTGTTGATCAGTTGCACCTGCCCCAGCCCCAGCGCGTCGATCAGCGCCGGGAGGCCCCGGCCGCCAAGGAGGAAGATCCAGGCATAGGTGCGGATCAGGATCGAGGTCCAGAACGGCACGATCACGAGGATCAGGAGCACCGTGCGCCACCGGGGTCCGGTCTGCACGGCGAGGAAATAGGCCAGCGGATAGGCGATCACGAGGCACAGGAGCGTGCCGATGGGGGCCAGCGTGAGCGTGTTGCGAAACGCCGTCCAGCGGGCGCCGAGGTTGAGGTAGTTGTCGAGCGTGAGGGCCGGCACATAGCCGCCGGCCGGCCCCCTCTCGCCGAAGCTGAAGACGAACACCACCAGCAGCGGCAGGACCAGCATGGCCACCAGCCACGCCCCCGCCGGCAACAAGAGCAGCGTCGTCTTCAGCGAAGGCTTCATCTCCGCCGCCTCAGGCCGACTTGAAGCGCGCCATCAGTTCGGCGCGGTTGGGATCGGTCAGCGTGACCGCCGCGCCGAACTCCAGCGCGTCGAGCAGATCGGCCGCCGGGTAAAGGATCGGGTCGTTCAGAACCTCCGCCGGCAACAGCGCATCCAGACGCGAATCCGGCACCGGATAGCCGTGGAACAGCGCCTCGCGGGCGTTGACCTCGGGGGCGAGCAGGAAGTCGATCAGCGCATAGGCCGCGTCGAGATGCGGCGCGCCCTTCGGGATCGCGTAGAAGTCTGACCAGAGTTCGCCGCCCTCGCGGCCCAGCACATACTCGATCTCGGGCATGTCGCGGTTCAGCTGCTTGCCGTCACCGGTCCAGCAGATCGTCATCCAGGCATCGCCCGAGCGCATTGAGGGCTGGTAGTCGGAGTTGATCGCGAAGAGATGCGGCTTGACGTCGATCAAGAGCTTCTCGGCTTCGGCGAGTTCCGCGGGGTCGATGGAGTTGAACGAATACCCGAAGTATTTCAGCGCGTTTCCGATGGTGGTCAGCTGGTAGTCGTGCACCATCGTCCGGCCCGAGAACTCGGCACGCGTGATGTCCCAGAACTCCTTCCAGGACGTGGGCTTGGGCAGGCCGCCCAGCTGCGCGGTATTCACCGCGAACCCGGTGGTGCCCCAGTTCTTCGGCACCGCATAGACCTTGCCGTCCACCGTGCCCGGCCCGGCGAAGCGCGGGTCGAACGAGGCCGCGTCATAGTTCGGGATCCGCGACAGGTCGAGCGGCTCGATCAGGTCTTCCGAGACATAGGTCGTGATCGTGTAGTTCGTCGGCACGAACACGTCCCAGCCCGATCCGCCGGCCTGCAGCTTGGCCAGCATCTCCTCGTTCGAGCCGAACACGTTCATGTCCACCGCCGCGCCGGTCGCCTCGCGGAAGGCGTCGAAGTTCGCCGCGTCGTGGTAATTCGGCCATGTCGCCATCACCACGCGGTCGCCGATCGACCCCTGGGCGAAGGCGGGACGCGGGCGCAGGCCCGGCATCGCCGCCGACAGCACCGCCGTCGCCGCACCAAGTCCGGTGACGCCGAGGAAATGGCGCCGCGTGACCGAGCCGCGCTTCAGGCGCCAAAGCTCCCGCATGAACTGCTGTTTCGAGATCGTGTCCTTCCTGTCGGTCATTGTCGTGCTCCCTTGTGTTGGGGTTTCGTCGTCAGTCATCGGCGAGGATCAATGGCGCCCTGCCCTCCCAGGCGGCGGTCGCGCCGTCCCCGGGGTCGAACCCGCCCTCGGCGGCCTCGGCCTGCCGGGGAACCAGGACGAGGAACTCGCCCACCGCCTCGTTCCTCACGAGATACTCGGTGTGCTCGCCCAGAAAGATACGGTGCACCACGCTGACGGCCAGTGCTGTCCGATCCGCGACCGCCTCCGGCGCAGCCCGCGTCAGCGCGATCTGTTCGGGCCGCAGGCTGACCGAGACCGCCGCGCCGGTCGCCGGCGCCCCCGAGACCCGGCCGGTCACGGTCGGCCCGGCAGCCAGCGTCACCCGGCCCAGTCCCGCGTCATCCGCCTCCAGCCGCCCCGGGAAAAAATTCGACTTGCCCACGAAATCGGCCACATAGCGGTTGCGCGGCGCGTCGTAGAGGTCGCGTGGTCCGCCGACCTGCACGATACATCCCTCGCGCATCACCACGATCCGGTCCGACATCGAAAGCGCCTCCTCCTGGTCATGGGTGACGAGGACGAAGGTAATGCCGAGAAGCCGCTGCAACGATTGCAGCTCGATCTGCATGTCGCGGCGCAGCTTGCGGTCGAGCGCGGCCATCGGCTCGTCCAGCAGCAGCAGCTTGGGCTTGTTGACGATGGCCCGCGCCAGTGCCACCCGCTGCTGCTGGCCACCCGACATCTCCCAGGTCCGGCGCGCGCCGAACCCCGACAGGCGTACCGTCTCCAGCGCCTCGTCCACCGCGCGGCGCACCTCGTCCTCGGGCGGCCTGGGGCGGCGCTGGCGCAGGCCGTAGGCGATGTTGTCAAAGACACTGAGGTGGGGAAACAGCGCGTAGTGCTGGAACACCATGTTCACCGGGCGGCGATGCGCGGGCAGTCCGTTGACCACCGCCCCGTCGATCAGCACCTCGCCCTCGCTGGGCGCCTCGAACCCCGCCAGCATCCTGAGCGCGGTGGTCTTGCCGCAGCCCGAGGGGCCGAGGAACGACAGGAACTCGCCGCGCCGTATCGAAAGGTCCAGCGCCCGTGCCGCCAGAACAGCGCCGAAACGCTTGCTCGCACGGCGGAATTCGGCAATCGGCGGCGCGCTTTCGGGTGCTGGCGACATTCCGGGTTCTATGCTGGAAAGGCATCCGAACCGTAGGAAACCCCGCATTGGGTGTATATACCCCAAAACGCATATGGCAGAGAGGTCGGAACGGATGGCGGAAGGGGCGGAAATCCATGCCCGGATCGGAGCCCTCATCGCCGCGACGGGCGGGCCCGACTTCGCCGAACGCCTTGCCGAGGCCCTGCGCCAGATCGTGCCGTACACCTTCACCGTTGTGTTCGGCTACCGCGGCACGGCCCGGCCGCTCGACCTTCACGATGACTTTCCCGATGACCGCCGCAAGGTCTTCGTGACCGATTATCAGGCAGGCCCCTACCTGCTCGACCCGTTCTACCAGGCCGCGACCAAACCGGTCGCGCCGGGCCTCTACCGCCTGCGCGACCTCGCCCCCGACCGGTTCTACCAGGGCGAATACTTCCGCAACTACTACGTCAGGACCGGGCTGGCCGAGGAGATCGGGTTTCTCGTCGATACCGGAAAGGGCAGCATGGTGGTGCTGTCGCTCATGCGGCAGGACCGGATCTTCACGGCCCGCGAGATGCGGCTCCTCCAGCGCTGGCGGCCGATCGTCGAGGCGGCTGTCGGGCAGCACTGGAAGGACCTCTCCGGCCGGTTCGACCGCGGCACCGAAGGTGCGGGCAGGCCGGGACAGGACCGGGTCGAACGCTCGCTCCGCGGCTTCGGCGAAGGCATCCTGACCCCGCGCGAGCGCGAGGTGGTCGAATACACCCTGCGCGGCCACTCCGCCGAAGCGGTGGGCCACGCCCTGAACATCAGTTCCGGCACCGTTCGGATCCACCGGCGCAACATCTATGCCAAGCTGCGCATCAGCTCGCAGGGCGAGCTGTTCTCGCGCTTCATCGCCACGCTCGACCGGGGTTGACCGGCACCGGCGGCGCGGCTGCCCGTTCGGCGGGCATTCCGGCGGCCACCGCACCTTTCGGGCCTGCCGCGGCGAATGGCGATTGACGAACCCCGACCGCGGCGTCTCCAATGTCCGGGCGAGAGGGGCAAACACTTGGACGCAGAACGCGATTCCTCCACACGGGACGGTGCCAGAACGGTCGAAACCGCCTGGATCCCGATGGCCGACGGGCGCCGCCTCGCGGCGCGCCTGTTCCTGCCGGCCTCCTCCGATCCTGCGCCCGCGATCCTCGAATACATCCCCTACCGCCGTCGCGACGGCACGCGGCTGGGCGACGACCGCATGATGCTGTGGTTCGCCGCCCGAGGCTACGCCTGCGCACGGGTCGACATCGCCGGGACCGGCGATTCAGATGGCCTGATCGGCGACGAATACGTCGCCCGCGAACAGGACGACGCCTGCGAGATCATCGCCTGGCTCGCCGCACAGGACTGGTGCACCGGCGCGGTGGGCATGATCGGCCATTCCTGGGGCGGCTTCTCGGCGCTACAGGCCGCCGCCCGGCGACCGCCCGCGCTCAAGGCCATCGTCAGCATGTATTCGACCGATGACCGCTTCGCCTGCGACGCGCACTACATGGGCGGCTGCCTGATCGACAACAACTTCACCTGGGGCAGCGCCTTCTTCACCTTCTGCGCGCTTCCGCCCGACCCCGCCGTGGTCGGCGAGGGCCGCTGGCGCGCGATGTGGCGGGACAGGATCGACAACCTCGTCCTGCCCCCCGCAACATGGACGCGCCACCAGCGCCGCGACGCCTTCTGGAAACACGGTTCAGTCTGCGAGGACTGGGATGCCATCGACTGCCCCGTGCTGGCGGTGGGCGGCTGGCTGGATGGCTACACCCGCACCGTGTTCAACCTCGTCGAGAACCTCACCGCTCCGTGCAAGGGCCTGATCGGCCCCTGGGGTCACAAGACGCCCGAGATCGGCTTTCCCGGCCCCGCCATCGGCTTCCTTCAGGAGTGCCTGCGCTGGTGGGACCATTGGCTGCGTGGCATCGACCGGGGCGTCGAGGCTGACCCCGCGATGCGGCTCTACGTCATGGATCCGCTCTCGCCCGACCCGGTCGCACCGCAGCGCCCGGGCCGCTGGATCGGGCTGGAAAGCTGGCCGGGCGATGCACCGCCCTTGCACGATTTCACCCTCGGCGCTGACCTTAAGCTCGGGCGTGGACCGGCCGCCGAGGGGCCGCCCTTCCTCCTCCGTTCGCCCCTCCCCGTGGGCCAGACCGCGCAGGACTGGTGCCCCTACGGCCAGGGCCGGGTCGCGCCCGACGGCTCGGTCGACCAGCGGCTCGACGATGCCCTCTCGCTCTGCTTCGACCACGCGCCGCTCGACGCACCGCTCACGATCCTCGGCACCGGCTGGGCGCGGCTGCGGATCAGCGCCGACCGGCCGGTCGCACAAGTGGCCGTCCGCGTGACCGACGTCGCCCCCGACGGCACCTCGACCTTCGTCACCTTCGGCG
>CAZOHN010000012.1:31462-36480 GCA_964579325.1 uncultured Rhodobacterales bacterium
GTCCGCGTGACCGACGTCGCCCCCGACGGCACCTCGACCTTCGTCACCTTCGGCGTGCTGAACCTGACCCATCGGGACAGCAGCGAAAGCCCCGAACAACTGGAACCGGGACGTTTCTACGACGTCGCCGTCGAACTCAAGCCCGTCGCACAGGTGATCCCGGCCGGGCATCGCCTCAGGCTCGCCATCTCCTCGGCGCTCTGGCCGATGGTCTGGCCCGCACCCGAGGTCACCACCCTGCACATCGACCCCGGCGCAAGCCGGCTCAGCCTGCCGCTGATGCCTGACGACTGGCCCACCGCTGAGGTCACCTTCGAGCCCCCGGCGATGGCCGGGGTCGGCGCGACGACAACCCTCGCTCCGGGACGGCAGGAGCGACGCCGCACCGTCGACGTGGCGACCGGCGAGATGACGCTCTCCACCCTCAGCGACGACGGAACCACCCGGATCGAAGAGATCGGGACCGAGGTCAGCTCCACCCACGCCCGCGAGATGGTGATTCACCCCGACGACCCGTCCTCGGCCCGCTTCGCCTCGGTGTATACCACGCGTTTCGCGCGCGCCGACTGGGACGCCCGCCTACGCACCACGCTCACCGTGACCTGCGACACCACGCACTTCCACGTCACCGGAGAACTCCTCGCCCATGACGGCGACGAGGTCTTCGCCCGCCGCCTGTTCTCCGAGACGATCCCCCGCGACCACGGGTGACACCCCGACCCGCCGCATTGCCCGCGGCCGCCCCCTGCACGAAGGACCGATGCCATGACGACATCTCCCACCCGCCGCCAGTTCCTCGCCACCTCGGCCGCCGCCACCCTCGCGCCCACCGTCCTCGGTTTCCCGGTGCTGGCGCAGGACGCCACATCGCTTGTCGTCGCGCTTCCCGGCGACATCGTGAACGTCGACCCCGCATTCCGCGTCGGCCCGGTCGAGGACAACATCCTCTCCAGCGTCTGCCAGCGCCTCGCCCGCTTCAAGCCGGGGTCGCTGGAATGGGAGCCCGAGGCGGCAAAGACCATCACCCAGGTCTCGGACACCGAGATCGAGTTCGAGCTGCACCCCGGCCAGATGTTCCATGGCGGCTATGGCGAACTGACCGCCGATGACGTGAAATTCACCTACGAGCGCATCATCACCCCCGGCCCCGACGGCAGCGCCACGCCCTACGCCGACGATTTCAGCGCCCTCGACCGCGTCGAGGTCACCGGCACCTACACCGGCAAGCTGATCCTCAAGAACCCTGCGCCCGCACTCTTCGTGATCGGCATCTGCGACGGGTCGGGGTCGCTGCTGTCGCGCAAGGCGTTCGAGGAGCTCGGCGCCGAGGCGATGGCTACCCGCGCCATCGGATCGGGCCCCTACATGTTCGCAGAATGGCGCCCGCGCGAACGGATCGTGCTCGAGGCCAACCCCGACTACACCGGCGCCGACACCCCCGCCTACGCCCGGATCGAGGCCCGGCCCATCGCGGAATCGCGCACCGCGCTCCTGTCGCTGATGGCGGGCGAGGTGGCGCTGGCGAAGATCGAAGTGACGGACGAGGACCAGCTTGCGGGACGCGATGCAATCGCGCCGGTGCGGATCGACGGCATCGGCTACACCTGGGTCGGCATGAACGTCGAGAAGGGGGCCCTGCAGGACCTCAAGGTCCGGCAGGCGATCCGGCTTGCCGTCGACGTCGACACGATCATCGCGGGCGCCTACGGCGGCAAGGTCGCGCGCGCCAAGACCCTCCTCGCGCCGCCGCTCCTGGGCCACTGGGCCGGCGCGCCGGTCTACACCCGCGACGTGGAGGCGGCCCGGGCGCTTCTCGCCGAAAGCGGCCAGAGTGGCATCGCGCTGACCTTCACCTGCCTCAACGACCCGATCTCGCAGGCGACCGCCGCCATCGTGCAGGCCAACCTCGCCGAGATCGGGATCAACGTGACGATCAGCGCGCTCGACCCCGGCGCCTACTGGGCGATGGGCTCCGACGACGCCTCGAAGGACCTAGAGCTGACACTCATCCCCTACGAGTCAAAGTTCGACCCGAGCTTCCAGACGCAATGGTTCCTCGCCAGCCAGGTCGGCATCTGGAACTGGCAGCGCTGGGTCAGCGCCGAGTTCGACCAGCTGCACGCCGAGGCCGCCGCGACTGTCGATACGGCCGAGCGGACGGCGAAATACATCCGAATGCAGGAGCTTCTCGACGAAAGCGCCTCCTGCGTCTGGATCACCCACGGCGTGCACGTCTACGGGCACGCGACCTCGCTGCAACCGTCGTTCCTGCCCAACGGCGTGAACTGGCAGTTCAGGTTCTTCCGCCCGGCGTGACCGGACCGGACGGCGTGGGCGACCTGTTCGGGTTCCTCTGGCGGCGGCTCGCCGCCGGGGCCGTGACCGTTGTCGGCGCGGTGATCCTGCTGTTCCTGCTGATCCAGTTCGTGCCAGGTGACATCGCCTCGGTGCTCTACGGCCCGCGTGCAACGCCCGAACTCCGCGCCATACTGAACGAGCGGATGGGCCTCGACCGGCCGGTGTGGGAACAGGCGTGGCTGTTCCTCACGCGCGCCCTCACCGGCGACTTCGGCACCGATGTGATCTCGGGCAGGCCGATCCTGACGGTGGTCTCCGAAGTGATGCCCAATACGCTGCAACTCGCCGCCGCCGCGCTGGCCCTCAGCCTCGCGGCGGGCATCCCGCTGGGCGTGCTGGCGGCAGTCCGCCCAGGCTCCTGGGCCGACCGTATCCTCGGCGTCCTCTCGGTGATCCTCATCACCACGCCCAGCTTCGTCGTCGCGATCGTGCTGCTCCTGATCTTCTCGCTCGCGCTCGACTGGCTGCCGGTCGCCGGCGCGGGCGAACCGGGCGACGTCGGCGACCGCCTCGCACATCTCGTCCTGCCCTCCGTCGCGCTGGCGCTCGGCTGGATGGGCTACATCGCACGACTGGTGCGCGCCGCCCTCCTCGGCGTCCTGGCCGAACCGCACATCCGCACGCTCCGCGCCTATGGCGTACCGGAATGGCGCATCCTGCTGATCTTCGCGCTGCGCCCGGCCCTCGTCCCGCTCGTCGCGATCCTCGGCATCGCGGTGGGCGACCTGATCGGCGCGGCGATCTTCGCCGAGATCATCTTCAACCGCCCCGGCCTGGGCACGCTCGCCTTCAATGCCGTCGCCTCGCGCAATTTCGCGGTGGTTCAGGCGACAACGCTGGTGATCGTGGTCGTCTATGTCCTCGCCAACATCGCGGTCGACCTGTTCAACGCGCTGATCGACCCGCAGGTGCGCCGCGCTCTGGGGCGCGACACGCAATGACCGCCGCCCTCCGCGCACTCTGGGCGGAACGCGGCGGAAGGGCCGGAACGGTCCTCGTGGCGCTGGTCCTGCTGCTGGCGCTCGTCGGGCCGCTCGTCACCCCCGACCCCAACCGGATCGACGTGCCCTCACGCTTTTCCGGCCCCTCGCTCACCCACCCGCTCGGCGCAGACAACCTCGGGCGCGACCTGCTGGCCCGGGTCGCGGTCGGCACCCGCTCGGCCCTCGGCATCGCCACAGTCGTAGTGATGCTGTCGCTCGCAGCGGGCCTTGTCGTCGGCGCCACCGCCGCGATGGCAGGCGGTCTGATCGACCGGGCGATCATCGCGGTCCTCGACATGATCAGCGCCTTTCCGATCTACATCCTGATCTTCGCCCTCGTGGCGCTCTACGGCCCCGGCATGGGCAAGCTCGTGGTGGTGATCGCGCTCGCCTTCCTGCCGCAGTTCAGCCGCGTCGCGCGGAGCCAGGCGCTCGCACTCAAGTCCCGGCCGTTCATCGAGGCCGCGCGCCTGATGGGCCTGTCGCGGCTCACCATCGTGCTGCGCCACGTCATCCCCAACATCATCGGCCCGATGATCGTGCTGGCCAGCATGAACCTGCCCGTCGTCATCACCATCGAGGCGGCGATGTCGTTCATCGGGCTGGGCGTGCAGCCACCCGCCACCAGCCTCGGCACCCTGATCCGCGACGGCTACGTCTTCCTCAACGACTCGCCCTGGCAGATCGCCGGCGCCGCCGCCGTGCTGGCCATCGCGACGCTCGGCTGCACGCTTCTGGGCGAGGCGCTGCGCGATGCGGTCGACCCGACGCTCAAGGGGGGCCTGCGATGACCGCCCCGCCACCCCCGGACCGCATCGACCTTCGGAACCTCTCGGTCTCCTTCTCCAGCCCCGGCATGCCCCCAGCGCCGGTTTTGCGCGACGTATCTCTCACGATCCCGCCGCGCTCGGTCGTGGGGCTCGTGGGCGAATCCGGCAGCGGCAAGTCCACCGTGGCGCTCGCCCTGATGGGCCTCCTCGCCGCAAACGCGCGGGTCGGGGGCGGCTTGCTCGACTTCGGCGGGCAAAGCCTCGCCTGCACCGACGTCGCCGCCCTCACGGCGCTGCGCGGCCGCGACATCGCGATGGTGTTCCAGGACCCCGCTGCCTCGCTCAACCCCTTGTTCACCGTAGGCGCGCACCTCAACGAGGTGCTGCGCCTGCGCGCGCCCGACCTCGACCGCACCACCCGCCGCGCCCGCGCCATCGCCGCGCTCGAGGCGGTGGGGCTCGACCGGCCCGAGGCACAACTTCGCGCCCATCCGCACGCGCTCTCGGGAGGCATGCGCCAGCGCGTCGTGATCGCGATGGCGCTTCTGGCCCGCCCCCGCCTCCTCATCGCCGACGAACCAACTACCGCGCTCGACGTCACTGTCGAGGCGCAGGTGATGGAGAGGCTCTGCGGCCTGCGCGACGAGATCGGCTGTTCGATCCTGCTCATCACTCATTCCCTCGGCCTCGTCGCCCGCTACTGTGACGAGGTCGCCATGCTCTACGCCGGCGAGGTGGTCGAGCAGGGATCGGTCGGCGCCGTCGTGGCGCATCCCGCGCATCCCTACACCGCCGCGCTTTTTGCCTGCGACGTGGGCCTCGACGCGCCCCGCACCGCACCGCCGCTCGACCACCGCTTCGCGGTCATCCCCGGCGAGCTTCCGGACCCCCGGCACCGCCCGCCGGG
>CAZOHN010000013.1:0-35617 GCA_964579325.1 uncultured Rhodobacterales bacterium
CCCGCGCCATCGTCTCCAGCGCCTTGCCGCCCTTGATCAGCACCCCATAGCGCGCTGCCCGCGACAGCCCCGACACAAGCGCCACCGGCACCGCGAGGATCAACGGGCAAGGGGTCGCCACCACCAGCACCGCGACCGCCCGCACCGGATCGCCCGACAGGGCCCAGGCCGTTCCCGCGATTGCCACCGTCACCGCGAGGAACCCCAGCGCGTAGCGGTCTGCCAGCCGCGCCATCGGCGCCTTCGACCTCTGCGCAGCTTCCACGAGGCGGACGATTCCGGCATAGGTGCTCTCGTCCGCCCGCCGCGCGGCGATCAGGTCGAAGGCCCCGCCCGCGTTCGCAGCACCGCTCAGCGCCGCCTCTCCGGGGCCGAGCCGGACCGGCATCGGCTCTCCCGTCAGCGCCGACAGGTCGAGCACCGCTGTGCCCGCAGCGACCGCGCCGTCGACCGGCAGGATGTCACCCTGCCGGATCATCAGCCGGTCGCCCGGCCGCACCGCACCGATCTCCACCTCGACCAGTCCGCCGTTCTGGTGACGCAGCGTGCTGCGCGGGGCGCGCGCCAGAAGCCCGGTCATCTCGCGCCGCGCCCGGCCGGCCGCGAAGGCCTCGAGGAAGGTCCCGCCGGCGTACATGACCGCCACGACCGCCGCCGCCAGCGTCTCGCCGAACACCAGCGCGGCCGACATCGACAGCGCCGCGACGATGTCGAGGCCCACATCGCCCGCGCGCAGGCTCGCGACGATCTCCCAGGCGAGCGCGGCGAGGACCGGCAGGACGCCAGCGGTCCACAGAAGCGTCGCGAGGTCCGGCCGTCCGCCGGTATGCGCGGCGATGCCCGCGATCAGGCCCGCTCCTGCGATGGCAAGAAGCAGCGCGGCGCGGCGGTCGAGGGGTTCCATCTGTGGCTGCCCGTCCGGAGTGGCTGCCTCCGACCCTAGAGGAGCGGTCGCAGGCGCTCAACGCGGCATCCCGGCACCCCCGGAGCGGGTCAACGCGTGGGGGCAAGGACGAAGTCGTGCTCCACGAGGAAGAAGGATGCGTCAAATCCCGTCTCGGCGATGGCCGAAGGGTTTTCGATCCAGCGGAAGGTGGCCAGAAGGCTCTCCTTCACGCCGAACACCGCATCCGTCGCGATGTAGGGATCGTCGGGGTCGAAGATATGCGTCACCAGCCGGTCGTGTCCCGCGGCCTCGAGAATGTAGTGCAGGTGCGCCGGCCTGTAGGGATGACGCCCGAGCGCCCGCAGCAGCTTGCCCACCGGCCCGTCGTCGGGGATCGGGTAGAACTTCGGCTTGACACCCCTGAACCAGTAGCGCCCGTCCGCCCCGGTGCGAAACACGCCGCGCAGGTTGAAGTCGGGCTGCAGTCCCTTCTGCTGCACGTCATAGAAGCCCTCGTCGTTGGCCTGCCAGACGTCGATCTTCACGCCCTCCAGCGGGCGCCCGTCGGTCGAGCGGATCGTGCCGCGCACCAGCATCGGGTCGCCCTTCTGGTCGAGGCAGATGTCGGCGCCCATCGGGAGTTCCGGCGCGTCGGCCACGTGGAACGGGCCGAGAACGGTGCTCTCGCTGGCCCCGCTGGGCTTGCGGTTGTTGATCGCGTCGACCAGCATCGAGACGCCGAGAATGTCCGACAGCAGGATGTATTCCTGCCGCCAGTCACTGCACATCTGGCCTGTCGCGGTGAGAAAGCGGATCGCCTCGAACCATTCCGCCTCGGTCGGCTCGATCTCCTTGACCGCTGCGTGCAGGTGGCGGGTCAGGATGGCCATCACCTCGGCCAGCCGGGCATTCCCTGTCCCGGCATTTCGCGCGATCACGACTTCGGCCGAGTTGTGCTCGGCAAAGAATCCCGGCTCCATCCTCAGCGCCCCAGAATGGAGGTTAGCACATGTGTCAACTCCGCCACCGGGTTGGTGGCCGGGTCGTGGCTGCGCCAGGCGATGTGGTGATCGGGGCGCACGAGAAGGCAGCCGGCATCCCTGATCCCGCGCACCTTGTCCCAGTCGCCCAGATGGTCCTCGAAGTCCGCGCGCGGGCCGATGGTGACGGTGCGGATCGGCAGGCCGAGTGCCGCGCCCACCTCTTGCGCCGCGTTGACCCAGCCCGCGCCGCCGATCCCGGTGAGCAGCGTGAACTGCCCCCGTCCGCAGAGGTCGAGCGTCGAGTGCCGGGCGCCCTTGCGGTCATGGACCCAGGCGTGCGGCAGGCGCGCGCCGGGGAGCGTGGTGGGCTGGTAGAAGAGCTCCATGTCGGCGTTTGGTGCGGGTGCGGCCTCGCCATCGGTCACGACCGCCGACGAGGCATAGCGCTGGTTCATCTCGACCCCGTGGCAGTCGAATTCGTAGACCTTGAAGTCGATCGCCTTGCGCAGCGCCGCACGCTGCTTCTCACCCGCGTCGGTCGCATCGCAGCGGGCAGCCATGCTGCGCTCGATGCGGTCGTGGTCGACGCCGCCGTCCATGCCCAGGGCCTCGAAGATCGGTCCGAACTCGGCGATCGACTGGTTGGCACGGGTCACGATCTGTTTCGCGACGGGCGCGCGCTCGTCGCTGTAGCTCTCCAGCAGCGTTGCCGTGGCCTGCCCTTTCACCACGGCCGCCAGCTTCCACGCCAGGTTGAACCCGTCCTGGATCGAGGTGTTCGAGCCGAGGCCGTTCGACGGCGGATGCCGGTGCGCGGCATCGCCCATGATGAACACGCGATCCTTCTGCATGTGCGTGGCGTAGCAGTTGTTCACCGTCCAGGTGTTTGCCGAGAGCAGGTCGATCTCGAGGTCGTGCACGCCCACCAGTTGGCGCGCGACCTGCGTCGCCAGCGCCGCGTCGACGACCGGCGCGGGCTGGCTGATGTCGTAGCCCCAGACGATCAGCCATTCGTTCCAGGGCCGGACCATGCGGACTAGCCCCATGCCGATCCCGCCGACGTCGGCACCGGGTTGCATCACCCAATAGAGAACGGACGGCCGGTGCGCGACATACTGCGACAGGTCGGCCCGGAACAGGATGTTCATGCTGCCGCCCACGCCCATCCGGCCCTCGAACGGAAGGCCTGCATGCTCGGCCACGAGGCTGTTGCCACCGTCGGCACCGACGAGGTACTTCGACCGCACCGCGATCTCGCGACCCGTCAGCCGGTCGAGGCAGGTCGTCGTCACGCCGTCCGCGTCCTGTTCGTGGCGCAGGTATTCGGTGCTCATCCGGCTCTGCGCGCCGCGCCTGCAGGCCGTCGAGAACAGGATCGGCTCCATGAATGTCTGTGGCAGGTCGTTCATCTCGCAGGGTGACGCGCGCAGGTGACGGGCCTTGCTTTCCGGCGAGGTGCCCCAGCTTTGCATCCGCCCGAGTTCCTCGCCCGCGAGGCTCACGCAGAACACGTTGTTGCCCATCAGGTGCTGGTGCGTGGCGTGCAGCATCGCCTCGGCCTCGACCTCCGCCCCGAGGTCGCGCAGCACCTCCATCGTACGTTGGTTGGTGATATGCGCGCGCGGCGTGTTGGCAAGCCAGCGGTAGCGGTTCACCACCAGCGTCTCGACCCCCTGCGAGGCAAGGAGCGCTGCCGTGGCGCTTCCGGCGGGGCCGGTTCCGATGATGAGGACGTCGGTGGTGATGTCAGCCATTGTCGGCTCCTTGCAGGATAAGGCGGCGTTGGACGGGAAAGAGGGCAAGCCCCGTGCGGTCGGCGAAGAGCCCCCACAGGCCGCGCGGTGCGAACAGCATCACGGCGATGGCGATGACGCCGAGCGCGAGGAGATACCACGCGCCGTAGTCGGCGAAGGCGGTCTGCAGCCCCCAGAACACCAGCACCCCGACGATGGGGCCCTCGAGGCGCCCGATCCCGCCGATGACGGTGATGAAGATGACATAGGCGGTCCAGTTGGTGACGCTGAAGGCCGCATCGGGCGAGATGCGGGCGGTCTGCATGTAGATCAGCGCGCCGACGAGGCCGGTCATCGCGGCGGCGACGAGGAACACCAGCCACTTCACCCTCCGCGCGTTGACGCCGACCGACTGCGCAGCCGTGTCGTTGTCGCGCACGGCAGCCAGCGCGAGGCCCGTGCGCGAGCGCAGGAGCGCATGGATCGCCGCCATTGTCCCGACAGCGAGGATCAGCGCCAGCCAGTAGGCCAGCACGTCGCGCGCCGCCGCCTCGCGCAACCCGAAGAGGTCGGCGATTGCGGCGACGCCGATGATGTCCGACGTTGCCTCGCGCGGGAGCGAGGTGCCGGTGCCGCCGCCGAGTGTCTTCCACTGGGCCACGATCAGGCGCGTCACCTCGGCGATCACCCAGGTGCCGATGGCGAAGTAGGCGCCCTGCAGCCGGAAGGCGAAGAACGCCATCGGTACCGCCAGCGCCAGCGCGGCGGCCCCGCCCAGGAGGATCGCCGGCAGCGGGTCCCAGCCCCAGAGGATCACGCCGGCAAACATCGCGTAGGCTCCGATGCCGACGAAGGCCTGCTGGCCGACGCTGACCATGCCGCCATAACCCGCGATCAGGTTCCACAGCTGGGCGAGGGTCAGTATGGTCAGGATGAAGAACAGGTCCTGGATCAGGCTGCGCGAGGCAAAGGCGGGGAGCACGAGGCCGAGCGCGATGAGGGCCAGTGCCGCGATGCCGGCGAGGGTGCCGGCGCGGGTGCGGGTGGTGACGGTGGCCTGCATCCTGTGCCCTCAGTCCACCGCGCGGGGGAACAGGCCCCGCGGCCGCACGAGAAGCACCGCGAGGAAGGCGAGGTGTCCCGCCAGCACCTGCCACTCGGGGTTCAACTGCGCCCCGACCGTCTGCGCCACCCCGATGATCGCGCCGCCGAGGAGCGTGCCCCAGAGGCTGCCCAGCCCGCCGATGATGACCGCCTCGAAGGCGTAGATCAGCCGCGCGGGGCCGATCGAGGGATCGAAGTTCGACCGCATGCCGAGGTAGAGCGCGGCGAGAGTGACGATGACCATCGCGAGCCCGGTGGCGATGGCAAAGACCGACCTGGGGTTGATGCCCATCAGGCTTGCCGTGACCGGATCGTCGGAGGTGGCGCGAAAGGCGCGGCCGAGTGCGGTGGTGTAGAAGATCCGGTTCAGCAGGAAGATCGCCGCCACCGCCGAGCCGAAGGTGAGAAGCGGCATGGTGCCCACCGTGACCACGCCGAGGTCGATCGAGGCGCTTTCGAGCGGCCCGGCGCGGAGCCGCTGGCTGTCGGCCGAGAAGATCTCGAGCAGGCCGTTCTGGAGCGCGACCGAAAGCCCGAAGGTGACGAGAAGGGGCGGCAGGATGTCCTTGCCCAGCACCCGGTTCAGGATGAAGCGCTGCAGCGCCCAGCCCAGCGCGAACATCGCGGGCGCGGCGATCAGGGCAGAGAGGAACGGGTTCAGCCCGAAGGTCTGCACGACGACCAGGATCATGAAGGCCGCCGCCACGATCAGGTCGCCATGCGCGAGGTTGACCAGCCGCATGATCCCGAACACCAGGCTCAGCCCGGCGGCGAAGAGGGCGTAAAGCCCGCCGAGCAGAATGCCTTGCACCAGAGTGTCGATCCAGATCATCGGCCGACCCTCTGCCGGGGGAAACACCGCCGCCCCTGCTCGCCGGACTGGTCGCAAGCGCCTCCCCTCCCCCTCGTGGGGAGGGGATGGGGGTGGGGGGGCTGCGCAAGGGGGCAGGGGGCAGTGACCCTGGACGCAGAAATGTTTCGCGCGCGAAACATTTTCCCCCCAACTCCCTGATTTTCGGTTGCTGAACAAATGCTTGAGGCAGCGCGCGCTGTGGCTGCAGGGCATGGCAAGGCGATCATGCGGGTTCTCCGAAGTAGGCGGCGTGGATCGCCTCGCGGGTCATCTCTGCGGCGCGGCCGTCCAGCGTCACCCGGCCTTCCATCAGGCAATAGACCCGGTCGGCGACCGACAGCGCTCGGGCGATGTCCTGTTCGACCACCACAACCGCCGCGCCGGACTCGCGTATAGCGGGGAGCGCGGCGTAGATGTCGCGGATCACCACCGGCGCGAGGCCAAGGCTGATCTCGTCGCACAGGAGCAGGTCCGGGTTCGACATCAGGGCGCGGCCGATGGCGACCATCTGCTGCTGCCCGCCCGAAAGCGCGGTGCCGGGTGCGTGCCGCCGCTCCTTCAGGATCGGGAACAGCCGGTAGACCTCGTCGAGCGTCCAGCGCCCGCTGCCGCGACGGACCTGACCACCGATCAGCAGGTTCTCCTCGACCGATAGCGACGGAAACAGCCGCCGCCCTTCGGGCACCATGGCGATGCCGCGTCGAAGGACCCGCTCGGCCGGCGCCGCGCCGATCGCCTCGCCCCGGTGCAGCACCATGCCGGGATCGTTCCGCAGCACACCGCAGATCGAGCGCAGGAGCGTCGTCTTGCCCGCCCCGTTCGCGCCGATGATCGCGACGCATTCTCCCGGCCCGACCCGCAGGTCGATCCCGAAGAGCGCCTTGAACTGGCCGTAGCAGGCGGTAAGGCCGCGTGTCTCGAGCATCCCTCAGACCTCCAGCCCCAGATAGATCTCGCGCACTTCCCGGGAGGCCATGATCTCCGCGGGTGCGCCGATCCCGATCACCCGCCCGAAGTCGAGAACCACCAGCCGTTCGACCACCGAAGTTAGCGCGTGCAGGACGTGTTCGATCCAGATGATCGTGACGCCCGTCGCGTGAAGAGCCCGGATCGTGCCGACGAGCGTCCGGCACTCGGCCTCGGTCAGCCCGCCGGCGATCTCGTCGAGCAGCAGAAGCTCCGGCCCCGTCGCCATCGCGCGGGCGAGTTCCAGCCGCTTGCGGTCGAGCAGCGTCAGGCTCCCGGCGAGTTGGTTGGCCTTCGCCAGAAGGCCGGTGTCCCGCAGGATGTCGGCGCAGTCGTCCGCAACCGCCCGCTCGGTCTTGCCCCGGCCATAGGCCGCGGCGGTGAGCAGGTTCTCGAACACTGTCAGCCCTTCGAAGGGCTGCGGGATCTGAAAGCTGCGGCCCACGCCCAGGCGCACCCGTTCCATCGCCGGCATCCGCGATGCGTCACGGCCGAGAAGCGAGATCCGCCCCTCGTCGGGCAGGATGGTGCCGGTGATCAGGTTGAACAGCGTCGACTTGCCCGCGCCGTTCGGCCCGATGATGCCCAGCGCCTCGCCCTTCGGCACCGAAAAGCTCACGCCGTCGGTCACCCGGAGGGCGCCGAAACTCTTCGAGACCGAATGCAGGTCGAGAACCGTCGTCATGCTTCCCCCGGAGTGCCGTGCCCCCGGGATTTTCCCCGGGGGCAAACCGATCACGCCAGCGCTTCCATCGTGGAAGCGGCCGGGATCTCCTGGGCGGTCTGGTTGTCGACGATGACGAGGTCGAAGGTGCCGTCGTCCTTGCGCCGCCACTGACCGCCGACCAGTGGCGTCTTTGTCACGTTCGCCGCCGCGAAGTCCGGCACGCCCGCGCCGTTCCACGCCACCTTGCCCACCATCGTGTCGAGGTCGGTCGCCGCGATGGCGGCCGCGACCGCATCGCCGTCGGTCACGTCCGAGACCCGGCCCATCACGTTCGAGGCGACCTCGAAGAGGGAGTGGATGAAGCCGATCGGCTGGGTCCAGGGGCGGCCCGTCTTCGCCGTGAAGTCCGCCGCAAGATCGGCGGCCGATTGGCCGGTGAGCGAGGATGTGAAAGGGTGCTGCGCGCTCCACCAGACTTCCGACGACAGGTTGTGCCCGGCCTCGCCCAGCGCCTCGACCGACTGCGGGAAGAGGATCGCCTTGGCGACGGTGATGATCTTGGGGTTGAAGCCCTGCTGCAGTGCCTGGTTTCGGAAGGTGGTGAAGTCGGGCGGGATCACCACGCCGGTCACGATCTCGGCGTTCGCGGCCTTGAAGGCGTTGATCTGGGCGGAGAAGTCGTCGTTGAGGTTCTGGTAGCGTCCGGGATCGCTGAGGGTGTAGCCCTGTGCCGCGAAGCCGGGGCCGACGCCCACGTTCGGGTCGCCCCAGGCGTTGCCGTCGCCGTCGTTGGGAAACAGGCCGCCGACTTGCTTGTTGGTCTCGATCTGGTTCCACATGTTGAGAAACACCGCGATCACGTCTTCCAGCCCCCAGAAGTAGTGGAACGCGAAGTCGAACGGCCGCCACGAGGCAGGATCGCCGGGGTTGCCCTGCTGGCCGATGAACCAGGGCTGCCAGGGTGCCTTGGTCGAGATCACGGGCATCCCCTCCGCCTCGCAGGTGGTGGCGACCGGGTTCGTCGTCTCGGGGGTCGAGGCGACGACCATCAGGTTCACCTCGTCCGAGACGATCAGGTCCTTCGCCACCGCAGCCGCGCGGTTGGGGTCGGACTGGCTGTCCTTGACGATCACCTCGAAGTTCTGGCCGACGTTCGTGGCCAGGAATGCCTCGATGTTGTAGGCATCGCTTTCCGCGAAACCCGCCAGCGGCCCGGACTGCGGGCTGACATAGCCAATGCGGATCCTTGCACCCTGCGCAATCGCGGGTGCGCAGAGGCCCGGCGCGGCCATGGCGAGGCCCGTGGCGGCCCCGGATTTCAGAAGCTTCCGTCTGGTGATCATGTGGTGGTCCTCCCTCATGTCTGTCGTTCTTTCAGTCCGGGCAGCGCCCGTCGTAGGCGTCCTGCAAGAGCCGCCGGAGACCGTCGCGGGTCAGTGGGCGGGGGTTGGCATAGGGGTTGCGGGTCGCGATGTCGGCGGCGCGGTCGAGGTCGGCCCCGGACAGGCCGAGATCGGCAAGCCGCAGCGGTGCGCCGAGCGACCGGGCGAAGGTCCACAATGCGGTTCCGGCACGGGCCTGCCCGAAGACGAGCGCGATCGGTTCGAGCAGGTCGGGCACTGCGGCCTCGTTGTAGGCCGTCGTGTGCGGCAGCAGCACCGCGTGGGTTTCGGCGTGCGGCAGGCCGAAGCTGCCGCCGAGCACGTGGGCAAGCTTGTGGTGCAGCGCCATCGTCACGTGGCCGAGCGTCAGAGAGCATCCCCAGGCGGCATAGAGCGCGGCCGACCGGGCATCGCGGTTCGCCGGATCGGCCGCGAGGACCGGCAGCGCATCGCGGAATGCCGCCATCGCCTCGCGCGAAAGCGCCTCGGTGATCGGGTGCCGGTCGGGTGCATAGAAGCCCTCCATCGCGTGCGCGATGGCGTTCAGCGCCGAAGTCATCGTGAGCGCGACGGGCAGCGACAGCGTCAGGTCGACGTCGTAGACCACCACCTCGGGCCGGATCGAGGGGTCGCGGCGCGTGGTCTTCTCGCCGCCCGCCGTCTCGCCGAGGATGTCGGTCATCTCCGAGCCGGCATAGGTCGTCGGGACCACCACCTGGGCGGCCCCGGTGCGGGTGGCGATGGCCTTGCCAAGCCCGGTTGTCGAGCCGCCGCCAAGGCTCACGACGCAATCGGCGCCATGGCCGTGGAAGGCCGCGACCGCTCTTTCGGTGATGTCGAGGGGCGTGTGCATGGCCGCGCCCGCGAACACGCCCGCCGCCCGGTTTCCAAGCGCGGCGGCAAGCGCCTGCGCCTGTGGCTCTTGCTGGGGAGTCGAGAGAACGAGGGCGCGGGATCGGCCCAGTCTCGCGACCTCGTCGGGCACCTGCGCCAGCGTGCCGTGGCCGAAGACGACGCGGGTGGAGAGGCCGGGAAAGACGAACGGCCGGGTCATCGGGGCGTTCCGAAGCCGGGGGCTCGACCGGCTGCAAGGTCGGCAAGCATCGAGCCCAGCATCGCGACCTCGGCCGACGAGACCGCGTGCGGGCGGTCGGGGAACAGGTCCGTGCGTAGCTCCGCACCGGCGCGGCCCAGCTCCGACGCCGCCTCGGCCATCGCGGAAACCGGGATCCAGGGGTCATCGCTTCCACCCGAGAGGTAGACCGGCAGGCGCGAGGGCAGGGCCGCAGGCCGGGCATCGCCTGTAACGCCCACCCGGCACCCGGTCAGCGCGGCAACCGCGTCGGGGGCCTCCGTGCCGGTGAAGGCGTGCTCCAGCGCGAGGCATGCCCCCTGGCTGAACCCGGCCAGCACAAGCGGCCGCCCCGGCGCCTCGGACCGCAAGGCCCCGATCAGCGCCGCAAGCCCCGATAGCGAGGCCGAGAGGTCGGCTCGCGTGACCGCGGTCAGGGGTGCGGTGGCGCGTGCGGCATACCAGGTCGCCGCGCCCGCGCGGGGCAGCGCATAGGCCACGTCCGGCTGGGCGAGGTGGCGGATCACCTCCGCGTCCATCTCCTCGGGGCTCTGGCCCCGGCCGTGGACGAAGACGCAGAGCGCCCTCGCGCCGGCCGGCGCCGCGCCCCTGCGAAGGATATCCACCACGCCCGGCATCAGAACGACAGCGGTTCCAGCCCGGCGACCATCTCGTCCTTTCGGTCCTCGAACCACGGCGGGAACACGAGGCTCTTGCCAATGGCGTCGGGGGCCTCGTCCTTGGCCCAGCCCTCGGGCACCGTCCAGGCCAGCTCGAACAGCGCGCCGCCGGGCGAGCGCATGTACATCGACTTGAAGTAGTTGCGGTCCTTCTGTTCCGAGACGTCGGTATAGCCCATCCCCTCCAGCCGCGCCTTGAGCGCGTACTGGTTCTCCTCGTCGCCGGTGTTGAAGGCGAGGTGGTGGATCGTGCCGCCCGCGAGTGTCCAGGTGCCCTGCGGGCTCTCGCGGTCGACGGTGATCTCGATCACCGAATGCAGGCCCTCGTTCTCGGGCACCACCCACATGCTGCCGCGGTCGTCGCCCGCCTCGCGGGTGAACTGCATTCCCCCCTCGAGGAACTCCTCCATCGCGGTGGCGTCCATCACCGCGACCGTCCCGCCGTAGATGCCCCGGATGCCATGCGCCGGACCAATGCCCTCGGCCTCGTTCACGATGGGCGCGCGGGTGTCGCCGGGGTTCTCCACCAGTTCGTGCGGGATGCCGCAGGGATGCGCGAAGACTACCCGCGTCAGGCCGAAACGATCTGCCTTCTCGGCGTGGATGCCCCTTTCGTTGAGACGGTCTACCCAGAACTCCGCCGCCCCCGCCGGGATCGACAGCAGGATCGCCCGGCTCTGGTTGGTGCCGCGGCGGCCGTAGATGCCGGGCTTCTTGAAAGGAAACGTGGTGAGGATCGTCGAGGCGTCGCCGTTCGGCGCGCCGTAGTAGAGGTGATAGACCGGGACCGTTCCGTCGAAGAGCACCGTCTTCTTGATCGAGTGCAGGCCGAGCGCGCCGGTGAAGAAGTCGAAGTCGTCCTGAGCGCCGTGGGTGCTCATCGTCAGGTGGTGGAACCCGGAGACAAGGGCCATGTGCGTCATCCTTCCTGTTGCGGGTGGGGGGCGGCGTCGGCGGCGAGGACCAGAGCGACGTCGAGCGTGAGGCCCTCGCGCCCGGGCCTGAACTGCCCGATGAGCGGCGGCCGGACGGCAAACAGCGCGTCGCGGCCAATGGCCGGGTCGCTGCCGTCGAAGATTGCTGTCACCAGCCGGCGGAAGCCGGGGGCGGAGACGGCGAAATGGATGTGCGCGGGCCGGTCGAGCGACAGCCCGAGCTTGCGGGCAAGCTGGCCGACCGGCCCGTCCGACGGCAGGGCATAGCCGCCCGGACGGACCGAGCGGAACGCGAACCGCCCCTCGGCGTCGGTCGTCAGGCGGCCGCGCAAGTTGTGCTCGGGCTGGTCGTCGGGATCCTGGTTCTCGTAGCGGCCTTCGCCGTTGGCGTGCCAGACCTCGACCACGGCACCCGCAACGGGCTGTCCGGACCGGCCGCGGACCGAGCCACGCACGTAAACCGGGGTGCCCACTCCGTCGCGGCACAGGCTTGCGCCGTTCTCCGCCCGCGGCGCGTCGGCCCGGTAGAACGGGCCGGGCAAGGTGGCGGGCGTGGTGCCCGGTGCGGTGTTGGCGCAGGTCTCTCCCACCCGTGCCGAGAGGCCGAAGACATCGGCCAGCAGCACCCATTCCTGCCGCCGGGCGTCGGTGGCGTATCCCACGTCGGTCAGGAATTGCACGAGCGCATCAAGCTCGGTCTCGGTCGGCTGGAGGTCCTCCAGCACCGCGAAGGCGTGATCGACGATCTGCCGCACCGCCTCGGCCAGCCGGCCGGGCCCGGCGCGCCCCAGGCGCGCCCGCAACTCCGCCGCCGTCCCGTCCTTGCCGGTGTCGGACGCATGACCGTCCATACCTGTTCCCCCGCTCCCTGGACGCAAGAGTAGAGGCACGGCTGCACATCGCCGATGACTTCTTCGGTGAAGAATATATCATTCTGTTATGAAGCTGAACGAGACCCACCTGATGCAGCTGTCCGCCGTGGTCGACGCAGGTAGCGTCAGCAACGGCGCCGCCGCGCTCGGGCTGTCGCAACCGGCGGTCTCGCGGTCGCTCATGCAACTCGAGGCGCGCGTGGGCAAGCCGCTGTTCGTCAAGGGCCGACGCCCGCTGCAGGCCACGCCCCTGGGCCTGCAACTGGCCACCCACGGCCGCCACATCCTGACCGAGAGCCGCCGCGCAACCGAGGCGGTGCAGAGCCTCCTGCGCGGTTCGCGCGGGCTGGTGCGGGTTGGGGGCGTTCCGTTCTTCATCGACGCGATGATCAGCCGGATGATCGCGGGCTTCCAGAACATGCACCCCGACGTCACATTCGAGCAGAGCTACGGCAACCTGCGCGAGGTCAGCCTGGCCCTCGGCGCCGACCAGCTCGACCTCGGGATCGTTCCCCTCGGCACCTCCGGTGTGCCCGAGGGCCTGGACTTCCACCCGATCCTGGCGGCCCGCAACGTGGTCGCCTGCCGCGTCGGCCACCCGCTCCTGCGGACCAAGCGCCAGGACCTCGGCGACCTCGGGCGCTATCCCTGGATCGCGCCGCTGCCGGGGTCGCCTCTTCTGGCGGACCTTTTTGCGATCCGCTCCTCGGTCGGCTCGGCGGAACTCGACATCCGCTACTCGGGCGGCTCGCTTCTGAGCGTGATGAACTACATGGTCGAGACCGATGCCTTGACGATCCTGCCCTTTTCGGTGGTCTTCGCCGAGCGCAAGCAGAACCGCATCACCGTACTGCCGGTCGACATTCCCCAGCCACAGCGTCACCTCGGCATCCTGCGACGCGCGGACTCCGCAGGAAACCCGGCGGCGGGACTGTTCGCGGACTTCGTGGTTCAGTCGTTCGGAGCGATGCAGCAGCTGATCCTGCGGCACGAAAACGCGGTGGTCTGGCGGCGCTGACCTGGACTGCGGGCAACGGGGCGGCTCGAAGTGGGGACCGGTCGGACGCGTCGCTTGTTTCCGGTCCCGACAGGCGTGGACGGTCGTCGCCGTCGCGCAGGCCAGTGCGGATGCTTGTCGCCGCGCCGCCGACCTCGGCCATCAGGGTGACGATGCGGCCCCGGCCGAACAGCACGTGCATGACGAGGGGGCCAGGACGGCAATGCCCGGCACGCCGGTACTGGCGAACGCCGGCGGGTCTGCCGTTCGATCAGGGGGCCGCGATTCCCGCGCGGCAGGGCACGCGCGGGTTGAGGTAACTCGAGACGAGGGCGCCAGTGAGGTAGACCATGCCACCCGGCGCAAGGTCGGCCTCGAGCCGGTGCGTGCCGTCGAGCCGCGCGAAGCGGACCTCCCAGGTCAGGACAGTGCCTGCGGGGATCGGGGCGTCGCCCTCGTTCTTCAGGATCACGTCGTAGGCCGCAACCGAACATGTCGCCGCGCTTTCGGCCTGTGCCTCCGTCAAGGTCTGCGCCCCAGCGGAGGCGGTGGCAAGGCAGCCGAGCAAGCCGAGGCCGAGTGGCCGGATCACGGCGCTCACCCGTTCGGATCGGGCGCGATGAGGATGTGTCCGAGCGCGCGCACATCGGCAGGCAGCTCGGTCTCGCCCGCTGGCGCGCCCGTTACCGACAACATGTGTGCGACGATCGCGGCGTAGTCCTCTTCGGGCATGAACCCGGGGTTGGCCTGCGGCATTGTCGTCCTGGAATAGGCAAACAGCGTGCCGAGACTGCGCCCTTCCCAGACCCGCAGGAAGTTCGCGCGGGCAAGGGGCGGGGCGGGGCGCATGTCATTGTCGTCTGGCGCGCCGTTCAGCCGGGTGCCATGGCACAGGCCGCAGGGCCCCTTGTAGACCGCCTTGCCGCGCTCGGCCTGGGCCTCTGTGTAGACGCCGTCCCAGATCGTTCGCGTTTCCTCGGCGGGCAACAGGTCGGCAAGCGTCGCGGTGACTTCCTCGGGGGCGGCGGCGCCGTAGGCATTGCCGAAGCTGTTGCGCACAAAGGTCGCGACCGCCGCGATCTCCTCGGCCGTCAGGGTCGGGAAGGGGGGCATCGTGCCCTGTCCCTCGTGGAGGTTCTTGACGATGATGTAGAGGTCGCCGAGGTTCTCGTTTTCCTTGATCGCGGGCAGGCCGGGCGGCATCCCCTGACCCTGATCGCGGTGGCAGATCTGGCATTGCTGCAGATAGATCGCCTCGCCCGCGGCCATTACCGCGGGATCGACGGCACCCTGCGCCGAAGCCGCGAGTGGGACGAGGGCACCGATGGCGACGACAAGCGCGCGCATCGCTTGGGGGTAGGTCATGTCAGGTCCTTTCCCGGCCATGCGGCCTCAGCTCCAGGCATCCGCGACGGAGAACTCGCGGTCGATGTGCAGTTCCGCCCGGATCGTCAGATCCCCGCTCAGATCGCCCTCGGCCTTGAACGGAAAGTAGGACTTGCCCGAAACGAACAGCGCATAGCTGCCGCGCGGCATGAGCATCTCGGCACGGCCCTGCTCGTCGGTGAGGGTGCGGAACGGATGTGCCACCACCTTGGCGCGGCGCACCGGTTCCCCGGAGACGGCATCGACGGCAAGGACGCTCAAACGGAACTCGGGAGAGGGAACCGAGTTCACGCGAAACGGAGTGGCGCCGTGGCCGTGGGGCAGGGCACCGTCCGGCAGATCGGCCTCCGCTGTCCAGGTGAACTGCCCCTCGCCCTCGGGTGCCGTCAGCATCACTTCGGCATGGTGCAGGGCCGCGGTCCCCTCCCAGGGCTCATCGCCCACCCGCCCGGCCGCGAGGTCGCGCCCCTCGTGGTCGCGAATGCGGTACCCCCAGCCTGCCGAGCAGCAGCCGCCGGTGCACTTGAGCCCGACGCGCACCGCGAAACCCTCGCCGCGCGGGATCGCCGACGGGATGTCCCAGACCACCACGCTCATCAGATGCGCCCGCACCGGCACCTGGACCGCGCCGAGGATGATCTCCTGCTCCGGCCCGTCCACGGCATCCTCGGGGACGAGCACCGCTGACCAGACGTGGGTGCCCGGCCCCGAAGGCGCGGTCAGGGCAAGGCCGCCGGTCGTCCAGGTTCCGTCCTCGTTCTCGGCGAAGGCCGTTCGACCCACCTCGCATCGGGAGGCATCGCGGTAGACGAGCGCGTAGCCTGTGGGGTCGAAGGCGGCGTCGAGCATGGCCGACAGCGTCAGCGTCGCCCCAGCATCCACCGTTTCGGGCCAGAGGTCGATGTGGCAGGGGGAGGTTTCGGAGATGTCGGTGGAGGTCGGGGTCGGTTCCGCTGCAGTCATGCTGGTTCTCGCGCGCTTCGGTGTTCCCTGGTCAGACGCGCGTCCCGGCGGTGTGCCCGCCGGGACGCGACCTGTTTCGGCCGTTGGTCAGCCGGTGGCTTCCGCCGCGGCATAGGTGCCCGCGATGAAACCCATCACGTGCCCCTTGCCGAGGCCGTGCTTGTTGAAGCCGCCCACCGCCTCGCCGCCGGCATAGAGGCCGGGGATCGGCGCGCCCTGCATGTCGATCACCTGCATCCGCCCGTTGCAGCGCAGCCCGCCATAGCTGTCGTGCCAGATCACCATGATCGACAGGGCGTAGAACGGCGGGGTCATGATCTTGTGCATCGGCCCGTCCTTCTCGCGTTCGAAGTCAGGGTCGGCACCGGCGTCGACGTAGCCGTTCCAAGTGTTGACGGTATCAGCGAGGTGGCTCAGCGGCACGCGCTGGTAGGGGTGACCCGCGTGCACCTTCATCGCAAGCTCGTCGATCGTGTCGGCCTTGAAGGCATACCCGTTCGACTCGTTGATGTAGGGATAGCGCAGCTCCCATTCCGCGCGCGTCACCGCATCCTGGTCGAAGACCGCCCAGAGCGGCCCGGAATAGTAGTGCGGCGCCCGCGAGCCCTCGTTGATGGCGAGCGCGGCGTCGAGCCCGTGGTCGTAGTTGTAGCTCTGCCGGATCCACTCGTGGCTGCAGTTGCGCCAGTCGAGCGGCTTGTGGTCCATCCCCTGTCCGGGCGCGGCGCCGTCGCCGGGATAGCGGTTGCCGCCGGGTCGTCGGGGAAGGCGCACTTCGGAGAAGAACCGCTTGCCGACCTGGTTGACCGCGATGAACTCCTCGAACCCGGCGTTGCCGACGGCGAGGCCCGTGGACTTGCGGAACACGAAGGTCGGGTGGCCCGGCATCATGTCGGTATAGGCATCGCGTGTGCCGAGCCGCGACGAGATGTGGAAGGTCGTGGGATAGGAGAGGTTCTGCTGCATGCCGGCAAGGTTGGCGCCGATGCGCAGGCCAGCGATTATCGCGCTCGCGTCTTGTCCGCCCGGACCCTGCAGCGCCATGCCCGAGGTCGGGAAGGCAGGTTCGCGCATGGCGGGATAGAACATGCTGCGGAACTCAGGGTTTCCAGCGTGGCCACCAGATGCGAGAATCACAGCCTTCCGGGCGCGGATGGTGATCGTCTCGCGCCGCTCGTCCACGTTGCCGTTCTGCCAGAAGCTCTCCAGCCGCTCGCCCGTGTCGGGGTGCAGGCGCGGCGAGTAGGTCGCCCTTAGTCCCACCACACGGCCCGAGAAGGGCTGCTCGCGGATCACCTCGGTGAAGCGGCGGTTCAGCATGAACTGCACGCCCTTCTCACGCGCCGAGAACTCAAGCGGGCGGGCCAGCGCCACGCCGTTGCGCAGGGCGTTCGGGCCGACGAAGGTCGAGGCGTCCTCCATCTGCACCGGCGCCATCGGGCTTGTGCGCTCGTCATGCGCCACGCCGGCATCCTCGGCGGTGATGGTGCCGGCCTTTATATCGGTCCGGTCGCCCAGCATCAGGAAGCAATAAGGCGCCCGCGCCCGGCTGAGTCCGCCGCCGCCGTGGGTGCCGCTGATCCGGGTGAACCGGACATAATTCGCCATCAGGAACTCGCGTGTGGGCGGGCAGTTCTCGGCCCAGGCGCGCATCATCTCGCGTTCGTTGTAGCGGTAGGGTGACTGCGCCTTGCCATCGACGACCGACCAGTCCGTGACATCGGTAAAGAGCAGGTCGACGTTGTCGTCGAGTTCGGCCGGATCCTCGGCGGGCGGTACGGTGATGAACCCTTCCGGGTCGGCCTCCCCGGCCATGTCACGCTTCTGGATCGCGTCGCCGCCGCCGAGCGACAGGTAGGACCCCGAGTGCAGCATCCGCCCGCCGAGGTCGAAGTTCTGGTCCACCACCAGAACCGATGCGCCCGCGTCGCGGGCCTTGATTGCAGCGGTGAGACCCGCGCAGCCGCCGCCGGCGATGACGACGTCGGCTTCATAGTCCCAGTGCAGTCCGTCGGTGGTCTGGGCAGCCGATACTGTCGGCGCGCCGAGTGCCGCCGCGCCGAGACCCGCGGCCGCGCCGGCCCGGAAGAAATCGCGCCGGTTCAGGCCGCTTTCGGTTCCGGCATCGGCCGGCGCCGGCTTGCGCCTTGGGATCTTCGGTCCGCTCTCGAATGTCTTGCCCATCTGCGTGTCTCTCCCCTGTCTCCGCTGCCGCGGATGCCATGTCGGCGATGCCCGGTCCGATCCCGGCGCAAACCAATCGCTCCGGCGCCGCGCATGTCCTGCGCCGGGCCAGCCGAGGGCCGATGCAAAGCCGCGCCGTTCCATCCCGAAGGACAGTCCGGCGATGGCGTGCATCGCCCGACCGGAAACAGCGTCCCCAAGGTCGGGTCCGCTCCGTTTCCGCCTGTCTGTCGTTGTCCTTCGGCGACCTCCCCGCCCGGCCCGCGCCGGATGCAGTGAGGTCTTTCCTCCCTCAGAACGCTTTCTCGCAGCGTGGCACGGTGAGGTTGTATTCACCGTCCGATATAACCCTGCGATTGAATTCAGGCTATTGGATGCGGCCGAGGCCGGTCCATTGCAGAATTCTGATCCCTCTGTTATCGAAAACTGGACACCGAACCCCAGCTTACCTAACGTCCGTTCCTCATTTCGCCCCCGCGGCGGGGGCGCAAGGCTGCGAGGAGGATCGCCTTGAACCTTACGCTGCGGCAGATGCAGTACTTCGTGGTGATCGTCGAGACCGGCAACATGCGTCGCGCCGCCGAGCGGCTGAACGTCGCGACGACGGCGCTCAGCGTGCAGATCAAGGCGATGGAGGAGCGGCTGGGCGTGACGTTGCTGGAACGTCATTCCCGCGGCGTGAGCCCGACCTCGGCGGGAGCCGAGATGTTCCGCAGGGCGCGCGAGATCCTTGACCTCGTGCAGGAGGCCGAGCGCGCCGTCGCGCCGTTCGAGCGTGACCGGCGGCGCGTGTTGCGGCTCGGGATGGTTCCCAGCACGGCCCGCGTTATGGCGATCGACGTGGTCTTCGGCGTGGGCCGGCGCTTCAAGGGCACCACGATCGACCTTGTGGAGAGCTGGTCTTCCGACCTCGTGGCAAAGCTCGAAGCAGGCGACCTCGATTTCGCCATCTGCCGCCCGGTGGAACACGGGCCGGGGCTGCGCTGCCACGAAGTCATCGAGGAGGACCTGGTCTTCGTCACCTCCCGCGACCAGGCGCGCGAGAGTCGCCGGATCGGCCTTGCCGAGGCGCTGGCGACCGACCTCGCCTTCTACGGCAGCGCGGGGGCCGTCATGGCGCTTGTGCATGACGTGGCGCGCGCGGCCGGAGTGCCGGTGAACGTCGCGCATACGGTCAAGTCGACAGACGTGATGCGCCATATCGTCGAGCGCGGGCTCGGCACTGCGATCGTGCCCTATGGCGCGATCGAGGAGGAGTGCCGGCGGATGCAGGTCGTCGCGCACGAGATCGTCGGCGCGCCACTGAGAATCAACACGATCCTCGCGGCGCGGGCGGAGACCTTCGAGGAAGGACTGCGCAGCGGTCTCGTCGGCTTCCTGATCGAGAGCACCGTCGAGACCCACCGCCGCCTCGGCCATTTCGCGAGAAACCTGACGGCGCCGGTCTCGGTCGCCGCCGGAAGCTGACCCGCGCCCGGCAGGCACGGGCAGGCTGCGGGCAACCCCCTCAGGCGGCGTTGTCTGGCAGGACAGCCCGGGCCACGATGGCCCCGAGGGCGGCGCCGGTCAGGGGGGCCGCCCAGAAGAGCCAGAGCTGCGCCAACGCCGGCCCGTCCGCGAACAGCGCCACGCCCAGCGAGCGGGCCGGGTTCACCGAAGTGTTGGTCACCGGGATCGAGACGAGGTGGATCAGCGTGAGCGCCAGCCCGATGGCGATGGGTGCAAAGCCCGCCGGCGCGCCGCGCGCCGTGGCGCCCAGGATCACGATCAGGAAACCCGCGGTCATCACGACTTCGGTGACGAAGGCCGAAGTCAGCCCGTACCCGCCGGGCGAGGCCGCGCCGTATCCGTTTGAGGCAAAGCCCCCCACGCCCGCGAAGCCCGCCTGACCCGAGACGATGAGGTAGAGCACTGCCGCCGCCGCGATCGCGCCAGCGACCTGAGCGAGCCAGTAGCCGGCCACCTTGCCCGCCTCGAAGCGCCCCGCCACGACGAGGCCCAGCGTGACCGCCGGGTTGAAGTGCCCGCCCGACACGCCGCCGAGCGCGTAGGCCATGGTCAGGACGGTGAGGCCGAAGGCGAGCGAGACGCCCAGAAGGCCGATGCCGACGTCGGGAAAGGCGGCGGCGAGGACGGCGCTGCCGCAGCCGCCGAGGACAAGCCAGAACGTGCCGACGAATTCGGCTGCGAGTGGTTTCATCTTCGTCTACTCCCGTAGCGTGTCTAACGACGGGGCTGGTCTGAAGGCCTGCCCTGCACAGTGTAGGTTTCCCGCGCAAGGGGCGGGTCCGCACCGGGAATTTTGCCGGGATTTTCCCCGGCCTGACGAGCCTGGGGGCGACGACGGGACGGCGGATGCGGCCCGCCATGCCGACCCGGCCGACCGCAACGCCGACTACTTCGCGCCAAGCCTCGGCCCCCGCACTGGCTGAGATCCGCCTTCCGGTGCCGCGGTGAGCGCCCCGAAGATCGTGTCGTCGATGGTGATATCGGCCAGGCTGTAGCGGTCGAAGACCTCCAGCATCGCTTGCAGCGCCCGGTTGAAGATCGCAGGCAGACGACAGGCACGCGTGATGCAGCACTGGTTGTCCTCGCGGAAGCACTCGACCATGGCGAAGTCCGGTTCGGTCGCCCGAATGACCTGGCCGAGGTTGATGGCCTCCGGCGCCGCGGCCAACCGGAAGCCGCCCGACCTGCCGCGCTGCCCTTCCAGGAAGCCTTCGCGCACGAGGGTGCGGACGACCTTCTTCAGATGCGGTGCCGAGATGCCGTAGACGCTCGCCGCCTCGGCGATCGTGACGTTCTTGTCCCGCTTGCTCGCCGCCAGAATGAGGGTCCGCAGGGCATAGTCGGTGAACATGGTCAGTCGCATTGGGTGTCCGTTCCCCTCTCGCTGCCCGCGGAAGGCCGCAGGTCCCGTCGGTGTGCTGTGCGCAATAAAGGACATCTGATTTGATCCTGGTCAAGGTCGCTGTGCTTCATCACTGCGAGAAGAAGCTCATAAAAAGATGATGTCAGATGACCCAAAAATCGGAAATCCGGAATGTGTAGGAGCGGCGCCCCCGGCCGGCAAAGGCGCGCGCGCCTGATCGGTGCGCTTGCCGCCCGCATCCTCGTGGTGGCCGCCGCGCTCGTGATGGCGGCGGGCGGGGGCATCGCGGCCCGGACACATGCTCCGGCAGAGCAGGGTATCGCGATGGTGATCTGCGCCGAGGGTGGTGCCCGGACGGTCGTCCTGGACCGAGAAGGCAATCCCGTCGCACCGGCCGACGCAGAGGTCTGCGTCGTGTCCTGCCTGTGCTGCCCGGCAGCGCCCGACATCACCATCGCGCCGCCGGTGCATCGCGCGACGAACGGGGCGGGCGACGCAACCCGCCTCGTCCCGCCAATGCCGCGGGCGGCCCTTTCCTTCGAGCGCGGGCTTGTCCACGCACCGCGCGGCCCTCCTTCAGAGGATCCCGAATGATCTCGCTCCTTCACCAGTTCGGCCGGGTCCTTGCCCTGTTTGCCCTCCTTGCCGCGCCCGTCGCCGCGCCCGCTGCTGCTCAGACCCCGATCCTCGACCAGTTTCTCGGAGAGGTCGCCGCGTCCGACCTCATCGAGGGCGCCGATGGCTTCGGCCCGATCCGCGGTGACCTGCCCGTTGCTCCGATCCTGGGCGGCGGCGAGACGCTCGGCTACGCCTTCCTGACATCCGACTTCGTCGGTACCACCGGCTACTCGGGAAAACCGATCCACGTCGTCGTCGCCATCGGCCTCGATGCGGTGCTCCGCGCGGTGAAGCTGGTCAGGCATTCCGAGCCAATTGTGCTCATCGGCATTCCCGAGGCGCGCGTGCAGGCGCTCACGGCATCCTATGCCGGGCTCGACATCGCGGCCGAGGCGGCATCGGGCGGCGCGGCGCATGATCTCAACATCATCTCCGGCGCGACTGTCACGATCATGGTGATCGACGATTCAGTCGTGCGCTCATCGATCCGGGTGGCGCGCGCACTGGGTCTGGGCGGGCTCGTGGCCGAGGTGGCGCCGACGGGGCCGCGCTTCACGATCGACCCGGACGCCCGTGCCGCAAGCGACTGGCACGGGCAGGTGGGCGAGGGAACGGTTCGCCGGCTCTCTCTCGACGTGGGCCAGGTCAACCGCGCGTTCGAGCAGGTCGCCGATCCGCGCGCTGCCGAAAGGCCCATCGCAGGGGCCGAGGACGCTCCGTTCATCGACCTCTACGTCACGCTCGCCTCGGTTCCCGGTATCGCGGATGCGATGCTCGAGCCGGGCGAGGCGCAGAACCTGCGCGGCTGGCTTGCAGAGGGGGAGCACGCGATCCTTGTCGCGGGCAGGGGGCAGTACTCCTTCAAGGGCTCCGGCTTTGTCCGCGGTGGCATCTTCGACCGGATCCAGTTGATCCAGGGCGATTTCTCGGTCCGCTTCCGCGACCGTGACCACCGCCGGGTGGGCGCCATCGCCGCCGACGGCGCCCCGACGTTTGCCGAGATGGACCTGTTCCGGCTTCCCGCCGATGTCGGGTTCGACCCGACCGAGCCGTTCCGGCTCCAGCTTCTTGTGCAGCGCGACGTGGGCGCGATCGAGCGGGTCTACACCACCTTCGAGATGGGTTGGCAGCCGCCGCAACAGTTCCTGGCCGCTGTAACGCCACCCCCCGGACCGCTCCCCGTACTCCCGGCGTCCCTGCTGGCGGACCAGCCCGGGGAGGCCGCGGCCAAGACAGCGCTCTGGCAGCGCATCTGGCGCGACAAGACGGTGGAGATCGGCATCCTGGCCGGGATGCTCGCTGTCCTGACGGCAGGGTTCTTCTTCCAGAACATCCTGACCCGGTCGGCCCGGGCGACGCTGTGGTTCCGGATGGGGTTCCTGACGGCGACGCTGGTGTTCCTTGGCTGGTACGCGAACGCGCAGCTCTCGGTCGTCAACCTGATGGCGCTGGCAAACGCCGTTGCCGCCGGCTTCACCTGGGACGCCTTCCTGCTCGATCCGCTGACCTTCATCCTGTGGTTTTCGGTTGCCGCAGCGCTGATCTTCTGGGGGCGTGGCGCATATTGCGGCTGGCTCTGCCCGTTCGGGGCGCTGCAGGAACTCAGCAATCGGATCGCGAAGGCCTTCCGGGTACCCCAGTGGAACCTGCCCTGGGGCCTGCACGAACGGCTCTGGGCGGTGAAGTATATCCTGTTCCTCGGGCTCTTCGGGGTCTCGCTCGCCTCGATCGACCAAGCCGAGCGGCTGGCGGAAGTCGAGCCCTTCAAGACCGCGATCATCCTCAAGTTCGACCGCGCCTGGCCCTTTGTGCTCTATGCGCTGGTGCTGCTCGGGGCGGGGCTCTTCGTCGAGCGGTTCTATTGCCGCTACCTCTGCCCGCTCGGTGCCGCGCTGGCCATCCCTGCGCGGATCCGGATGTTCGACTGGCTCAGGCGCTACCGCGAATGCGGCAATCCCTGCCAGACCTGCGCGAACGAATGCATGGTCCAGGCGATCCACCCGACCGGAGAGATCAATCCGAACGAGTGCCTGAACTGCCTGAACTGCCAGGTTCTCTACAAGTCCTCAACGAAATGCCCGGTCGTGCAGCGCCGTGACAAGCGGCGGGCAACCGCTTCGGCCGGAGCCGAAGCTCTCGACCGGATTCTCACCAATCACCCCAACAGAAAGGAGACTCAAAATGTCTGACGGAATGGGGAAAAGCGGCATCAGCCGTCGCAACCTGCTGGGTGCGACCGCCGGCGGTGCAGCCCTGGGTACGCTCGGGGTATCGGGAGGCGCCATCCTGACGGGCGCCGCGGGCGGAGCGCTCATGGGCGCGACAACGGCGGCGAGGGCGGAAACCGTGCCCGGCCATGTCGCGCCGGGCGAGCTGGACGAATACTACGGCTTCTGGTCCTCGGGCCAGTCCGGCGAGATGCGGATCCTGGGCATCCCGTCGATGCGCGAACTGATGCGGGTGCCGGTGTTCAACATCTGCTCGGCCACTGGCTGGGGCATCACCAACGAATCCAGGAAGGTCCTGACCGAAGGCCTGACCGAGAAGACCCGCGCCTACCTCGCGGCCAACGGCCTCGAGTTCCCGCGCAACGGAGACCTGCACCACGTCCACATGTCCTTTACCGAGGGCAAGTACGACGGGCGCTTCCTGTTCATGAACGACAAGGCCAACACGCGCGTCGCGCGGGTGCGGTGCGACGTCATGAAATGTGACAAGATCATCGAGATCCCCAACGCCAAGGGCATCCACGGCCTGCGGCCGCAGAAATGGCCGCGCACCAACTACGTCTTCGCCAATGGCGAGGACGAGGCGCCGATGGTCAACGACGGCACGATCCTCGACGACCCGTCGCAATACGTGAACTTCTACACCGCGATCAACGCCGACGACATGACCATCGCCTGGCAGGTCATGGTGAGCGGCAACCTCGACAACACCGACGCCGACTATGACGGCAAATACGCCTTCTCCACCTCCTACAACTCGGAGATGGGGATGACGTTGCCCGACATGACGGCGTCCGACATGGATCACGTTGTCGTCTTCAACATCGCCGAGATCGAGAACGGGATCGCCGCGGGCGACTTCCAGGAACTGAACGGCGTCAAGGTCATCGAAGGGCGCAAGGGGCAGAACAAGAACTATACCCGCTATATCCCGATCCCGAACAACCCGCACGGCTGCAACATGGCGCCGGACCGGGTGCACCTCTGCATCGGCGGCAAGCTCTCGCCGACCGTCAGCGTGATCGACGTGCGCAAGCTCGACGCGGTGTTTCATGACGGTGCCGATCCGCGTTCGGCGGTGGTTGCCGAACCGGAGCTGGGCCTTGGCCCGCTGCATACCTGCTTCGACGGCCAGGGCAACGCCTTCACGACCCTGTTCCTCGACAGCCAGGTCGTGAAGTGGAACCTCGACCGCGCTATCCGCGCCTATGCCGGCGAAAGCGTCGACCCGATCATTTCGAAGACCGACGTCCACTACCAGCCGGGCCACAACTCGACCGCCGAGGGCGAGACACTCGATGCTTCGGCGAAATACTATCTCTCCATGAACAAGTTCTCGAAGGATCGCTTCCTGAACGTCGGCCCGCTGAAGCCCGAGAACGAGCAGCTCTTCGTCATCGACGGTGACAACCTGACCCTCGTGCACGACGGCCCGACCTTCGCCGAGCCGCATGACTCCATCCTCGTCCACCGCTCGAAGGTCAACCCGCTGAACGCCTGGAACCGCGATGATCCGATGTGGGAGGCCGCGCGACAACAGGCCCAGGCCGACGGCGTGGATCTCGACTGGGGCGCCGACGTGAT
The DNA here is from genome assembly GCA_964579325.1 of uncultured Rhodobacterales bacterium. Taxonomy (GTDB): domain Bacteria; phylum Pseudomonadota; class Alphaproteobacteria; order Rhodobacterales; family Rhodobacteraceae; genus CAZOHN01. The sequence goes on from CAZOHN010000013.1 coordinate 24,966, forward strand.
CCGCGACGGCAACAAGGTGCGGGTCTACATGACCAGCCAGGCGCCGACCTTCAGCCTTGAAACCTTCACCGTGAAGCAGGGCGACGAGGTCACGGTCTTCGTCACCAACCAGGACGACATCGACGACCTGACCCACGGCTTCACGATGGGCAACCACGGCGTCGCCATGGAAGTCGGGCCGCAGCAGACCGCCTCGGTCACCTTCACCGCAGCCCAGCCGGGCGTCTACTGGTACTACTGCCAGTGGTTCTGCCACGCGCTCCACATGGAGATGCGGGGCCGGATGTTCGTCGAGCCGCAGGGGACCTGACGATGCTGCGCTCCCGGCTTGTCCTTGCGGCTGCGGCCGCTGTCCTGTCCACCGGCGCCCTGGCGGAGACGTTCAGGGTTGCGCCGGGGCCGGGGGCGCTTGCCTCGGCCGTCGCCGGGGCCGATCCCGGCGACGTCCTCCTCCTGATGCCGGGGCTGCACGAGGGCCCGGTGTCGATCGACCGGCCGTTGACACTGGGGGGCGAGGCGGGTGCGGTGCTGCGCGGCGACGGGACCGGCAGTGTCGTCACCGTCACCGGCGACGGTGCGGTGATCCGCGACCTCGAGATCCTCGGTTCCGGCAACGACGGTGCCGGGATCGACAGTGGCATCAAGCTGGCCCGTACCGCGACGAACGCGCTGGTGGAGGGCAACCTCCTGACCGGAAACCTCCACGGCATCACCGTTCATGGCGCGCGGGACAGTATCGTGCGCGGCAACCGGATCGAAGGCCGCCGCGACCGGCGGGTGAACGACCGAGGCAACGGCATCTACGTCTGGAATGCACCCGGCACCGTCGTGGAAGGCAACGACGTGATCTGGGGCCGCGATGGCATCTTCGCCAATGCCTCGCGCGACAACATCTTCCGTGACAACACCTTCCGCGACCTGCGCTTCGCCGTCCACTACATGTACACGAACAATTCCGAGGTCACCGGCAACGTCTCGGTCGGCAACACGCTCGGCTACGCCTTGATGTTCTCGAACCGGATTGTGCTGCGCGACAACCTCTCGCTGGCCGACCGCACGCATGGCGTGATGCTGAACTACGCCAACAACGCCGAGATCACCGGCAACATGGTGCGGGGCGGCACCCACGAGAAATGCACCTTCATCTACAACGCCCACAAGAACCTGATCGCCGGCAACCGCTTCGAGGGCTGCGAGATCGGTATCCACTTCACCGCCGGGTCCGAGCGCAACGAGATCACCGGCAATGCCTTCCTCGGCAACCGGACGCAGGTGAAGTACGTGGGCACCCGCCATGTGGAATGGAGCGCCGCGGGCCGCGGGAACTTCTGGTCGGACCACCCGGCCTTCGACCTCGACGGCGACGGGATCGCCGATGGCGCGTTCCGGCCGAACGACCTCATGGACCACATCCTGTGGTCGCAGCCCTCGGCGAGGCTGCTGCTGGGCTCGCCCGCCGTGCAGCTCGTTCGCTGGAGCCAGGCGTCCTTTCCCGCGACGTTGCCGGGCGGCGTGCTCGACAGCGCGCCGCTGATGACCGCGCCCGAGATCGTGGTGCCGGACCGGGTCGCGGCCATGGAGACCGCGGCGCTGACCCGCCCCATCGACAGACAGGAGACGAGCGATGCTGACCTGCTCTCGGGTCACTAGGTCCTTCGGCGCCGTTAAGGCGCTGCAGGATGTCAGCCTCTCGGTGGCCGAAGGCGAGCGCGTGGCGCTTCTGGGCCACAACGGGGCCGGCAAGTCGACGCTGATGAAGATCGTGCTGGGCCTGATACCCGCGACGTCGGGCCAGGTGGACGTCGCGGGCGCTGGCCCCGGCAGCCGTGCCGCGCGGGCGGCCGCAGCCTACCTGCCGGAGAATGCGGCCTTCCATCCCGCCCTCACCGGGCGCGAGCAGCTTTCGCTTTACCTGCGCCTGCGTGGCGCGCCTGCGGCGAAAGCCGGCGCGCTGCTCGATCGTGTCGGGCTCGGCCAGGCCGCCGACCGCCGGATCGGCACCTACTCCAAGGGAATGCGCCAGCGCGTTGGACTGGCCCAGGCCTTGATCGGACACCCGCGCCTGATGGTCCTCGACGAACCGACCTCAGGGCTCGACCCGGTGTCGCGGCGCGAGTTCTACGGCATCCTCGATGATCTCGCTCGCGCGGGAACCGCGATCCTGTTGTCCTCGCACGCGCTGACCGAGGTCGAGGCGCGGACCGACCGGATCGCGATCCTGGCGCAGGGCCGGCTTGTCGCCGACGACACGCTCGCGGCGCTGCGCCGCGGGGCCGGGCTGCCGATCCGCATCCAGGTCGCCGCGCGACCCGAGACGGTGGGCGACGTGGCCGGCCGTCTGGGCGGCACGCGCGTGAACGGCGTGCGGGTGGATCTCGCCTGCGCTCAGGTCGACAAGCTGGCCCGGCTCCGCCAGATCGCCGACCTCGGCGGCATGATCGACGATGTCGAGGTGATCCCTCCGACGCTCGAGGATCTCTACTCCCACTTCAGCATGAGGGCAGGGCAATGACCCGCATAATCGCAGGTGCCGGTGCCGAGATGCGCATCGCGCTCAGGAACCGCTGGGTAACGATCGCGGTGCTGATGATGGCGCTCTTCGCGCTGGTGCTCTCGGCTGCCGGCAGCGCCCCCACGGGCCAGCTCGGAGCCGACAAGCTTTCGGTCACCGTGGCAAGCCTCACCTCGCTCGCCGTATACCTCGTGCCGCTTCTGGCGCTCCTGATGTCCTTCGACGCCATCGCGGGCGAGATCGAGCGCGGCACCTTGCCTCTCGTGCTCACCTATCCGGTCAGCCGGACCGAGATCCTCGCGGGGAAGTTCATCGCCCACCTCGCGGTCCTCGCGCTTGCCCTGGCGGTGGGCTACGGCGTGGCGGCTGCTGCGGCCTTCGCCTTCGATGCAGGCGCGGCCAAGGGACTTCCGGCGCTCGTGCGGCTTTTCGCGACGTCGCTCCTGCTCGGCGCGGCCTTCCTCGGAGCGGGCTACGCCGTCTCGGCGCTGACGCGGCGGTCCGGGTCGGCTGCGGGCGTCGCGATCGGCCTCTGGCTGGTGCTTGTCGTGCTCTACGACCTGGCGCTTCTCGCCGCGCTCGTGGTCGATGGGGGTGGCGCCTTCACGTCCCGGATCTTTCCCTGGCTTCTCCTCGCCAACCCGGCAGATGCGTTCCGGCTCTACAACCTTGCAGCCTCCGAGGCCGCGGGGGTGGCCGCTGGCATCGGCGGCGCGGCGCAGACGATCCCGGCGGGCTGGGCGCTCGCGTCGCTCCTGCCCTGGGCGGTGGCGGGCTTCGGCCTTGCCAGCCTCGCGTTCCGGAGGATCACGCCATGAGCCGCCTGTTGCTGGCAGCACTCGCGACCCTGGCACTCGGCGGCTGCCAGGAGAAAGCCGCCGAACGGCCGCTCCCAGTGGCGATGACGGCCGAGGCCGTGGGCCACTACTGCCAGATGGACCTGCTGGAACACCCCGGCCCGAAGGCGCAGGTACATCTGGCGGGGTTGCCCGCACCGCTGTTCTTCAGCCAGGTGCGCGATGCCGTCGCCTACCAGCGGATGCCCGAGCAGAGCCACACGATCACCGCGATCTACGTCAGCGACATGGGCGTGGCGCCAAGCTGGGAACAGCCCGGCGCGGGGAACTGGATCGCCGCCGAAGTCGCCGTCTACGTCGTCGGCGCGACGGTCGCGGGTGGCATGGGCGCGCCCGAACTGGTCCCGTTCAGCCGGCGCGAGGCGGCCGAGGCCTTCGCCGCGCGCAACGGCGGAGAGGTCGTGGCGCTCGACGCGGTGCCCGACGAAGCCATCCTCGCTCCCGTCGAATTCAGCGTAGATGCCGACGGCAACTTCATTCCGCCCGATGGGGCGGCAAACCACTAGGAGGTCCGGGATGCCGCGCCTGTCCCGCCGACGTTTCATCGCCATCTCGGCCGCGGCCCTTGCCACCGGTCCCACCTCCGCCTTCGGGCCGACCGCGCCGGTCCGCCACTGGACCGGATCCGCGCTCGGCGCGCGCGCCTCGATCACACTTGCCCATCCCAGGGCCGGGCGGATCGTCGCCGCCGTCCGAACCGAGATCAACCGGCTGGAGGACGTATTCAGCCTTTTCCGAAGCGGGTCGGCCCTGTCGCGGCTGAACCGCGACGGCGCGCTCGACGCGCCGCCGTTCGAGCTTGTCGAGTGTCTGGGGATCGCCGATGCCGTGAATGCAGCGACGGATGGTGCATTCGATCCCAGCGTTCAGCCGCTCTGGGCCGCCTACGCCGAGGCCCATGCCACCGGAACCGCGCCGACGGCGGCGTCGCTCGACCGGGCGCGGACCTGCGTCGGGTGGACTGGCGTCGCCGTCTCGCCGTCCCGCATTGGTTTCGCGCGCCCCGGCATGGCGCTGACGCTGAACGGGATCGCGCAAGGCTACATCGCCGACCGCGTCGCGATGCTCCTCAAAGCCGGGGGGCTAGGCGACATCCTCGTCGATACCGGCGAGCTCCATGCGCTCGGCGGGATGCCCGGCGGTGGGGACTGGCCGGTCGGCTTCGCCGGGGGAGGCAGGGCAGGGCTCCGCGACCAGGCGCTTGCGACCTCCGCGCCGCTCGGCACGTCCTTCGACGCGGAAGGCACCGTTGGTCATATCCTCGACCCCAGGACCGGACGTCCCGCGTCCGGCAACCGACCCGTCATCAGCGTGACCGCGCCATCGGCCGCACTCGCCGACGCGCTATCGACCGGTCTTTGTCTCCTCGACGCGCAGGAGGGCGCACGGGCGCTCGCGGCCTTCCCGGGCAGCCGTCTCGTGTGAGGCCGGCGCCAGATGCCCATCTGCGCGAACACCTCGAACCCGACTGCACGGCACTTGCATCGGGCAGCCGAAGGAAAGGCGCGTAGCGTCATCGCCGGGCACATCGGCTGTCGAACGCCCCAATGACGGTATGCTCACAGCGCTTTCCGGGGCGGCTGACGTAGAGTTCGACCCTTCCGGGGCAGGGCGTTTGGCCCGCACCATCAATGTCGGCCACCAGGTGACCTCCAGAAAAGGGAAATCCGCTTGCGGGCTGACGGACCGCTCGCCGGACCCTACCGCCTACTCCGCCTTCGGCCAGTAGGTTCCGAAGCACCACAGGTTGCCCTCTGGATCGCGGCAGGTGAACTCGCGGCTGCCGTAGTCGCGGTCGACCAGCCCCTCCTCGATCCGCACGCCGGACGCGAGCACCCGGTCATGCAGCGCGTCGATATCCCCTACCGCGACGTAGAGCGACTTGCCCCCGTCCTGCCCGGGGCTGCCGACAAGCGCACCATAGGCGTCGTCGCGGACGGCTCCCAGCATGATCATCGACGTTCCGTAGGACAGTTCTGCATGGCCGATCTGGCCTTCAGCCGGATGGCGGGCATGGACCGTAAAGCCGACCGTCCCGCACAGCCAGCCGATCATCGCGGCTGGGTCGCGGTAGCGGAAGGTGGGATAGATTCTCGGGGCGTCGGGCATCGCGATTCTCCGCTTCCTGTGGCGTCACAGGGATTTAGCCTCGGTCGTCCTCGAACTGATTGTAGATTTGTTTCCTCCCGTTCTCGTCCGAATGGCGTCGCCACGCCAGCGGCGGCCGGCCTGCGAAGGTAGTGAAGTCCCGCACCAGATGCGCCTGATCGACATAGCCGCAATCCGCCGCGATCCCGGCCCAGTCAGGGCGCGACGCTTCGGCGGTCGCAATTTCCATCGCATGATGAAAGCGTGCGATCCGCGACACCTTCTTCGGTGTCAGCCCGAACGCGTCGCGGGAACGGGCGGCCAGTTTCTTGCGGCTCCATCCGAGCGCGTCGCTCATCTGGTCGATGCGCAGGGTGCCCCGGCTTGCCTGGATCGCCGACCAGATGAATGCAGTCTCACGATCGGCGGCGTGACCGAGCAGCCGCTGTTCCAGGAAGGCTGCTGCGATCCTGAGCCTCCCGTATGGGGACGCCGCCCCGAGCCGGTCGCGCAGGACGAGCAGACCACGATCCTCGACATCCTCCAGCGATACGAGGCGTGTGGCGAACTCGGTCATCGGACGCCTGAAGAAAAGTCGCGCGCCGATCGGGGTCAGATTGATCTGCAGACAGGAAACCGACCCGCCATAGACGATCTCGACAAACCCGGGGTGCAGTCCCGAAACAAAACTGCCGATCCGCTCGTCGGAGCGGGGCGCGCGATCGAACGCGATCCGGAACGGGTCAGCGAAACTGAAAATGACGGGCACCTCGAAAGAGGCGATCTCCCGGTCGCCCGTTCCTATTGCCGCCTCCGCCTCGTAGCTGACAATTCTGGAGACAAGCCCGGCCAAAGATTTCGGCACCGCCTCGACGGCGAGCGGCTGCGCGCCAGAGGTCTGCTGATCCTGCTTCACCGTGAGACCCGCTTCAGGTTGCCATCTGTCCGTCACGATAGCACAGCAGGGCTTGGCCGAGGGCCTCCGATGATGCGACCGTCTCCATTTCTGGACCGTCACAGACCCGAACTGCCACATCGTAGCCATGGGAGGGCGGATCATCAGGGCCGTGACGATGGCTACTGGCCGGACATGGAGTTCCCTGACGTGCCGGGGCGCTTCAACGCCGCCTTGCGATCTCGGTTCCCGGTAGCAATGCCATCCGAACGCCTATGGCAGGTTGACGAGCGTGCCGTGAAGCTCCTGCGCGAGGTCTTTCCTTCCGCGCAGTCGGCGAAGTGCGATCCGGTGCAGCAGCGGAACCGACCCGCCCCGGCGACGGTTGCCTCGCTGATAGAGCGCGCTGTGGGGTGATCTGACGTCGATGTCCTCGCAGGGCGGTGTGATTTCTGCCGGTGGAGTGGCCGGTGCCCGAGACCCGAGGCCTGTTTCGCCAAGTATCGCTGCAACGTACTGCCCAAATGCTGTGTAGGCCGGAGAAATCCCGGCAACGGCAGCGAGGATCCTCGCCCGCCCGGAATCGGTGCTGCGGATGATCGCCTCGATACGGGCCACGATGGAATCCTCATCCGCCGAGCCAAAAACCTTGAGCGGAAGGTCTAGCATCGCGGCGAGGCCCTCGTTCTTGTGCGTGTTGCCGGGAAGCAGGACGACGGGTACTCCCTGGGTCAGAGCGGCGATCGCCGTATGGTAGCGGCCACCGATGACGAACCTTGCGCCTGCGAGGATTTCGGCAAGCTGCGCGGCATCGGGCAAGTCCGTCGAGGACAGGATCCGGGCTTCGGGCAGCCCGTCCAGAATGGCGCCAAGCTCGCGGGCGTCCTTGGCGCGGGAGCTCAGAAAGACCGGCCGCAGGCCGTGTTCGTCCACGATCCGGCGTAGAATGCGACGCAGAGTTCTCGGGTCGAAGGCCTCACGTGCGGCGGAGCCCGAGACGCAGAAGTAGCCGCTCGCATCTTCCGACACCTTCGGCAGTGGCGGCCGGGTCTGGCGAAACGCGAAGTCCGGGCATATCACGGCGTGGTCGAGGCCAATGTGGCGGGCGAACCTGTAGGAGGCCGCCTCGCGAAGGGCGACCATTCGGAAGGTTCCGAAAAGGGAACGGATCAGTGCGGCATCCCCGGCATCGGCCGCGTAAAGCGACTGGTTCAGCGAGAGCACGGGTTTCCGATGACGGTGGACGGCGAGGTACGGCAACGCAAGGAGGCGAAGGCTTCGGAACATGGATTGCGGGCCGATGGTTCCTTCGCCCTGGAACACCACGGCGTCGGCCTCGGCGAGGTCGTCGCAGGCCCGTCCGAAGCGCTCCCGAGCCAGCGCCTCGACAAACCGGACGGCCTCCGGCGATGGGCGTGGATCGTTGTAGATGCGACGCAGGCGATCACCGTGACCGGCCTCGACATGCCGGTCGAACACATGCGGCGCGGGCAGGGGCACAGTCGTGATCGTGGGGGCTTCGCCACCGGGGGCAACCTCCCGAAGAAAGCGAAGCAGCTCGCGACTGGTAGCCTGGCACCCCCAATTGCCGCGGTCGCCCGTGTAATTGGTCACGACGATTCTCATGTGCTGCTTTCCGGTCGGGCGTCGGCCAAGACCTCGACCCCGGCAGCCCGCATTGCTGCAAGATCGGCCCGGTAGGCATCGCCCAGCGTCGCCCGCTGGTCTGCGGTGAGCGGATCGAACGGCGGCTCGCCACGATCCTCGGCAAGGATCGCTTCAGCGCGAGCGCGCCAGGCGGATCCCTGGAGGCTGCGCGGCAAGGACTCGAGCGCCCCTACCGCCCGCGCCGAAGGGCGTCGGGTGCCCTTGGGCGGCGGCAGATCGAGATCCCTGGCAAGATCGGTACCCGCGACCCGCTGCAGGATCTTTTCGGGCTTCGTCGTGTATCCTTCCATCGACCAGACCGTGATGGGAGCCTCCGGAAACACCGCACCGATGCGCGCAACGAGGTCCGACCAGCGCGGCGAACTGGTAAGCCATTGCCGACGAAGCTCGTCGAACGCGATGCCGGGCGGGCCGGTCCGCAGGCATTGGGCATAGATCGCCGGCAGGATCTCGGCAGGGTCGCGGACGGAGAGAAACAGATGGTGGCGCGCGCTGCGGGTCGCGGCGACGAGGCTGCGTAGACGCGACTCTAGTCGCGGGAACATCGGCGCGGAGAGCATTTCCTCAGGTCGGCCGACGATGTTCTCTTCGGACCAGACGATAACCGGCTCGGAGCATCCCAGCCGGTCAAGGATGGTCGACGCCATCCGCTGCCTCGCCGCCACCGGCAACAGCCCGCGCCAGCCGATGCCGCAGAGGGTTCGTCCCAGGCTGACATCGCGACTTGCTGCGCGGGGGACCACCGAGACGCCGGCCCTGGCAAGCGCGGCACGCTGCCGGTCGAGCGTGTCCTGGAGATGCGTCGTCGCCGTCTTGTGCACGCCGACATGCAGTCTCCACTCCCGCGGCTCGGTCATGCGAAGTGCTCGCCTCGCCGCTCCAACAGGATCGCCCGCACCCGAAACAGCGCATCCGCCCTGTGGCCGGGGGACTTCTGCTGCACGAGGCCAAGGGCAGTGCGCCAACGGCTGTCATGACCCGCGACCGGCCGGGCCTGACAGGGCGACACGGCGGGGAGCGCCGCCCTCGGCATGCCGAAGCTTCCAGCGCCGCGCTGGACCGAACCGTCGGCCCGCACCGCGCCGTCGCAGATCGCAATCGCCGGCAGTTCGTAACAGGGTTCCGGAGGAAGCAACGGAATCGACGCGTGCGTGTCGCGCCGCGATAGGGCCGAGGCGCCTGACAAGTCGGTGCGGCCCGGCATGGCACGGGACGCGTGCAGCGATTCCTCCCGGTCGATGTGCAGGTGCGCGTTGAACAGCCCGCCAAGTGCCGCGATCCTCTCATCGAGCCCGGCAAGGACCTGCTCAAATTCACGGGTCGAAACACTACTTGCCACTGCGCCCGTCACCCTGTTCCGTGACTACCTCTTGCCAGCACAGTCTCGTGATGCCGCCGAGACAGCGCGCCATTCGACCCCGCAACTCCTTTTTAGAGAACGATAACTTGCCCATTGGGTCGAATCCAGTGCTAACAGGGTGCGGGGAAGGATGGAGACGGTGATGCTGGGACTGTTTCGCAGGGGCGAGCGGATCAGCTCGCGTATCGACATCGTGCCACCACTGTCATCGGCGGGGCGATCCGGTTTGGCCGTGGTCGCGGTCGTTCGTGACGAGGCGGCGACCGTGGCCGACTGGATCTGGTTCCACCGGCGCGCCGGAGTCCGACGGTTCTTCCTCTACGACAACGGGTCGACGGACGGCACGGCCGAGGCCGCACTCGACGCCGGACAAGGCGATGTGACGGTCGTGCCATGGCGTCTGTCGGCGCGGCTCGTCCGACCCGGCGTGACGTTGCACCAGCAGGAACTGGCCTATGCGCATGCGATCGGTACTTTCGGCGGCGACTTCCGCTGGATGGCGCTGATCGACTTGGACGAGTACCTGTTTCCGTCCAGTGCGGACAATCTCGAAGCTGTGCTGGACGCGCTCGGGGGCTACACGAACGTCTCGGTACCCTGGTCGATGTTCGGCGTTCACGGAGGCGGCGCGGAGCGCACGAACCCTCCGTGGACCTGCACCGTCCGCGCACGCGAGTCCCGCGGTGCCCTCTTGAACTTCAAGTGCATTGTCGACCCGTGCGACGTCGTTCGGGTGAGCGTGCACAAGTTCTGGACCAGAACCATGGGACCCGACAGCGTGAACGCGGCTGGCACGCGGGCGCACTACAAGCGACGGGGCACGCCCGAATTTCTCTCGGCGAAGGCGATCCGGCTGAACCACTACTGTCCACTGGCGGAAGAGGAGATCGGGTCGAAACTCTCGAAGGGCGCGGTTTCCGGGATGTCGAGCTTGCGGCGCGGAACGCTCCTGCGTGAGCGGTCCAGCGCGATCCGCAAGGACATGATCGAAGATCGCGCGGCAATCGAATTCATCGAACGAACCGGGGGCCTGGGCGGTTTCCCGACCGTGACGTTCGCGCAGGCCCGCTAGAAGGCCGGGGAGGCGCGCGACAAGATCGAGCGGGGGATCGACCCGGTAGGAGAGCGCAAGGCCTCCAAGGCCGCGCTGGTGGCCGCCTCGCACCGGGGCTGACCTTCGAGAAGGCTGGGCGGAAGTGCCCTGGCGCGAAACTCGATGCCTTCAAGAACGCCAAGCATCGCCAGCAATGGGAGAACACGCTGGCGACCTAC
>CAZOHN010000014.1:0-32320 GCA_964579325.1 uncultured Rhodobacterales bacterium
CGGGATTTCGCCCAGTCCTCGGCATGGACCCCGGCGAAGACGCCCGACGCGAGCATGGCGGGGGCGTAGCGGGTGCCCTCCTCATTGGTCCAGTTGGTCACGACGACCGGGTGGCGGGTGCGGATGTTCAGGTCGTTGAGGGTGCGGATCACTTCCAGACCGGCGAGGACGCCGAGCACGCCGTCGTACTTGCCTCCCGTTGGCTGGGTATCGAGGTGGCTGCCGATATATACCGGGGCGAGGTCCTCGGTGCCCGGACGCGTGGCAAACATGTTGCCCATGGTGTCGACGCCCATGGTCATGCCGGCCGCCGTGCACCACCGCTGGAACAGGTGGCGGCCTTCGCTGTCGGAATCGGTCAGCGTCTGGCGATTGTTGCCGCCCGCGATTCCCGGGCCGACCTTCGCCATGTCCATCAGGCTGTCCCACAGCCGTGCGCCGTCGATCCTGAGGTTGGCCCCCGGTGCCGTCATCTTGTCTACCCCCTGTCGCACCCCGTCGCGCCGCGGAGTCTCGAAGCATTTTTCTGACCGTATGGTCAAAACCGGGCACCTGGCAAGAGGTGCGGGGCTTGCGACGTGCCCCCTGTCATGCACCTGCCCGGAATGTTAGCAGAGGACGGACGAACCGCACAGGTCGGGAGAGGGCAGATGGACATCGCCGGGCTGGAGGCCGAGGAGACGGAGCTCGTCTTCGCGCGGTTCGGGGAGGAGCAGGCGCTCGATCTCGGCGCGCGTCTCGTGGCGCTGGGGCGCGAGGGGCTGCTGCCAATCGTTATCGACATCCGCACGCCCGACCGGACCCTGTTTCACGCCGCCCTGCCCGGCTCGGCGCCGCTCAACGACCTCTGGGCACGGCGCAAGTCCGCCGCGACGCTCAAGTTCCACGCCGCCTCGCTCCTGATCGGGGTGCGGATGCGCGAGAAGGGCGAGGACTTCGGCAAGCACGGGCTCTCGGAGGAAGACTACGCCAACCACGGCGGCAGCGTGCCGGTACGGGTCTCGGGTGTGGGCGTGGTTGCGGCGGCCACGGTGTCGGGCCTACCGCAGGTCGAGGATCACCGGCTCGTGGTCCGCGCGATGACCGAGATGCTGGGTGGCTGACGCCTCTGCTCAGGCCGTCGCGGGCTTCCAACCGCCCTGCACGGCACGCGCCTTGCGCTTGTGCAGGTAGCGGCCGTAGCCCAGGTCGGCGGCCTCGATCTCGGTCGCCCGGCCCGATATCAGGTCGGCGAGCACCCGGCCCGAACCCGCCGCCATCGTCCAGCCCAGGGTCCCATGCCCAGTGTTGAGCCAGAGGTTCGGCACCGTCGAAGCCCCGACGAGCGGCGTTCCGTCAGGAGTCATCGGGCGCAGTCCGGTCCAGAACGACGCACCCTTGAGGTCGCCGCCACCAGTGAATAGCTCGCCCACCGATTTCTCCAGCGTCGCCCGGCGGCGCGGGTTCAGCGAGAGGTCGAACCCGGCGATCTCGGCGAGCCCGCCCACGCGGATCCGGTCGCCCAGCCGCGTGATCGCAACCTTGTAGGTCTCGTCCATCACGGTCGAGACCGGCGCGCGCGCTTCGTCCACGATCTTCGCAGTGATCGAATACCCCTTCACCGGGTAGACCGGTAGCTTCATCCCAAACGGCGCGGCAAGCGCGGGCGAGTGGCTGCCAAGCGCCAGGACGAATGCGTCCGCCGACACGAGGCCGGCGTCGGTCTCGACCGCCGTGATCCGGTGCGCGTCGCCGACAAGACGGCGGATGCCGACACCCCAGCGGAAGGTCACGCCAGCCGCCTCGGCCTTCGCGGCAAGCGCGTTGGTGAACTTGAAGCAGTCGCCCGTCTCGTCACCCGGAAGGCGCAGGCCACCGGCGATGAGGTGCGCCGAGCCCGCGAGTCCCGGTTCGGCCGCCACGCAGGCGGCAAGGTCGAGCACCTCGAAAGGCACCCCGTCGGCCTTCAGCACCGCGATGTCCTTCGCGGCGGAGGCGACCTGCTTCTCGGTGCGGAACAGCTGCAGCGTGCCGCGGGTGCGTTGGTCGTAGGCGACGCCGGTCTCGCCTCGGAGGTCGATCAGGCAGTCGCGCGAGTATTCCGCAAGCCGCACCATGCGGCTCTTGTTCACCTTGTAGGCGTCGGTGGTGCAGTTCGACAGCATCTGCCACATCCACTCGACGCGCTGGCGGTCCAGTTTCGGTTGCAGGACGAGCGGTGCATGGGCCTGGAACATCCACTTGAGCGCCTTCATCGGGATGCCGGGCGCGGCCCAGGGGGCCGAGTAGCCGGGGCTCACTTCCCCGGCGTTGGCAAAGGAGGTCTCCAGCGCAGGACCCGCCTGCCGGTCGAGCACGGTCACCTCGTGGCCAGCTCGGGCCAGATACCAAGCGCAGGTTACGCCGATCACACCGGCTCCGAGAACGACGATCTTCATGGCAAAACTCCAGCGCTTGTCCTGACGGGAGATATGCGCGCTCAGGGCACGAAGAGGGTTGCGATGATTGCGTGGCAGACCATGCGGAATGCACGTTTCTGCGGAAAATCAGTCAGATTGCCGAAAAGTCTTCGACATCAACAGGAATCACGAGTGAATACCACTGCCGAGAGGCGCCCCGGCCGAAGAACCTACTTCAACTCCACCTCGACGAAGCTCATCGGGGATGGACCATCGTTGATAACGTTGTGCTCCACGCCTTCCGAGCGCCGATACGCCGATCCAGCAGGAACGGTGACCCGGCGCGTTCCGCCGCCGGGCTCCTCCAGAAGCATGTGGCAATCGGTGATCGCCGTGATGACGTAGTCGAACCCGTGGCGGTGCCAGCCGGTCTCGGCCCCCGACGGAAAGTCGAAGCGGGTCGCGCGCACCCGGTCGTCATCGATCAGGGTGGTGGCCCTGCAGCCTGGGCGCGTAGCCATCAATGCAACGTCTTTAGCACGTCGGAGAGCGTCCCGATCAGAGTGTCGATATGCGCCTTTTCGATGATCAGCGGCGGGCTCATCGCGATGATGTCGCCGGTGGTGCGGATCAGGATGTTCTTGTCGTAGGCCGCAAGGAACGCCGAGAACGCCCGCTTGGTCGGCTCACCCGCGATGGGGTCGAGTTCCACCGCACCGATCAGGCCCATGTTGCGAATGTCGATGACGTGCGGCAGGTCCTTCAGGGAGTGCAGTGCCTCTTCCCAGTAGGGCGCAATTCCGGCGGCGCGCTCGAACAGGCCCTCGGAGCGGTAGGTTTCCAGCGTCGCGATCCCGGCGGCGCAGGCGATAGGACTGCCCGAATATGTATAGCCGTGGAACAACTCGATCATGTGCTCGGGGCCGGTCATGAAAGCGTCATGAATGGCAGCCGTGGCCAACACGGCGCCCATCGGGATCACGCCGTTGGTGATGCCCTTGGCGCAGGTGATGAGGTCGGGCATCACGTTGAAGTACTGCGCCGCGAAGGGGGCACCCAGGCGGCCAAAGCCGGTGATGACCTCGTCGAAGATCAAGAGGATGCCGTGCTTGGTGCAGATCGCGCGGAGCTTCTCGAGGTAGCCCTTCGGCGGCAGGATAACACCGGTCGAGCCCGCGACAGGCTCCACGATGACGGCCGCGATGGTCTCGGCTCCGTGCAGTGCGACGATGCGCTCCAGTTCGTCGGCCAGTTCCGCGCCGTGTTCGGGCTGCCCGCGGGTCCAGGCGTTCTTCGCCGGAAGATGCGTGTGTGGCATGTGATCGACGCCGGCGAGCATGGTGCCGAAGTGTCGGCGATTGTTGACGATGCCGCCGACCGAGATGCCGCCGAAGCCAACACCGTGATAGCCGCGCTCGCGCCCGATCAGGCGGGTCCGCGTGGCCTCGCCGCGCGCGCGGTGGTAGGCGAGCGCGATCTTTAGCGCGGTGTCCACGGCCTCCGAGCCCGAGTTGCAGAAGAAGACGTGATCCATGCCCTCTGGCGCGATGCCGACGACGCGGTTGGCGAGTTCGAAGGCCTTCGGGTGCCCCATCTGGAAGGCCGGCGCATAGTCAAGCTCGGCCGCCTGCTTCTGGATCGCCTCGGTGATCAGTGGCCGGGTATGGCCGGCATTGCAGCACCACAGGCCCGCCGTCCCATCGAGGATTTCGCGGCCGTCCGAGGCCGTGAAATGCATGTCCTTCGCGGCCACCAGGATCCGCGGTGCCTTCTTGAACTGCCGGTTCGAGGTGAAGGGCATCCAGAAGGCATTAAGATCATTCGGTACAGCGTTGCGGTCGAGTGCCATCAGGGTTCCCCATGAGGATTGCCCCGGGGGCCGGTGGCCGCGCCCGAGGAGCGTTGCAAACTTTTGACCGATTGGTCAGGATCAGGCTAGGAGACCTATGACACTCCGTCAAGCTACGGCAAGGTCACGGGGTCGGGACGGAGCGAGATGGCAAGAGGGAAGGCGCAACCGCGCACGCGAATCCAGCAGCAGAATCGGGAAGCGATTCTCGATGCCGCGCTCGAGGTGTTCTCAACCCATGGCTTCCGCGGCGCAACGCTCGACCAGATTGCAGCCTCCGCAGGTCTTTCGAAGCCCAACCTGCTCTACTACTTTCCGTCCAAGGAGACGATCCACACCGAGTTGCTCGCCGGACTCCTTGACACCTGGCTCGACCCACTTCGCGCGCTCGACCCGAAGGGCGATCCGCGGGCGGAAATCTTGCGCTATGTCCATCGCAAGCTGGAGATGAGCCGGGAGATGCCGCGTGAAAGCAGGCTGTTCGCCAATGAAGTGTTGCAGGGCGCGCCGCGGCTCGGGCCGCTGCTCGGCTCCAAATTGCGCCTTCTGGTCGAGGAGAAGTCGGCGGTTCTCCAGTCGTGGATAGATGAGGGGAGGATCGCACGCGTCCATCCAAAGCACCTTATCTTCTCCATTTGGGCGCTTACCCAGCACTATGCCGATTTCGAGGCGCAGGTCAGCGCCGTGCTTGGCCCGGCAGAGACGGACCCCTATGCCGATGCATCGGATTTTCTGGATAGTCTGTTCTCCCGCCTCCTCGCGCCGCCGGCAACTTAGCCATTTCGTAACCTGTTCCGGGCAATCCTGCGAGTCGGTGGGGGCTCCTGTAGGAGCCAGAAAGATGTTCACGGTTCAGCCAGTCCAGATGCCGCTCACGGGCGCTGCGATCGCGCGGCCGGAGCTGTCGTCGGTCCAGAGCGTGACAGCAGTTGCCGCGGCGGGTGACAGCTCGGGCGCGCGCAACGACCTCACGCGCGACCCTGGCGCCGATTCCGAACGCGCCGCGCGCCTCCTCGCGCAACTCCGGCGGGACCCCTCCGCACCGGCCGGTCCGCCGCCCGCCTTCAAGGCAAATGTCCTCGACATGGAGCGAGCACGCCTGATGGACCCACCGGACCTTGTCACGGAGGAGCAGGACGTCGACGTCGAGGCGGCGCAGGATGAAGGCGAGGAGGACGAGGCGAGCGGAACCGAATCCGCGCCCGAAAACGCGCACGAGATCCGGCCATATCGCGACGCCGAGGCGCCGCAGCGCGCCTACGAGGAAGCCCGGGTTTCAGCAGCGCCTGCGTCGTACGCGGCAGCCTGAGGCTCTACTCGGCAGCCTTCGCCATCGGGTTGTTGGGGTGCGTGGTCCAGTTGGCGTATTCAGCCGGAACCACCCGCCCCGTGCGAAGGTCTACCTCTCCCGGCTGGATCCGCTCCATCGTGATGCAATCCTCGACGGGGCAGACATCGACGCAGAGGTTGCAGGCGACGCATTCCTCGTCGATCACCTCGAATACCCGTCCGGGCTTCATCGCGATGGCCTGGTGGCTGGTGTCCTCGCAGGCCGCGAAGCACCGGCCGCACTTGATGCAGAGGTCGGGGTCGATTCGTGCCTTGGTGACGTAGTTCAGGTTCAGGTACTGCCAGTCGGTCACGTTCGGCACGGCACGCCCGGTCACCTGATCTACCGAAGCGTAACCCTTTCCATCCATCCAGTCGCTGAGTCCCGACACCATCTCCTCGACGATGCGGAAGCCGTAGGTCATCGCCGCCGTGCAGACCTGTACCGTGCCTGCACCGAGCGCGAGGAACTCCGCTGCGTCGCGCCAGGTCGTGACCCCGCCAATGCCCGAGATCGGCAGGCCCGCGGTTTCCGCGTCGCGGGCGATCTCGGCGACCATGTTCAGCGCGATGGGCTTCACTGCTGGCCCGCAATAGCCGCCGTGGCTGCCCTTGCCGTCGATCGAGGGTTCCGGGCTCATCGTGTCGAGGTTGACCGAAGTAATCGACGAGATGGTGTTGATCAGCGAAACCGCGTCAGCCCCGCCTCGCTTCGCCGCCCGAGCGGGATAGCGAATGTCGGTGATGTTGGGCGTCAGCTTCACGATCACCGGCATCCGGGTATTCTGCTTGCACCAGCGGGCGACCATCTCGATGTACTCCGGGACTTGTCCCACCGCAGAACCCATGCCGCGCTCGCTCATCCCATGCGGGCAGCCGAAGTTCAGCTCGATGCCGTCAGCGCCAGTATCCTCCACGAGCGGCAGGATCGCCTTCCAGGCCTGCTCCTCACAGGGCACCATCAATGACACCACCATTGCCCGGTCCGGCCAGTCACGCTTGACCTCCTTGATCTCGCGCAGGTTCACCTCAAGCGGGCGGTCGGTGATCAGCTCGATGTTGTTCAGCCCCAGCACCCGCCGATCCGCACCGTAGATGACGCCGTAGCGCGGGCCATTCACGTTGACGATGGGCGGGCCTGCCTCTCCGAGCGTCTTCCAGACAACCCCGCCCCAGCCCGCCTTGAAGGCGCGGACGACATTGTAGGCCTTGTCGGTCGGTGGTGCCGAAGCCAGCCAGAACGGGTTCGGGGACTTGATGCCGACGAATTCGGTCGCGAGGTTCGCCATGTCACGCCTCCAC
The DNA here is from genome assembly GCA_964579325.1 of uncultured Rhodobacterales bacterium. Taxonomy (GTDB): domain Bacteria; phylum Pseudomonadota; class Alphaproteobacteria; order Rhodobacterales; family Rhodobacteraceae; genus CAZOHN01. The sequence continues at coordinate 6,859 of CAZOHN010000014.1, forward strand.
GGGCAAGGGCCGCGCGGGTTTCGCACGGCAGTTCAGGTATGCAACAGGAGCCGAAGTGCCGGTCAACCACCGGCAATCGCGCGCCAAAGCCAGCCAATCACGTCGCCGCCCACCTCGCCCGACTTCGGAACCACGAAGGCCCAGGCCACTGCCCCGACCGCATTTGCGCCGAGGAACGCGTAGAGTCTCATCCCGGCCATCCCGGCCATCAGGAAGACGACCGGCCTCAGGAAAGTCAGGAAGTGCCCGATGGTCACGGCAAGCACCCCGCGGCGTGCAAAGACACCGCGGCTCTTCTCCACGAGATCGGGGTGGTTCGAAAGCGGCCAGACGCGGAACATCGGCTCGCCATACCGCCAGCCCAGCCAGAACGAAAAGGTCGATCCGATCAGTGCCCCGATCGTCGCCCCGGCCCAGATCGGCCCGAAATCGAGCGCGCCCGTCGCAACCAGGGCACCCACGCCCACCAGGATCGCCGTCGAAGGGATCAGGATCGAAATGAAGGCCGTGGTCTCGCCCGCCGCGAAGACAAGCGCCAGCCAGAACGCCCACTCGCGGTTGGCGCTGATGAATTCGATCACGCGATTGGCAAAGTCTTCCATGCGGCTCCCGTCCCGTCGCCGCCTCATGTAAGGCCGGATGTACCGACGCGGAAGTCACCTTCACCCCTCCGCCACAAGGCTGCCGTGAATATCCTCGGCAGCATCGCGCCCCTCGGCCACGGCTGTCACCGTCAGGTCGTCTCCTCCCGCTGCACAGTCGCCACCAGCCCACACGCCCTTGAGGCTGGTCCGCCCGGCTCCTGTCACGGCAATCTTGCGGCCCGAGAGCCGCAGACCTTCCGGAGTGCCGTCAAGCACTTGCCCTATGGCCTTGAACACCTGATCGGCCTTGAGCCGGAAGTGGTGGTCGGTGAGGCGCAGCCCGCCCTCCGCTTCTTCGGTGTAGGCGAACTCGACGGCCTCGACCGCGTTCTCCCCGACGATCCGGACCGGGGCAGCGCCGGTGATGATTCGTACCCCCTTCGACGCCGCGTGGTCCTGCTCGTAGCTTGAGGCCCCCATGGCCTCGCGCCCGCGTCGGTAGACGATAGTGACGTGTTCGGCACCGAGCAGCTTCGACTGAACCGCGGCATCGACTGCCGTCATCCCGCCGCCAATCACCACCACATCGCGGCCGACCGAGAGCTTCGACTTGTCGGTCGCCTGGCGCAGGTCGGCGATGAAATCCACCGCATCGCGGACATGGGTCCGCTCCTCGCCTTCGGCGTGAAGCGCGTTGACTCCCGCGAGGCCAATTCCGAGGAACACGGCGTCGAAGTCTTGCCGCAGCGCTTCAAGCGTCAGGTCACGGCCCAGCGTCTCTCCGGTGCGCACCTCGATTCCGCCGATCTTGAGGAGCCAGTCCACCTCCGCCTGCGCGAAGCCACCGGCCGCCTTGTAGGCGGCGATCCCATACTCGTTGAGGCCACCTGGCTTGTCGCGAGCATCGAACACCACCACGTCGTGGCCATGCATTGCCAGGCGGTGGGCACAGGCAAGTCCTGCCGGGCCCGCACCCACGACTGCAACCCGCCGGCCGGTGGGCGCGGCACGAGTGAACGGGTGGCTGCCCGTAGACATGAGCACATCGGTTGCGAAACGTTGCAGCCGGCCGATCTCGACCGGCTGACCTTCCGCGGCTTCGCGCACGCAAGCCTCCTCGCAGAGCGTCTCGGTCGGGCAGACCCTGGCACACATGCCCCCGAGGATATTGGCCGCAAGGATCGTCTTGGCCGCGCCTTCAGGGTTGCCGGCCTGGATCTGTCGAATGAACAGAGGGATGTCGATGTCCGTCGGACAGGCCGTGATGCAGGGCGCATCGTGGCAGAAATAGCAGCGGTCCGCCGCCACTGCGGCCTCATGACGATCGTAGGACGGATAGAGGTCGCCGAAATTGCGGTCGTAGGCCTCGGCCTGCAGGCGGCCGGGAACCACACCTGGCGTAAGCTGGGTGTTGCCCATTGTCGCGCGTCTCCCGTTGGGACAGTCGTCGATTTCCCCAACGCTGCCACGGGTCCGAAATTTTATCAAACGGTAAATTTTTCTGGACACGTTGCCAGGAGCGTTGGTGGACACATCCCGCCGGTTTTTGCGGCACCAGTTGCCGTGCCAGCCGGAAAGACACGCTTTTCTCGCCGGGGCGGCTACCGTATACACGGTCAACTGCGGCCCCGCGACGAACGACGGGCCGAGGCTCACGAGGCGAACCCGAGGACGGCATGACCAAACATCCCCACGAGGCCGATGTGGCCTTCATCGAAGCGCTCGCGCGACTTCTGAAGGACAACGATCTGACCGAACTCGAAGTGAAGCGTGACTACGGCGAGGACGACAGCCTGAACGTGCGGGTGTCGCGTGCGGCGCCCGCAGTGCACATGGCCGCGGCGCCGGCGCCCTGGTCTTATCCTCCGACCGCCAGCCCGCCAGCGCCCGTGTCAGCCGCCCCCGTGCCCGTGGCATCCTCACCCGAGGATCCTGCCGAGCATCCCGGCGCCGTCACGTCGCCGATGGTCGGCACCGTTTACCTTCAGTCCGAGCCCGGTTCGCCCGCCTTCGTCTCGGTCGGCGCGCAGGTGGCCGAGGGCCAGACCGTGCTTATCATCGAGGCAATGAAGACGATGAACCAGATCCCGGCACCCCGGGCCGGGACGGTCAAGCGCATTCTCGTGACCGACGGTGCCCCGGTCGAGTACGGCGCCCCCCTGATGATCATCGAGTGATGTTCAAGAAGGTTCTCATCGCCAATCGCGGCGAGATCGCACTGCGCGTGATCCGGGCCTGCCGTGAGATGGGCATCGGGTCGGTCGCAGTCCATTCGACGGCGGATGCCGACGCCATGCACGTCCGGATGGCCGATGAAAGCGTCTGCATCGGCCCGCCGCCATCCCCCGAAAGCTACCTGTCGATGCCGGCGATCATTTCGGCCTGCGAGATCACCGGAGCTGAGGCGATCCATCCCGGCTACGGCTTCCTCTCCGAGAATGCGACTTTCGTGCAGATCGTCGAGGACCATGGGCTCACCTTTATCGGACCCACGGCGGAACATATCCGCATCATGGGCGACAAGATCACCGCCAAGGAGACAGCGAAGTCGCTCGGCATCCCGGTCGTGCCCGGGTCAGAGGGCGGGGTGTCGCACTTCGAGACGGCCAAGGTCGTGGCACGCGAGATCGGCTATCCAGTCATCATCAAGGCGACCGCCGGTGGCGGTGGGCGCGGCATGAAGCTGGCCAAATCCGAAGCGGAACTCGAGACCGCATTCCGCACCGCGCGATCCGAGGCAAAGGCAGCGTTCGGCAATGACGAGGTCTACATCGAGAAGTACCTCGGCAGACCGCGACACATCGAGATCCAGGTGTTCGGCGATGGCAAGGGCCGCGCCGTGCACCTTGGAGAGCGTGACTGTTCGCTCCAGCGGCGCCATCAGAAGGTGCTAGAGGAGGCCCCGGGACCCGCGATCAGCCCCGAGCAACGCGCCCGGATCGGTGAGGTCTGCTCCGATGCAGTGGCCAGGATCGGCTACGCGGGCGCAGGCACGATCGAGTTCCTGTATGAAGACGGCGAGTTCTATTTCATCGAGATGAACACCCGCTTGCAGGTCGAGCATCCAGTGACCGAGGCGGTCTATGGCGTCGACCTCGTGCGCGAGCAGATCCGCGTTGCGGCGGGCCTGCCGATGGAGTTCCGGCAGGAAAACCTGATCCCGCGAGGCCATTCGATCGAGGTTCGGATCAACGCCGAGAAACTCCCGAATTTCGCGCCGTCGCCCGGCAGGGTAACGCAGTACCACGCCCCCGGCGGCCTTGGCGTGCGCATGGACAGCGCGCTCTATGACGGCTACCGGATCCCACCGTACTACGACAGCCTGATCGGCAAGCTGATCGTCGAGGGCCGTGACCGGCCCGAGGCGCTTGCCAGGCTTTCCCGGGCGCTCGGCGAGATCATCGTGGACGGGATCGACACGACAATCCCGCTGTTCCGCCAACTCCTTGCCGAGGAGGACATCCAGAAGGGTGACTACACGATCCACTGGCTCGAGAAGTGGCTCGCCGAGAACCTGTCCTGACCGGGGCGGCGGCGTGATCGACCCGCCGCTGACGCCCGAACTCCTCCTGCGCGCCTATGCGACCGGCGTCTTTCCGATGGCCGAGCGCCGCGATGCGCACGATGTGTTCTGGGTCGATCCGAAACGCCGCGGCGTGGTCCCGCTAGATGGATTTCGCATTTCGCGGTCGCTCCGGCGCCGCATCCTCCGCGCGCCGTGGACGATACGCACCGACACCGCATTCGGCGACGTGGTTGCCTCCTGCGCCGACCGGCCGGAAACCTGGATCAACCAACCGATCCTCGACGCCTATCTCGCACTGCGCACCGCGGGCTTCGCCCATTCGCTGGAAGTCTGGGAGGGAGACGACCTTGCAGGCGGTGTCTACGGCGTCAGCCTCGGCGCAGCCTTCTTCGGCGAGAGCATGTTCTCACGACGGACCGATGCGTCGAAGGTTGCGCTGGCATACCTGGTTGACCGCCTGCGGCAGGGCGGATTCCTGCTCTTCGACACCCAGTTCCTGACGCCGCACCTCGCCTCTCTGGGGGCTGTCGAGATCACCCGGGCCGAGTATCAGCGCCGACTTTCGGAGGCGCTGGCGGCTGCGGCGGACTTCGACCGCGCTGGACCTCCCCCTCAGCCCTCGGGGTTGCTGCAACGGATGAGCCAAACGTCGTAGCGGGAGTGATCGAGCGCATTGAGCGCCGGCGCCGCCGCGATCATCCAGCCCTCGAAGACCGGACCGGTCGCAACGAAGTCGTCCGTGATGGAAAGCCAGGCGTAGGCGTTCGAAGCCGGGTCGGCCGCCGGATACCGGCATTGGCCGAGCGTGATCGACAATCGACCGATCCGGCCCGTTCCGCCCTCGGCGAGTGCAAGATCGGTAGTCGCCCCGGCGACCTTGTCCAGGCCGCGGATCAATGCGCCGGGTGCAGTCAGCACATCTTCCGCTCTGGCGAAACCGCCCCAAGGGGCCAGGATCAGGATCAGGAGCGCGGACCGCAGCCTCACTCAGCCGCCTCCACGGCTTCGGTTCCGGAACCGTCGCCGGCAACGAAACGCAACAGCAGGGTAAACAGGCTCACCGCGCCCTGCGTATCGACGATCTCCCCGTCGGGCTCGAGGTTGAACGGCGACCCGCCCGGCTGAAGCTCGACAAAGCTGCCGCCCAGAAGCCCTTCCTGCGAGATCAATGCAGCGCTGTCGTCGGGCAGGGTGATGTTGCGATCAACGGTCATGACGGCATCGGCGAAGTAGGTTTCGGGGTTCAGGGTGAGACCGGTGATCGACCCCACCTTCACCCCGGCGAGCCGGACATCGCTGCCCACTGTCACGCCTTCCACCGACCGGAAGCTCGCACGGACTTGGTAAGACCCTGCATCGGCTCGCATTCCGGTGACTTGCGCCGCATAGAGGACGAACGTTGCCGCCGCAGCCAGGACCACGCCGCCCACGAGTACCTCAGTGGTATTCTCCGACATCAATGCCCTCTCGCAAGGCCCCTATTCGGGCGTCCACGCCTCGTAGTCGCGTCGCGGCACTGGCTCGGGCCTATGCAGCGACCCGGGGGGCACATAGGCCGCGGCCGTCCCGGTCAGGTTCGGAAGGTGCGATTTCTCCCAGTCCTTCTTCTTCGGCGGTGCAGTCGTGGGCGGCTCGTCCCAGGTATGGTGCAGCCAGCCGTGCCAGTCAGGCGGCACCCGCGATGCCTCGGCCTCGCCGTTGAAGATCACCCATCGCCGCAATCCATCGCGCGTCTGGTAGAACACGTTGCCCTCGCCATCCTCGCCGACCTTCACGCCGTTCCGCGCGGTGAACAACTGCGTGCCAAGCGTCTGACCGTTCCACCAGGTCACGGCGCGCAGGAGCGTGGTCAGAAGTCCCATTCGTATCTCCCCTTCAGGGCGTGCCTTCATATGGCCGAAGCCGGAAGCAAGGTCTAGGGTCGAGGGCTCGCGCAGATCGGGGACGACGGCACCAACGACCACCTCACGTCCTGTCCGCGACCGGCTCCGAAATCCGCGCCGTCACTTCGATCTCGATCTTCATCTCGGGTTCCTGCAGGCCGGCTACGATCATCGTAGCGGCTGGGCGGGCTGTCGCGAAGGCTTCGGAAGTGATTGGCCAGCAGGCGGGCCAGTCCGCCCGATCGGCCAGGATGTAACGCACGCGCACCACGTCATTCATGCCCGCCCCCGCCCCGGCCAGCGCCCGACGGATGGTATCGAGCGTGTTTCTGCACTGGGCCTCGACGGTGTCGGGCATCGTCATCGTGGAATAGTCGTAGCCTGTGGTCCCGGCCACGAATACCCAACCGTCCGCGACAACCGCCCGGGAATATCCGATGGCCTCCTCGAAGGGCGAGCCTGTCGAAATCAGCCTGCGCATCGCCTCAGCCGGCGGTTGCAGGCTCTTTCTTCGAGCCCTCGGCATAGATCAGGAGCGGTTTTGCACCAGAAGCCACCGCCTCCTCGTTCACGACGACTTCCTCGACGCCGCGAAGGGACGGGAGCTCGAACATCGTGTCGAGGAGGATATCCTCCATGATCGAGCGAAGCCCCCGCGCCCCGGTCTTGCGGGCGATCGCACGCTTGGCGATCGCCTTCAGCGCATCGTCGGTAAAGGTAAGGTCGGCACCCTCGATCTCGAAGAGGCGCTGGTACTGCTTGACGAGAGCATTCTTGGGCTCGGTGAGAATTGTCACGAGGGCAGCTTCGTCCAGGTCTTCCAGCGTGGCAATCACAGGCAGACGACCAACGAATTCCGGGATCAGGCCGAACTTCAGAAGGTCCTCCGGTTCGAGGGTCTTGAAGGTCTCGCCCACGCCACGCGATTCGGGATCCTTCACCTCGGCACCAAAGCCGATGGCACTGCCCTTGCCGCGCTGCGCAATGATCTTTTCCAGCCCCGCGAACGCGCCGCCGCAGATGAACAGGATGTTCGTCGTGTCGACTTGCAGGAACTCCTGCTGCGGATGCTTGCGCCCGCCCTGTGGCGGCACCGAGGCGACAGTGCCTTCCATGATCTTCAGAAGCGCCTGCTGTACGCCCTCGCCCGACACGTCACGGGTGATCGACGGGTTGTCGGACTTGCGGGAGATCTTGTCCACCTCGTCTATGTAGACGATGCCGCGCTGCGCCCGCTCGACGTTGTACTCCGACGCTTGAAGAAGCTTGAGAATGATGTTCTCGACATCCTCGCCCACGTAACCGGCTTCGGTCAGCGTGGTCGCGTCGGCCATCGTGAACGGCACGTCCAGAATGCGTGCAAGGGTTTGCGCCAGAAGCGTCTTTCCACACCCTGTTGGGCCGATCAGGAGGATATTCGACTTGGCCAGTTCGATGTCGGCGGCCTTCTGCGCATGGTTCAGGCGCTTGTAGTGGTTGTGCACCGCCACCGACAGAACCCGCTTGGCGTGGGCCTGGCCGATTACGTAATCGTCGAGAACCTTGCAGATGTCCCGCGGCGTCGGCACGCCATCCGAGGATTTCAGGCCCGAAGCCTTGGTCTCCTCGCGGATGATATCCATGCACAACTCGACGCATTCGTCGCAGATGAACACGGTCGGCCCCGCGATCAGCTTGCGCACCTCATGCTGGCTCTTGCCGCAGAACGAGCAGTAGAGCGTGTTCTTGCTGTCGCTGCCGGAGTTATTCGCCATGCACTGTCCTCTACGGTCGCCCGCCGTCCGCCAAAGCCACCCCCACTCTCAAGAGTCTAGGACAGCCATTTTCCACGCACAACGCCAAATGTGCCGCAAGGCGGCAGGGTGTCACTTCGCGTCTTCGGCACCTTTCGGCCGCGAGTCGACGATCTCGTCGATCAGACCCCAGGCCTTGGCGTCTTCCGCCGCCATGAAGTTGTCACGCTCCAGCGCGGCCTCGACAGTCTCCAGCGGCTGGCCGGTGTGCTTCACATATATCTCATTCAGGCGACGCTTCAGCTTTTGCGTTTCCTGCGCGTGGATCATGATGTCTGTCGCCTGGCCCTGATAACCGCCGGAAGGCTGGTGGACCATGATCCGGCTGTTGGGCAGCGAGAAGCGCATTCCCTTCTCGCCCGCCGTCAGCAGAAGCGAACCCATCGAGGCCGCCTGCCCGATGACCAGGGTCGAGACCTTGGGGCGGATGTACTGCATCGTGTCGTAGATCGAGAGCCCCGAGGTCACCACGCCGCCGGGGCTGTTGATGTACATCGAGATTTCCTTCGAGGGGTTCTCGGACTCGAGGAAAAGAAGCTGCGCCACGATCAGGCTCGACATGCCGTCGTGCACCGGGCCAGCGAGGAAGATGATCCGCTCCTTCAGCAGGCGCGAGAAAATGTCGTAGGCGCGTTCGCCCCGGCTCGTCTGCTCCACGACCATGGGGACGAGCGTGTTCATGTAGGTGTCGATTGGGTCTCTCATGTCCGCTGCCTCACGTTCCTGGGTGACTTCTAATCCGTGAAACCTTGCCGGAGTCTTAGTTGGGCCTCAGGGGGGGTGCAAGGGCAGGGTCGGATGTTTCGGCTGGGTGGCACCCAGGTGATCGGGAGATCGTTGAACCGGTGCGAGCGGATGCTGCCCGGCCCCGTGCATGACCCCCGATTTCCCCCCGCTCCGGGCCGCCCGCCTTGAACGGCTGTTCGCCTGCTTGCCTCGTGCCGGGCGCGACTACGCCGACCTGCGCAACCATGACCTGCCCGGTCACCCCCACGTATCGCGGCTCTCTCCCTATCTCCGTCACCGAATTGTGACCGAGGAGGACATCCTCGCGACCGTTCTGGCCAGGCCCCCCCTTCCGCCGTCGACAAGTTCGTCCAGGATGCGTTCTGGCGCACCCATTGGAAAGTTTGGCTCGAGATGCGGCCCTCGGTTTGGGACAGCTTTCTTCGCGGACTCTAGGCAGCGCAGAACCGCGACCGGACCGAGGCCGGCCTGCACCACCGGTGGCACGCCGCCTGCCGTGGCGAAACCGGGATCGACGGGCTCGATGGCTGGACGCAAGAGCTTGCCAGCACTGGCTATCTGCACAATCACGCCCGGTTGTGGTTCGCCGCGGTCTGGATCTTCACCCTCCGCCAGCCCTGGGAGCTTGGAGCGGATTTCTTCCTGCGCAATCTGCTGGATGGCGACCCCGCCTCGAACACGCTCTCGTGGCGTCGGATCGGAGGCCTGCAGACCGTCGGCAAGGCCTACCTCGCCCGGCCCGACAATGTGGCCCGCAACACTCGAGGCCGTGTGCGGCCTCGCGGTCCGGCATCCGAGGCACTGCCCTTGCCGAACGCGCGGCCAGCCACGCGACGCCCCTCTCCCACCGGGGACGCATGGGCTCCTGCTCCCGGCACTGGTCTCCTTCTGACCGAAGACAACCTTTCGCCCGGCTCACTATTCAAGAGCGGCCTTGCGCCAGAGGCGACGTCGGTTCTTCTGGGAGACAGGGGCCGCTCCCCGCTGGCGATCTCGCCTGCCGTGACCACATTCACCGAAGGCGCGGCGGCCGACTGCACCGGACGTCGGCAAGCCCGCCTCGGACCAGTGACGGGGCCGCCGCGCGAAGTGGCCGACGTGGTCGCTTGGGCCAGGAGGTTCGGCTTGCTGCGGGAGGTGATGCCCGACGCCCGGCCGGTTCCGCCGCCGCCCTCGCCGCCGGAACTGCTCGCGCACTTGCCGAGGAGGGCGTCTCCCGGATGCGCGCGCTCCGCCCCTTCGACGCTGTCTGCCGGCCACATGCGACGCGCGGCTACCTCCGGTTCCGGAAGGCGATTCCGACTCTCTTGCGCGACCTCGCCCTTCTGCGCCCCGCGTGAGCGCTCACACCTTCGCTGCCGTCATCTCGACTTCGACCAGGAACTCCGGCCGGGTGAAACCGGATACGATCACCAGGGTCGAGGCAGGGAGCCGCCGCACCCCGGCAAGCCAGGCATCGCGCGCCGCCATGTAGGGCAGGAAATGCGAGCGGTCGGTCACGAAGGCATTGATCCTGATGACGTCTTGCGGCCCCATCCCGGCCTCGGCAAGGATCGCGCCGCAGGCAGCAAGGCAGAGCGCGGCCTGTCCCGCTGCATCCGCCGGGACCTTGTCGTCAATCCCGATCCCGAGCTGGCCCGAGGTCACGACGAGGCGCGCGCCGGCCGGCACCTCCACGCCGTGGGCATAGCGCCCGAAAGGCGGGCGGACCGCGCTGGGATGAAGCTCGCGCATCGGCACCTCCCTACAAGTTTCGAAAGTGGTAACATGGTGCCGCGACGAGCGAAATTCTCCAGGGCTAGGGCGCTCGTCGAAAATTGCTGCCGAATTCTTGTGCAGATGCTTGCCGAATCTGGCGGGATCGCATCGTTATTCAGCGGGAGCGGGGGTGAAACGGTCGCGTGAGCCTGTCATCCTGTCCACGCCGTCCTACCGTCGCCACAGGGAATCAACAGGAGGTATCCATGACCCTTCACCGCCTTCTGCTCGCCGCCGGGGCCGCGCTCGCCGCGACCGGAGCAGCAGCGCAGAACACGGCCGTGACCTTCGGCACAAACTGGGTCGCCCAGGCCGAGCACGGCGGTTTCTACCAAGCCGTGGTCGATGGCACCTATGCCGAATGCGGCCTCGACGTGACGATCCTGCCCGGTGGGCCGCAAGTCAACAATTCGGCCCAGCTGATCGCCGGCCGGATCCAGTTCTACATGGGTGGCACGCTCGGCCCGATGTCGGCCGTCAACGAAGGGGTGCCTATGCTCATCGTCGCCGCGAGCTTCCAGAAGGAGCCGCAGATCCTGATGACGCATCCCGGCGCGATCTCGTCTTTCGACGGCATCTCGACGCTGGATCAGCTCATCATCGGGGACGAAGGCTTCGTCACCTACTTCAAGTACTTCGAGAAGGCGAACGGCTGGGATCCGGCGAAACGGGTGCCGTACACCTTCAACCCGGCGCCGTTCATTTCCAATCCGATGTCCGCGCAGCAGGGGTATATCACCTCCGAGCCGTTCGCGGTCGAGAAGGAGGGCGGCTTCAAGCCCGACATCTGGGTGCTCGCCGACAACGGCTACACCTCGTACTCGACCACCATTGTCGGCATGCGCGACTATGTGGAGGCTAACCCTGACGCGGTGAAGTGTTTCGTGGACGGTACGGCCATGGGTTGGGCGAACTTCCTCTATGGCGACAACGCAGCGGCACTTGCCAAGATCAAGGAAGACAATCCCGAGATGTCAGACGACAAGCTCGCGTTCTCCATCGAAACGATGAAGGAGTACGGGATCGTCGATTCTGGCGACACGCTGACAACAGGCATCGGCGCCATGACGGATGCGCGGATGGAGGACTTCTTCACCAAGATGGTTGACGTCGGCGTTCTGCCCGCGGACCTCGACTACAAGCAGGCCTACACCCTCGAGTTCGCCAACAGCGGCGCCTCGCTCGAGGTCAAGAAGGCTCTCGGCGTCGAGTGATGGCCGATGGTGCATACGGCTCCCCCGCCGAGACGGCGGGGGCAGCTGCCCGCAGGGCACGTCCGCTGCTTCTGTCGATGGAGCATGTCGACAAGGTCTTCGGCACCAACGTCGTTGCGCTCCGCGACATGCAGCTGGAGGTCCGTCAGGGAGACTTCATCTCGCTGCTCGGCCCATCGGGCTGCGGAAAGTCTACAGCGCTCCGACTGATCGCAGGCTTGATGCAACCCACGCGAGGCCGCGTCGGCTTTGACGACCCGGAGGCGCGCGACACGCTCGGCGTTGTGTTTCAGGAACCGACGCTCATGCCCTGGGCGACCGTGGCCGAGAACGTCTGGCTCCCGTTGCGCCTGAAGGGAAGATCGCGCCGGGAAGCAGCTCCGCTGATCGAGGAATCGCTCGCGACGGTGGGTCTGTCGGGTTTCGAGGGCGCCTATCCGCGCGAACTTTCAGGCGGCATGAAGATGCGCGTTTCCATTGCCCGCGCGCTCGTCACACATCCGCGCCTCATCCTGATGGACGAGCCCTTCGCCGCACTTGACGAGATCACCCGCTTCAAACTGAACAATGACCTCCTCGCGATGCGGGCCAAACTGGACTGCACCGTGATCTTCGTGACCCATTCGGTCTTCGAATCCGTGTTTCTTTCGGACCGCATCGTCATAATGGCCGCGCGTCCGGGCCGGGTGATCGAGGAACTGGGTGTCGACGAATCCTACCCCCGAACCGAAGAATTCCGCACCTCGACCGAATATGTCGCCCACTGCCGCGCCGCGTCCGAAGCGCTGACCCGAGCGATGGACGGCGTGACACACGAGGGATGACCTGCCGATGACACTTGCCGAAACCGCAACCCCGCTCGCCGCCAAGGCCGCTCCGCTGATTGATGCCGAGGAAGTTGCCCGCCAGCGCGCCCGCCGTGTGGAACGCGTCGCCCGCTGGCTCCTCCCGGCGATCGTGTTCGTCGCCCTTGTCGGCACCTGGCAATGGTATGTTACCGCCTGGGAAGTGCCGCACTACCGCCTGCCCTCGCCGCTCCTGGTCATCCAGACCCTCGCGCAGGATTTCGGGACGCTTTCGGGAAGCTGGTATACCACCGTCAAGGTCACCGTCCTTGCCCTGATCCTCGCCATTGTCGGCGGTGGCGGTCTGGCGATCCTGTTCACCCAGTCGCGCTGGATCGAGATGTCGTTCTTTCCCTACATGGTGGTGCTTCAGGTCACACCGATCATTGCGATCGCACCTCTGATCTTCATCTACATCGACAGCCACATCGCGCGGGTGCTGTTCATCGCGTGGATTGTGGCGTTCTTCCCGGTTCTCTCCAACACCGCACTGGGGCTCAAGTCATCCGACCACAACCTGCGCGACCTGATGTCGATCTACCGCGCCAATCGCTGGCAGCGGTTGCGGTTCCTGCAGCTTCCCTCGGCGCTACCCTACTTCCTCGGCGGCCTGCGCATCGCGGGTGGACTGTCGCTGATCGGCGCGGTGGTGGCCGAGTTTACGATGGGCTCAGGCGGTCAGGCCGCCGGACTTGCCTTTCGCATCCTCGAGTCCTCCTACCGCTTGAACGTGCCGCGGATGTTCGCCGCACTCGTTCTCGTCATCCTGACCGGGATCGCGATCTACCTGGTGCTGTCGTGGCTGACGTGGTTCTTGCTGCACAAGTGGCACGAGAGCGCCGTGAAGCGGGAGATATGATGGATTTCCGTGCGATCCCAAGTGGTCCGGTCACGCTCGAGAACGTAACTGTGCCGGCTTGCCTTCTGGGTCAGCCCGGCGACCTGATCCGGACCAACCTGTCGATTTCCGAAGGTCGTATCGCCGAAGAACAGCCGCTCGGCATCGACATGGGCGGAGCGATGCTGTTTCCCGCCTTCGTCGACATGCACACCCATCTCGACAAGGGCCACATCTGGCCGCGCGCGCCCAACCCCGATGGCTCATTCATGGGCGCGCTGACGACAGTTGGCATGGACCGTGAAGCGCATTGGTCCGCCGCCGATGTCGCCGCGAGGATGGACTTCGCCTTGCGCTGCGCATTCGCTCACGGGACTCGCGCGATCCGGACACACCTCGACTCGCGCACTCCACAGGATGACATCTCGTGGCCCGTTTTCCGCGAGATGCGCGATGCGTGGGCTGGCCGGATCGAGCTTCAGGCGGCTTGCCTTCTCGGTTGCGAGGACTTCTCCGAAGTCGGCCCCTTCGCACACACCGCGGACATCGTGGCACAGTCCGGCGGGGTGCTCGGCATGGTGACCTACCCGGTGCCCGACCTTGCCCAGCGCCTGCGCGGGTTCTTCCGGATGGCAGAGGCGCGCGGACTTTCGGCCGACTTCCATGTTGACGAGACGATGGATGCCACTTCCGAGACACTCCGGGCGATCGCCGAGGCGGTGATCGACACTGGCTTTTCGGCCCCGGTGGTTGTTGGCCACTGCTGCTCGCTTTCCACACAGGACGAGAGACGAGCCATGGACACGCTCGACCTCGTGGCCAGAGCGGGCCTCCACGTTGTCAGCCTGCCGATGTGCAACCTCTACCTGCAGGACCGCCACCCCGGCCGCACACCACGCTTTCGCGGCATCACACTGGTGCACGAAATGAAGGCGCGCGGGATCAACGTGAGCTTTGCCTCCGACAACACGCGCGACCCGTTTTATGCCTACGGCGATCTCGACATGATCGAAGTCATGCGCATGACCACACGCATCGGCCACCTAGACCATTCCGACTCCGACTGGGTCCAGGCATTCTTCGGCAACCCCGCCCAAGCCTGCGGGTTCGCTGCATCCACCCTCGCCATCGGCGCGCCGGCCGATCTCGTGATCTGCAGGGCGCGCGAGTGGACCGAGCTGTTCTCCCGCCCGCAGTCGGACCGCATCGTGCTTCGTGGCGGCCAGCAGATCGATCGCACGCTTCCCGACTATTCCGAACTCGACCACCTGATGAGGACCGCATGACGATGCCCGCTCACGTCGCCGCCGCCAAGGCAGCGCTCTCACATCTCGAGGTCGACGAGAATCCGGTTTCGGTGCGTTCCAAGAGCCGCGACTTCTTCTGGTACTCGCCGGTGCTCAAGGACCGGCTAGACCATGTGACGGCGGACTTTGTGGTCGCACCGAAGTCCGAAGCCGAAGTCATCGAGGTGCTCAGGGTCTGCTACGCCCATGACGTGCCGGTGACGACGCGGGGCGCTGGAACGGGCAACTACGGGCAGGCCATGCCACTTGCGGGAGGATGTATCCTGCACCTCAAGAACGTAGCTGCGGTGAAGGAGATCCACCCCGGCCGGGTGATCGTCGAGCCCGGATGCCTTCTGAAGGACCTCGATGCCGCGACCCGGGCCCATTCAGGGCAGGAGTTGAGGATGTTCTCCTCGACCTGGGCCACGGCGACCATTGGCGGCTTCATCGCGGGCGGTTCGGGCGGCGTCGGCTCCTGTACCTGGGGCAGCCTGCGCGACCTTGGCAACATTATCCGCCTGCGTGTGGTGACGATGGAAGCCGAACCGAGGGTACTCGAGTTCCGCGGCGAGGAACTGGCGCGCGTGTCCCATGCCTACGGCACCAACGGCATCATCACCGAGCTCGAACTGCCGCTGGCCCCCGCCTATGACTGGGTGGAGATCTTTGTCGCCTTCGACTCCTTTCCCGAGGCGCTTCACTTCAGTCACGACCTCGGTTGCGAGCCCGGCATCCTCAAGAAGCTCGTCACGACCTATGAGGCTCCGGTCGCCTACGACTACTTCCAGCGCGTAAAGCCCCACGTCACGCCTGGCACACACCTCGCCGCGCTGATGATCGCGCCACATGCGATGGAAGGGTTCCTCACGTTTCTGGGCCGTCGCCCCGGCGCCCGGATGATCTGGCGGTCGGACGAGACGGTCTGGGAGCGCCACCCCGGCCCGATCTTCGAATACGGGTGGAACCATACCACTCTGCGCGCGCTCAAGGTCGACCCGTCGATCACCTACCTGCAGGTGCGCTATGCCGGCGACGACCTGCTCGACAAGGTCGAGGCGATCCGCGCCCGATTCTCGCCCGAGGTGCTACAGCACCTCGAAGTGATCATGGAGCACGGCAGAACGATGTTCGGCGGCCTCAGTCTCGTGAAGTTCACGTCAGAGGAGCGTCTGGACGAGATCGTGCGCGCCCACGAAGAAATGGGCTGCATGGTCTTCAACCCGCACCGCTACACGCTGGAGGAAGGCGGGCGGCAAACCGTCGACGACCGACAGCTTGCCTTCAAGCGCGAGGCCGACCCCAAGGGCCTGCTCAACCCCGGCAAGATGATTGCCTGGGATGATCCGAATTGGGCCTACGACCGGATGTACTCCTACCCGAAGCTCCGGGCGGCAGAGTAGATGGACGGCGCCGCCCTCTACAATGTGACGGTCCCGGTCCTTCTGCACTATCTCGGACGGCTCGACGGAATCGTCGCCAAAGCGCGCGAGGCCGATCTCGATCGCCGCCTTGCCGAGGACGGCTTCACAGCGGGCGTGCAGTTCCGCACAGCCCAGAACTTCGCGCTGCGCGCCGTGTTTCCCACTCTCGGCAGAGAGGCGCCGAAATTGACCAACATCGGCCAGAGCAAGGCGATCCTCACCGCCCGCTCGGGCGAGATCCGCGACCTCTTCGGGGCGCTGTGCCCATTCGACTTCGACGGTGCCGCCACCCGCGCCGTGACCCACACCGCGGGCCAGGGGGAGCACACGCAGACCGGTCTCGACTACGTTACCCTTTTCGCTCTGCCGAACTTCTTCTTTCACCTCACGTCTGGCTACGCCACCCTGCGCGCCACCGGCACCGCACTCGGCAAGGCCGACTTCGATGGGATCCACCAGTACTCGCCGGGCTTCCGGTTCTGAGTTCCATGCGCGCCCTTGTCCTCTTTGCTCACCCTTGCCCAGAGAGCTTCTCGGCTTCTCTTCACCGCGGCGTGGTCGACACCCTTGCGAACCGCGGCTGGGAGGTAGACGACTGCGACCTGAATGCCGAGGGCTTCAACCCGGTCCTGTCGTCCGGAGAGCGCCGGGGATATCACGAGACCCACGCAAACACCGCCCCAGTCCAGGGATACGTCGACCGGCTACGCGCGGCACAGGCGCTGGTGATGGTGTTTCCGGTATGGAACTTCGGCTACCCGGCCATCCTCAAGGGATTCCTGGACCGGGTATTCTTGCCCGGCGTGTCGTTCCGGCTCGAGGACGGCAAGGTGAAGCCTAACCTGACCCATATTCGCAAGCTCTCTGCCGTCACCACCTACGGCGGCACGCGGACCCGCGCACTCCTGGTAGGCGACCCGCCGCGCCGATCGTTCACCCGCGCGGTCTGGCATGTCTGCCGCCCGGACCGGATGCGATACCTCGCGCTTTATGACATGAACCGTGCGACCGATACACGACGGGCCGACTTCCTTGCCCGCGTGATCCGCGAGATGGAGACATTCTGATGCGCGCCCTCGTCGTCTATTGCCATCCGCGCGAGGGAAGCTTCACGGCCGCAGTGCGGGACCTGGTGGTTGGCAAGCTGCAGGAAGCTGGCGCGGAGGTCAGGTTGATCGACCTCTATGCCCGGGGATTCGACCCGATCCTCTCGGCCCGGGAGCACGAAGGCTACCTCGACTGCCCGGAGAATCGGGTGCCGGTCGAGGAGGATTGCCGGGACCTGCAATGGGCTGACTCCCTGATCTTCGTCTACCCGACCTGGTGGTACGGCCTTCCCGCCATGCTCAAGGGCTGGCTCGACCGCGTTTTCCTGCCCGACCTCGCCTTCATCATGCCCAAGGCGCAGGGCGAGACGATCCGGCCCGGGCTCCCGCACATCTCCCGGCTGGGCGTGTTCACCACCTGCGGCGCTTCCCGGTGGGTGACGTTCCTCGTGGGCTCCCCTGGCAAGCGGACGCTGATGCGGGGTGTGGGGATCCTTTGCGCCCCGCGCAAGCGCACCGCGTTCGCTGCGCACTACCTGATGGATTCCTCCACTCCCGAAAGCCGCGCGGCGCATCTGCGCACTGTCGCCCGCAAGATGGAGAAGCTCATCGGTCCCCTTCCCGCGCGCGAAAGGCTGCCCGCATGATCCGCGACTGGACGGCGCTCCGCGCGCCGGAGTTCAAGACGCTCGACCCCGCCCACACCATCGCGATCCTTCCGACCGCCGCGATCGAGCAACACGGCCCCCACCTACCCGTAGGCACCGACACGCTGATCGCCGAGGGTATGATCGACGAGTTGCGCCGGCGGGCGCCTGACGACCTCGACCTGCTGCTCCTGCCGGTACAAGCCGTTGGAAAATCGAACGAACACCTCTGGGCGCAAGGCACCGTGACGCTGCCCTGGGACGTGGCGGTCCGTGCGTGGACTGAGGTGGGCCTTTCGGTCGCACGGGCTGGCGTCTCCAAGTTGGTGATCGTGAACTCCCACGGCGGCAACCTTGCGGTAAACGAGATCGTGGCGCGCGAATTGCGGGTGCAGGCGGGGATGTTTGTCATCAAGTGCGCCTGGGGCGGCTTCGGCCAACCACCGGGCGCGTTTTCCGACCGGGAGCAGCGCTTCGGCATCCACGGCGGCGATGTGGAGACCTCGTTGATGCTCTACTTCCGCCCCGACACCGTGGACATGGCCGCAGCTCGGGACTTCGTGTCGACGGCTGAGGTCGCAACCATTCCTCCGACCGGGCCGCTCAGCTACGGATGGATCTCCACCGACGTGAACCCAGCGGGCGTCGTCGGCGAGGCGCACCTGGCATCGGCGGAAAAAGGCCGAGCGATGGCCGAGCATGCGGTACGCGGCTTCGTGGGGATGCTGCGCACGGCGTCGGAGGCCGACTGGCACGGCTGACAGGCCACGTGGCGCAACACGGAGCGGTGGTTGCGGGGCTGAGTACCCTGCCCGGCGGGTCGTCCGGCGAAGTGCGGTTAACAGCTTGAACTTGCAAAGTCTGTGGAGCCGGAATGCGCACCCGGCCTATGCCCGGATCGGCCTGTTGAAGCGCCTAGGGGGGTCCGCGATAACGGCGCGCGCCGAGCATGCCGCGCCGCGCGACCGGGCGCGACCGCACCACTGTGCAGACTGACGCAAGGCACCTCCGGGCCTCCTTCCGCACCACCCGGGGAACACCAGAACCCAAGGCGAGAACTGCACTTCAACTTGTCGCAGGCGGCGAGTGTCAACCCAACTTGACAGACTCTCGAATGCCGCTACCTTCGTCTTTGAGGGTACCGAGTCCGACCGGTTGCATCGCGGCCCGCCATCGAGAACAGAGCTGAACTTTTTGGCCACCGGGGTTTTCCCGGGGATCGGAGCGTCATGTCGGCAGAACGCACGATGCAGGATATCCGCTCGGAAGCCGAGCCAGCCTTGCAGGTCCTCGAAGGGCCGACTCCGCCGAAGGCAGTCCGGGCTCTCGCTGTCGAAGTCGTGCGACGCCTGCGAGAGCGCGCCACGGAGACGCAGCTCGGCACCGCCCCCCCGCGCCCTGAAGATGTGGACCTCCTGTGCGACGCGCTTCTCTCGACGGAGCATTCCGCCGCGGCACGGATCATGGAGAGCTTCGTCGGCTCGAGCCCCGATCCTGCGCGGATTGCCTTTCCCCTCCTCGCCGAAGCGGCACGACGGCTGGGCCAGCTTTGGACGGAGGACGAGGTCTCGTTCCTCGACGTCACCGTTGGCGTCTCTCGGATATTCTCGATCGTCCATGTCATCAGCCGCAGGCAACCTAGCGCGCGCACCCATGGCGGCGTCGCGGTCTTCGCCTCGGTCCCGGGCGACACTCATACCCTCGGCGTGACCATCGCGACCGAGTTCCTGCGTCTGCGGGGCTGGGACATCGTGCTGCGGTCGGGCTGCACGCAAGACGCGCTCCTCGCCGACATTGACGCGCTCGACCCCTGGGTTGTCGGCCTGTCGGCAAGCCCGAGCACCTCGATGGTCGCGCTGGGCCGGCTGATCGCAGCGCTGCGGATCCACCACCCCCACACGCGAATCCTGATCGGCGGCAGCATTGCTGCGGAGGAAGAAGCGCTTCTTCGGCTCATCGGGGCCGATGCCGTGGCGGTGGACCTCAACTCGGCCCATGCCGAGATGGAACGGTTGAGCGGGCCCGCGGCCGTGGGCACCACAGTCTGACGGCGGCTTCGGACCGCGGGGTCCGCTCGCCCGACCCCACGCCTTCGGGCAGTGGACGCTGCCCGGACGTATCGCACCCGTCGCTCGCCCTTTCGTTCGCCCTTCCACCGGCCACGCACCGCGCCTAACCTCCACCCGAGGAGGCCCGCAGATGCCTGACCATTCCACCGACCCGTTGCTCCAGCCCTACCGGTTGAAGCGCCTCACGCTGAGGAATCGCCTTCTCTCTACAGCCCACGAGCCGGCCTACTCCGAGGACGGCATGCCGAAGGATCGTTACCGTCTGTACCATGTCGAGAAGGCGAAGGGCGGCATCGCGCTGACAATGACGGCGGGATCGGCAGTGGTATCGACCGACAGCCCGCAGGCCTTCGGCAACCTGCACGCATATGACGACGAGATCGTGCCCTGGCTCGGTCGGCTGGCGGACGACTGTCACGCGCATGGGGCAGCGGTCATGATCCAGCTGACGCACCTTGGCCGGCGGACAGGCTGGAACAAGGCCCACTGGTTGCCAGTGCTGGCACCCTCGCCCGTGCGCGAGCCCGCACACCGGGCTTTTCCGAAGCAAATGGAGGATTGGGACATCGCGCGGATCGTGGCCGACTATGCCGCCGCCGCGCAGCGGATGCAGGCGGCGGGCCTCGATGGGATCGAGTTCGAGTGCTACGGCCACCTGATCGACGGCTTCTGGTCTCCCGCCACCAACCGACGGGACGACGAGTATGGCGGCAGCCTCGAGAACCGCCTTCGGTTCACGCACATGGTGCTCGATGCGGTAAGGGCAGCGGTGGGGCCAGAATTCATCGTGGGCCTGCGCATGGTCGCCGATGAAGACTGGGAAAGGGGCCTCAGCCGGGAGGAGGGCGTCGAGATCGCGCGGCGGCTGGCGCGGTCGGGCAAGGTCGACTTCCTGAATCTGATCCGTGGCCATATCGAGACCGATGCCGCCCTGACGGACGTGATCCCGATCGCGGGGATGGCTTCGGCGCCACATCTCGACTTCGCCGGCGAAGTGCGCGCGGCGACAGGGTTTCCGGTGTTTCATGCCGCGAAGATCGCCGACGTGGCAACTGCGCGGCACGCGGTGGCTGCGGGCAAGCTCGACATGGTGGGGATGACGCGGGCGCACCTGGCCGACCCTCATATCGGACGAAAGGTGGCCACCGGTCTTGAGGCCCGTATCCGGCCCTGTGTCGGAGCGACCTATTGCCTCGACCGGATCTACGAGGGCGGAGAGGCACTGTGCATCCACAACGCGGCGACCGGACGCGAAGCGACGATTCCACACGAGATCCCGCGCGCGGTCCGACCGGTGCGAGCGGTGGTCGTGGGTGCGGGTCCGGCGGGCCTCGAGGCCGCACGAGTGGCGGCAGAGCGCGGGCACGAGGTGACAGTTCTGGAGGCGGCGTCGCGACCAGGAGGTCAGGTCGCCCTTCTGACCCAGAACCCACGGCGGCGCGACCTGGCGGGGATCGTCGACTGGAGGATGGCGGAACTGGCGCGGCTGGACGTGACGGTGCGGTTCGACACCGTCGCCGAGGCCGGGGACGTCCTGGCGCTGGCACCCGAAATGGTGGTCGTCGCAACCGGAGGGTTGCCGCAAATGCCGGAAATGGCTGGTGCGGACCTGGCGCTGTCGACCTGGGACGTGCTGTCGGGCGGGGCGCGCCCCGAGGGGCGGGTTCTGATCTACGACGATCACGGCGGCCATGCCGCCATGAGTGCGGCGGAGGTGTTGGCGCAGGCGGGTGCGGAGGTAGAACTGGTGTCGCCCGAGCGGTTCTTTGCGCCGGAGGTCGGGGGCATGAACCTCGTACCCTACATGCGCGCCTTTCAGCAACGCGGCGTGCGCGTAACCATTGCCACCCGTGTCACGGCGATCATCCGAGAGGGAAACGGGATCGTGGCGACGCTGGGATCAGACCATGCAGTCGGCCACGCCGAGACCCGCCGGGTCGATGCAGTGGTGGCCGAGCACGGGACAGCCGCCAACGACGCCCTCTATCACGACCTTAAGCCGCGGTCGCGCAACCGGGGTGCGGTTGACTATGCGGCGCTGATTGCGGGCACCGGCGCAATCTTTCCCGACCACGCGCCAGAGGCGGCGTTCCGGCTCTACCGGATCGGCGATGCTGTGGCCTCGCGCAACATTCACGCCGCAATCTACGATGCACTGCGGTTCGGGATCCGCTGGTGACGCCTGCCGGTCTCAGGCGCGGCTTTCGTCCTTGAGCAGAAGTACGAGCGCCAGGGCGGTCATGACAACGCCGACCGCGACCAGAGCCGGAGGAGGGCTGCGACCCAGACCGACTTCCCACAGGATCACCCAGGTGGGGGTCAGGTAGGTGTAGGCCATGACCTTCGCTGAGGGCAGTCGCAGCGTGGCGTACTGAACAAGAACGAACGTGACGGCGCTGGCGAAGACCGCAAGGTAGCCCAGCACGGCCCACACGAAGGGCGAGAGCCTGGACCATGGGGTCGCGGCGATGTCGCGCCAACCCCACAGGGCCACCAGAACCGCTGCGGCCACCATCATCCCGAACGAGAACACCAGTGCGCTTTCGCCCCGGTTCAGCTTGCGCACGACAGGAGTGTAGAGCGCGTGGGCGATGCAACCGGTAAAGTAGATGGCCTCGCCCTGACCGATGTCGGCTCGAAGGAATGCCGAGACGTCGGCGCGGAAGATCACCCACAGTGCCCCTGCTGCGCCCAGCGCCAGCGCCAGCGCCATGCGCGGCGTGGTGACCTGGCGCAACAGGAGCCAGCCAAAACCAGCGGCCATCAGCGGCGTCAACGTGAAAACCGCCGCCGCCGATACCGGAGGCGCGGTCTTGAGGCCCTCGAACATGGTGATGAAGTAGGCAGCAAAGAGTGCGCCCATTACCGGGTAACGCCAGGGCGAGGCCAGGGCAGCGCGTGGCACACCCCCTGCCACAAGCACCGCAGACCCGGTGAGGAGGCAGGCGAGCACCAGCCGCGCGAAGGTCACGGCGATGGGCGAGACCTCGTTGGCGACCATCGATCCGAGGCTGAACGATCCCGCGATCAGGGCCGAAAAAGCGAACATCGCGAGGTGGCCCCGGGCGGCCTCCGTCACGGCGCGGGGTCCGGAGGCCGGCAGAGCGGATGGCCCGTCGCAGCGCCCGTCACCCGGCCCGTCACCCGGCCCATTCCGTCGTCCGCAACGCGGCCCGCCGCGAGGATTGTCATTCGGCCCAGCCCTTCGCCGCCTCTTTCAGATGGCCCAGGAACGCCTGGACCTTGGCCGTGCGGTGCAGGTCTACATGCGTGACGATCCAGAGCGGCGCGTCCCACTCGGGCCTCGGTCGCAGCACCTGTACCAGCGTCGGATCACCCGCACCGAGGCTGCAGGGTAGAAAGCCCAACCCTACCCCGGCACGGATAGCGTCATGCATCACACCGGCGTCAGTGGCACGCCAGACGAGCGCCTCGTCCGGCACCGCGTCGTGAAGCCATCGCAAGAAGGGTGCGCGAGGAGCGCCGTCGAACCCCACGATTGCGTGGTCTCCGAGCGTCGCCTCGGTCGGCATTCCGCGGCGTTCGATGTAGGATCGCGCAGCGTAGATCGCCTGTCTCTGCACTCCCAGCGGCTGCACCACGTTGTCAGGCTCTTCCGGCATCTTGCCCGCGCGAATGGCCACATGCGCTTCGCCGTATTCGAGGCGGAACAGCCGCTCGTCGGTCAGAAACCGCACGACGACACCGGGATGCTCCGACTGGAAGGCCGCCAGCACGGGCGTCAACCGCGACGACAGGACCGACAGCGAGGTGACGATAAGTTCGCCCGAAACGTCGTTGCCGCCCCCCTTGATCCGGCCGGCGAGTTGCGAGAACTGCTCGTCAGTGACCTTGGCGACCTGGAGGAGGTCGCGGCCTGCCTCGGTGGCTGTGTAGCCGCGCGCGTGTCGCTGGAACAGCTTGGTGCCGAGCCGCGCCTCGAGCGCGTCGATGTGGCGGATCACGGTGGCGTGATGGACGCCTAGCACCTCGGCCGCGCCGGACACGGTGCCGAGGCGGGCGACCTGAAACGCCGTGCGGATTTCGTCCCAGTTCTCCACGTCGTCCCCCTTGCGCAGATCGATATCAAGCGACAGGCGCGTTCCGGTTGCAAGCCCGATCCCTTCCGCCTCAGGACCAGCATGAAAGCGGACTTGCGGACCACCACACATCACCGGAACTTCGGCGAGCAGAACCGACACCGGAATCCCGAGATGCACTTTGCTGTCCTCGCCCTCGACCTGATCTCCAGCCCGTGCTGGTCAAGCCCTGCGTCGGGATTGCAGCCTTCACCGAATGAGCCCTTTCGAAGGACCCGCCGATTGACGCGGCCTTTTCGGCCGACGCACCGGAGAGGGGCCCTGCGCCGAGGCGACAGTGTGCAGACCCCTGCCCTTTCGGCGCAGAGCGCCGGGTCGTCGAGATGCCCGACGGATCGGCGGCAGTCGAAGTCGTCAGCAGTCACCCGGGTGCGGTACACGGTCCCGCTGGTCGGATCGGAGGGCGCAGGCCATAATTTGAACCTTGGACCAGGAACGCCCGACATGCCCCGGACCGATCCCTGAAGGTGGCACAGGCCGAGAAGGATCAGGCCCTTGGGCAACGCCTGCTCGACTGGCAGAGCGTCCGCGTGAAGATCAATACATGTCCTGGCATCAGGCACCGAATGACGGTCGGATCAAGTACGGAACCAAGATCAGCTCTGGGTCGGCATCCGCGAAGTGCGAGAGATCACCTCGGACTGCCAGTTCGGTTGCCCCGGCCGATCAGTCCACCCGAAATCCCGTGACCCCTTCCCCATTGACCACTTCTCCACCAAACGCCTCCCCTTGACTCGGGACAGACGCCGACGTATCGCCCGTCCCAACTCCCCGGAGGCTATTCGCTTCCGGTCCCGTCGCATCATGCGGGGATCGTCGTCCGTCAGCGCGTTGCGCCCACGGGCGCCGTTGGGCTTTTTCGCGCCGGATCCCATATCCGGCCTGCACTTAACCGGCTGAAGGAGGGCTGGCCATGTTCGAGAACCTGTCCGAACGTCTCTCCGGCGTCTTCGACCGGTTGACCAAGCAGGGCGCGCTGGCCGAGGCCGATGTCGCGACGGCCCTGCGCGAGGTGCGGGTCGCGCTGCTGGAGGCCGACGTCTCGCTGCCCGTGGCGCGCGATTTCGTGGCCGCGGTGCAGAAGAAGGCCACCGGCCAAGCCGTGACGAAATCGGTCACGCCTGGCCAGCAGGTTGTCAAGATCGTGCATGACGAGCTTGTCCACGTCCTGCGCGGCGAGGGCGATCCGGCCGCGCTCAAGATCGACAACCCGCCCGCGCCGATCCTGATGGTCGGGTTGCAGGGCGGCGGCAAGACGACGACGACCGCGAAGGTCGCCAAGCGGCTGAAGGAGCGCGAGGGCAAGCGGGTCCTCATGGCATCGCTCGACACCAACCGCCCGGCGGCGATGGAACAGCTTGCGATTCTCGGCCGCCAGATCGGGGTGGACACGCTGCCGATCGTGGCGGGACAGAACGCGGTCGAGATTGCCAAACGCGCGATGCAGCAGGCCACTCTTGGCGGCTACGACGTGGTGATGCTTGACACCGCAGGCCGACTCCAGATCGACGAAGTGCTGATGGACGAGGTTGCGCGGGTGCGCGACGTCGCCAAACCGCGCGAGACGCTCCTTGTGGTCGACGGCCTCACCGGGCAAGTCGCCGTCGAGGTGGCGCAGGAATTCGATGCCAAGGTCGGCATCACCGGTGTCGTACTGACCCGGATGGACGGCGACGGGCGCGGCGGCGCGGCGCTCTCGATG
>CAZOHN010000014.1:32330-34687 GCA_964579325.1 uncultured Rhodobacterales bacterium
TGCGCGCCGTCACCGGCAAGCCGATCCGCTTCGTGGGCCTCGGCGAGAAGATGGACGCGCTCGAGACCTTCGAGCCCGACCGGATCGCCGGCCGCATCCTCGGAATGGGCGACATCGTTGCGCTGGTGGAAAAGGCCCAGGAGACACTTGAGGCCGAACAGGCCGAGCGCATGATGAAGCGCTTCCAGAAGGGTCAGTTCAACATGAACGACCTGAAGATGCAGCTCGAGCAGATGGTCAAGATGGGCGGCATGGAAGGGCTGATGGGAATGATGCCCGGCATGGGCAAGGCGAAGTCGCAAATGGCCGAGGCGGGCATCGACGACACCCTCCTCAAGCGGCAGATCGCACTGATCCAGTCCATGACCAAGAAAGAGCGCGCGAACCCGGATCTTCTGCAGGCAAGCCGCAAGAAGCGGATCGCGGCCGGAGCGGGCCTGGAGGTTTCGGAGCTCAACAAGCTACTCAAGCAGCACCGCCAGATGGCGGACATGATGAAGAAAATGGGCAAGGGGGGAATGCTGAAGCAGGCCATGAAGGGCATGTTCGGCAAGGGCGGTCCGTCCGAGGCCGACCTCGAGGCGGCCCGCGCCCAGATGGCCCAGGGCCAGATGCCCAAGGGGATGACGCTGCCGAAGGGAATGGGCGGCATGCCGGGCATGGGAGGAGGGCTCAAGCTGCCGCCCGGGCTGTCTGGTCTGAGCGGGCTGGGTAAGAAGAAGTGACGAACGCCGCCGGATACGTCCCGACGATTGCGACCGCGCGGCTTGTTCTGCGCGCGATGGCACCGACGGACTGGCCGGCCTATGCCGCTCTCATGGCCTCATCCCGCGCGGCCTTCATGGGCGGCCCGTTCGACACCCGTGCGGCCTGGGGAATGTTCTGTCACGACGCCGCCGGCTGGCCGCTCTACGGCATCGGCGCGCTGATGGCCGACCGCAAGACGGACCGGGCCACCGTCGGGCAGGTGGGCGTGAGCCACGGCCCGCTCTTCCCCGAGCCGGAACTCGGCTGGCTCCTCTACGACGGCTTCGAAGGGCAGGGCTACGCCACCGAGGCGGCGGGGGCGCTGCGCGACTGGGCATTCGACGTGGCGCGCCTGCCCACACTCGTCAGCTACATGGACCCGGACAACCATGCCTCCGCGGCCGTGGCCCGGCGCCTCGGCGCCACGCCCGACCCCGACGCGACCCGCCAGCCGGGGCCGGAGAGCGAGGCGGACCTCGTGTTCCGCCACCACCGGGGGGGCCGCGCATGACCCCGCACCTGACCGGTATCCCGGTCCTGCACACGGACCGCCTGACGCTGCGCGCCTCCGGACCGCAGGACTGGGAAGCGTACTGCACGTTCATCCTGTCCGACCGAGCCGTGCATGTCAGCGCGCCCGACCTCGACCAGGGCAAGGCGTGGCGCGCCTTCGGCCACCTCATCGGCCACTGGATCCTACGCGGCTTCGGCCAGTTCGTGTACATCCTGCGCGGCACGGACCGGGCGCTCGGGTCCACCGGGCTATGGTTTCCCGAGACCTGGCCCGAACCCGAGCTCGGCTGGACGGTCTGGGACGCCGCAGCCGAAGGCCGGGGCTTTGCCTTCGAGGCCGCCGCGGCGGCCCGTGACCACGCCTTCCGCGACCTCGGCTGGACCACCGCCGTCAGCTACATCGACCCCGCCAATACCCGCTCCGTCCGTCTGGCTGAACGCCTCGGCGCTCTGCGCGACCCCGACGCCACCACGCCCTTTCCCGGCGAACCGACTCTCGTCTATCGCCACCCCCACCCGACCGAGGGGCGCGCATGATCCCGCCCTGCCTCGCCACACCGATCCCCACCGCCCTGCCGGTCCGCGCGGCAGCGGTCGCCGCCGTGCCGCGGATCGAAACCGCGCGCCTCGTGCTGCGCGCCCCCGCCCTCGGCGATTTTCCGGCCTTCGCGGGCATCCTCTGCACCGACCGCGGTCGCCATGTGGGCGGACCGATGTCCGAGGAGGACGCCTGGCTCGAGTTCTGCCAGGCGACCGCGAGCTGGCTTCTCCGCGGGATCGGGATGTGGACGGTCACCGCCCGCGGCGACGACGCGGCGCTGGGCTTCGTCATCCTCGGCAACGAGTGGGAAGACCCGCGGCCCGAACCAGAACTCGGGTTCCTCTTCGCCGCCGCCGCCGAGGGTCTGGGCCTGGCGCGCGAGGCCGCTGCCGCCGCCCGCGACCACGGCTTTGCGCTGGGCCTGCCCGTGCTCGTCAGCTACGCCGCCGAGGGGAACCACCGCTCGATCCGGCTCTGCGAGGCCCTGGGCGCGGATCACGTCGGCGATCACGACGGCTGCCGCATCTACCGCCATTCCCGCCCGGAGCCCCGCGCA
>CAZOHN010000015.1:0-34264 GCA_964579325.1 uncultured Rhodobacterales bacterium
ACGCCGCTCGGCCCAGGAGTCGGTTGCGCTCGCGCCTGTCATGCCTCGCCGCTCGCTTCCGGGATTCTCGGGTCGTCGTCCCGCTTCGGGTCAATGATACAGGCCGGGACAGCGGGTGTCATCCTTGGCCGACGGCGCGTCAAACGGCCTTGCGAAGATGCGCGATGTAGAACCCGTCCATCCCACCCGCATCCGGCCAGTAGTCGGGTCGCAGCCGCAACCCGCCTTCCGGCGTCACCCATCCGGGGTCGAGCCCGGGCAGGCGGAGCGCGTCGGGGTCGGCCGCAAGGCCCGGATGGCGGGAAAGCACCGCGCGCACCTGCGTCTCGCCCTCCTCGGGCAGCAGCGAGCAGGTGGCATAAACCATCCGCCCGCCAGCCGGGAGAAGTGCGACGGCACGGTCGAGAAGCGCGGCTTGCAGCGCGACGAGACCCTTGAGGATCGACCCGTCGCGGATGTGCGGCAGCTCCGGATGCCGCCGGATCGTGCCGGTGGCCGAACAGGGTGCGTCGAGGAGGATCGCGTCTGGAGGGGCCTCGGGCTCCCACGTCAATGCGTCGGCAGTGACAAGGCTGGCGGACAGACCACAACGCGCGAGATTGTCGGCGACGCGGGACAGGCGTGGCCCGGAGACATCCACCGCCGTCACCAGCGCCCCGGTGGCGGCCATCTGCAGCGTCTTGCCGCCCGGTGCCGCGCAGAGATCGGCCACCCGCTCGCCCGTCCGGGGTGCAAGGATGCGGGCCGGAAGCGCCGCCGCGGCATCCTGCACCCACCAGTCCCCTTCGGCGTACCCCGCCAGCGCCGAGACCTGCCCCGCCTCGGCGAGCCGCACCGACCCTGTAGGCGTGACCTGCCCGCCCAGCCGGGCGGCCAGCGTCGGCCCGTCTCCATCCCGGGCGGTGAGGTCGAGCGGCGCACCGGCGAGGTGGGCGCGCTCGATCGCTGCCGTCGTCTGCGCGCCATAGGCCGAAAGGACCCGCCCACGCAGCCACCCTGGCAGGCGCGGCGGCGGCAGGGCGGCCCAGCCGGGCGCCTCGGCGACCTTGCGCAGCACGGCATTGACCAGCCCCGCCGCGTGCGCGGTCCGGCGCGACGCCCCCATGGCGGCAACCGCAGCGTTGACCGGGCCATGCGCCTCGGCACCGATCTCGTGGATCTCGACCGTTGCAAGGCGCAACGCGTTGCGCACGGCCAGAGGCGGTGTCTTGCGCAAATGCGGCCCGAGCAGCGCGTCGGCGCGGGCCAGGTGGCGCAGTGTGAGCGTGGCAAGACGGCGCGCACGGGCCCGGTCGGGCGGGGTGGCGAGAAGAGACAGTGGCGGCACCTCATCGGCGAGGTCGGAAAGCGCCCGCCCTTGGCCCAGCACGGCATCGAGGAGCGCCACCGCCGCGGTTCTCGGGTCCAGTCGCGGATCTGATGCGGCCATGCGTCCTCCCGGGCCGGGTTGCCCGGCCGCGGGCGGGGGGTATATCAGCAGGCGAGACCCCGCAAGGACCGAGGCCATGACCGACGACCCACAGCAGACCCGCGACGACGCCATCCCGCCGGCAGCGCGCCGCGCGCTGGCGGAAGCGGACGCGCGGCGCAGGGCGGCAAAAGGCCCCGACCTGCCGCCGGAACTCGGGGGGCGCGACGGACCCGAACCCGTGCGCTATGGCGACTGGGAGAAGAAGGGTCTGGCGATCGACTTCTGACGCCTATTCGAGTCGAAGGTCGGCATGGTCGCCACGGCCCTCATCGGCAATGAAGCGCAGCCGGTCTCCACGCAACTGCACCACCTGGCAGTTCGGGCCAAGGGACTGGTTGCCATAACTGAGGTCCCGGCAGAAATAGCCGTTCGACCAGCGCCAGTCGCCCGTCACCTTGCGCCCGAAGGCAGATCCCTCGATCCGTCCGTCCTCGGACACCTTCAGGCGGATCCCCAACCGGGTCAGCTCCCGGTCGGCCACGAGCCGCACGAAGGACGAGCGGTCGTCGATCACCTGCGCGCCTTCCGCTGTCGCGGGCTTAGGCGCTGTAACAAGGGCGGCGGCGATGACAAGCGCGTAACGTAACATCAGGCGAGACCTCCGGGGGATGCACAGGTGCTCTTACGCGGTGAACCCTGAATCGGATGTGTCAGAGGCCGAGGACGTCGATCATATCGTAGTGACCCGGCTTGCGGTCGATCGCCCAGAGCGCCGCGCGCAGGGCACCGCGTGCAAAGATCGTGCGGTCGGTGGCGACGTGACGGAGGATCACGCGCTCCCCGGCGGCCGCGAAGATCAGGTCGTGCTCTCCCACGATGTCTCCGCCGCGAATCGCTGAAAAGCCTATGTGGCCGGGCACCCGGGCGCCGGTAATGCCATCGCGGCCGCGGTCGGAGACATCGCCAAGGTCGATCCCCCGGCCCCTAGCGGCCGCCTGGCCAAGCATCAGGGCCGTGCCGGAGGGCGCATCCACCTTCATCCGGTGATGCGCCTCCACAACCTCGATGTCCCAGTCGTCGTCCAGCGCCGCCGCGACCTTTTCGGCGAGGCGCACGAGAAGATTCACGCCAAGGCTCATGTTGCCGGCCCGGACGATGGGCGCATGGCGCGCCGCGGCGTCGATCCGCGCGATGTGTTGGGCCTCTAGCCCTGTCGTGCCGATCACATGGGCGATGCGCGCCTGCGCCGCGAGCCCGGCGAACCCCACCGTGGCGTCCGGACTCGTGAAGTCGATGATCGCGCGGGCGTCGATCACCGCAGGCAGCGCATCGTCCGTCACGGTCACGCCCAGCGCCGCCCCGCCCATCGCCTCGCCCACGTCACGACCGATCCAGGCGTGGCCCGGGCGTTCGATGCAGGCATGGAGCCGCGCCTTGCCGCTTTCGGTCACGGTGCGGATCAGCATCCGGCCCATGCGGCCGGAACAGCCGGTGATGACGATGCCGGGCAGGTCGGTCATGGCGCGGTCCCCTCGCTTCGGTCTGCGCTTCTAGCGCGGCGACACCGAGGGGCAAAGCCCCCTGCTTGCGAGGGGCCGCACGTCGGCCTATGTGGGGGCCATGGCGACCTCCCGCTTCTCCCAGGGCCCCGGCCCCTCGCAGCGCCAGCTTCGTGTCGGCGAGTTGATCCGTCGCACCCTGTCGGAGGTCCTCCAGCGCGCCGAGGTCCATGACCCCGAGCTGAACGCCCTGTCCATCACCGTCTCGGAGGTGCGCGCCTCGCCCGACCTCAAGGTCGCCACCGCCTTTGTCCTGCCGCTGGGCGGCCAGGGGCGCGAGCTGGCCCTGACGGCTCTGCGGCGCAACAAGGCCGAGCTGCGCCACCACATCGCCAAGGCGATGACCCTGAAATACGCCCCCGACCTCAAGTTCGTGATCGACGAGAGCTTCGACCGGATGGATGCCGCCCGGCGCATGTTCACCGACGAACGCGTGCGGCGCGACCTCGACGCAGATGACCCTGATCGCGAGGATTGAGGCGCTGGCGCTCGCGCTCGCGCTGGCCCTTCCCGCGGCGGCCCGTGCCGATGAGCCTTGCCAGCGTGTCGACCACGAGGGCCGGGGCTACGTTGTCTGCGAAGCCGGTCCGGGCGACGACCTGCGGCTTTTCCTGAACGGGCAGGACGGAACGCCGCTGGGCACCTTCGAGCAGGTCGGCCGGGTCCTGCGCCCCGAAGGCCGGCAGCTTGCGTTCGCGATGAACGCCGGCATGTATCACCCCGACCGCGCGCCGGTCGGCCTTTATGTCGAGGACGGCCGCGAGGCCGCAGGCATCGTCACCGCCGCCGGGCCGGGCAACTTCGGGATGCGGCCCAACGGGGTGTTCTGCGTCCGCGCGGATGGCGGCTTTGCGGTGGTCGAGAGCCGCGCCTTCGCCCGTCGCCCACCGGCCTGCCGCTTTGCTACCCAGTCGGGGCCGATGCTGGTGATCGGCGGCGACCTGCACCCGCGCTTCCTGCCCGACTCCAGTTCGCGCTACGTCCGCAACGGCGTCGGCGTGACCCCGGATGGTGGCCGCGCCCTCTTCGCGATCTCGGACCGTCCGGTAACCTTCCATGAATTCGCGCGCCTCTTCCGCGACGTCCTCGGCGCACCCGACGCGCTCTATTTCGATGGCCGGATCTCGCGCCTCTACGCGCCCGGGCTTGGCCGGAACGACCTCGGCTTTCCGATGGGTCCGATGGTCGGGCTTGTGGTGCCCGCTGGTTGAGGGCCGGTTGACGGCCCTGACGGGCCGGGGTAGCAGGCCGGCTTTCGCACGGAGGCGACGATGGGCAGGGGCCGCAAGGGGCGCGACGTTTCGGGCTGGCTCGTCATCGACAAGCCCGCCGGGATCACCTCCACCTCCGTCGTCAACAAGGTCCGCTGGGCGCTGGGCGCGAAGAAGGCAGGCCATGCCGGCACGCTCGACCCCGACGCGACCGGCGTGCTCGCCGTGGCGCTGGGCGAGGCGACCAAGACCATTCCCTTCGTGCAGGATGCCCTGAAGTGCTATCGCTTCACGGTCCGCTGGGGCACCCGAACATCGACCGACGATGCCTCGGGAGAGGTTGTCGCGACCTCCGCGCTCCGCCCCGACCGGGCGGCGATCGAGGCCGCGCTGCCCGACTTCCGGGGCGAGATCCTGCAGGTGCCGCCGAAGGTCTCGGCCGTGAAGGTCGAGGGCGCGCGGGCCTACGACCTTGCGCGCGAGGGCGAGGAGTTCGACCTCGCCGCGCGGCCGCTCTGGGTCGAAAGCCTCGATCTGCTCGACTGCCCCGACGCCGACACCGCCATGTTCGAGATGGTCTGCGGCAAGGGCGGCTACGTCCGCTCGATCGCGCGTGACCTCGGCGACCGGCTTGGCTGCGAGG
The DNA here is from genome assembly GCA_964579325.1 of uncultured Rhodobacterales bacterium. Lineage (GTDB taxonomy): Bacteria > Pseudomonadota > Alphaproteobacteria > Rhodobacterales > Rhodobacteraceae > CAZOHN01. The sequence continues at coordinate 4,825 of CAZOHN010000015.1, forward strand.
GCCATGTCCTGTCGCTGCGGCGGATCTGGTCCGGCCCGTTCGAGGCCGAGGCGGGCGTCGGCCTCGATACCGTGGAGCGGCTGGCCCAGTCCCCGGACCTCGACGCAATGCTGCTGCCGCTGGAAATCGGGCTCGCCGACCTGCCGGAGGTGCGCGCGACTGCCGAAGGTGCTGCGCGGCTCCGCAATGGCAATCCCGGCCAGGTGATCGGCAGCGGCATCGAGTATGGTGAGGAAGTCTGGGTCGGCTTCGACGGGCGCGCCGTTGCAGTAGGGCGCTACCTCGGCGGCGAAGTGCACCCCTCGCGTGTCTTCAACCCGCCGGGCTGAGGTCGCGACTGCCGGGCAGAGGACCGCCTTAACACTCTGTTCAGCAACCGAAAATCAACGGGATGCGGGAAATTTGTTTCGCGCGCGAAACATTTCTGCCCGCTTCCGGCTGCGTTCGTACGGCGCCGTTGCGGTGCAGGCTCAGGTCCGGAGCTTCTTGGCGCTTTCCTTGATCGCGTCGAACTGGCCCGTGGGCCGGAAGCGCCAGAGATAGTCGGGTAGCACCGCCTCCAGCGCCACGGGTTCGATCCCGAGGTCCTTCAGTCCCATCAGCGCCGGGTTCGCCACGTTGTCCTGGCGCAGGCTGCGGACCTGATCACGGGTCAGGAGCCCGTTGGTGAACAAGCCGATGGTGATCGCCTGCAGGCCGTCAAACACCGTCGCCATGACCGTGGCCGCCCAGAACGGGACATTGAGGATGAGCCTACGGCGGCGGATGATGCCCAACATCGTCTGCATCAGGTCGCGGAACGTCGCGACATCTGGCCCGCCAAGTTCATAGATGCCCGGCTTTGCGGTACCGAGCACACCCTTGACTGCCGCCTGCGCCACGTCGTCGACGTGGATCGGCTGGAACCGCGTGTTGGCACCGACCACGGGGAGCATCGGACCAAGCCGCGCCATGCCGGCGAAGCGGTTGAAGAACTGGTCTTCCTGGCCGAACACGATCGAGGGCCGAAGGATCACCGCGCGCGGCATGTGCTTCAGGACAGCTTCCTCGCCAGCCGCCTTGCTGCGGGCATATTCGCTGGAAGACTTCGGATCGGCCCCGATGGACGAGATCTGGACCATCCGGGCCACGCCTTCCTCGGCCGCGATCCGCGCAACACGCTCTGCGCCCTGGTGCTGGATGCGTTCAAAGCTGTTCTTTCCGCCCGCATCGAAGGTCCCGACACAATTGACGACAGCGTCCGCCCCCTTCATCGCGGCGCGGACGCTGGCGTCGTCGCGGATGTTGCACAGCACCGGCTCGACCTGGCCCACCGCGCCATAGGGCTTGACGAACAGGGCCTCGTTCGGACGGCGGACGGCAACGCGAACGCGCCAACCCTCCTTCGCCATCCGGCGCGCGATGTAGCGACCGACGAAACCCGAGCCGCCGTAGATCGTCACGAGCTGCGACATGCGAGTGCCCTTCCCTTGGTTCGGAGCTTCAATAGCCCCCCCGCCGCGTTGCGGCAAGGCACGAGGCGCGGCCACCCCCGCGACCCGTTGACAGTGCGGATTGCCAGGGGTAATCGAGCGGCCTGCACCCTGTGCCCAGGTGGCGGAATTGGTAGACGCGCACGGTTCAGGTCCGTGTGCCGCAAGGCGTGGAGGTTCGAGTCCTCTCCTGGGCACCACCAAACCTCCCGTCCCGGTTTGATCAGGCCCCTTGGGCAGCGGCGGGAACCGGCCCGGGCAGCGCCACTTCGGCGTCGAATGGAATGCCGCAGACCCGGACAATCACCAGTGTCGCACCGGTCTCGCGCCGCAGCCTCGAGATCAGCCGGTCTGCCTCGGGATCGCCGGCCAGATGCGCCGAATCGATCACGATGAGGTCGGGCCGGGTCAGTGCGATCCGTGTGAGGTCCACCCGCAACCCTTCGCCCGCACCAAGGTCGCGCCCGGCTTCCCCGACCTGATTGCGGTCCAGTCCTCCGTGGTTCACCAGCGCCGAGAGGCCGAAGGCGCGTGCGAGGCGGCGGATTTCCCGCGCTGTGGGCCGCGGTGTGAGGCCAAGCGTCAGCGCGCGCCGCAGGCTGCCCTTCAGCAGGACCGGGCGATCACCGAGCATTGCGATCCGCGGCAACGGGCCGTCCTGCCCGTCGTGGAGGATCTGCCCGGACCGCGGTCGGTCCAGGCCGGCGATCATTCCCGCAAGGTCGGACTTGCCGCTGCCGGGAGGCCCGTCGATTCGCAGCACGCCGCCTGCAGGCACCGATACCGTCACCACATGACCGCCGACCGGCACGCCGATCACGTCAAGTCGGACCGGATGGCCGCGTGGAAGCACGGCCCGTCGGTGGCTTGGCAGTTCGAGAAGCGCCCGCGCCCGGTCTCGCGCCACGTCCCAGGCGCAGTAGTCGTCCCAGACGCTGGCCATGTCGCGCAGCGGTATCGTCAGGATCGCCAGCACCGACAGCGCAGCCGCCACCGTGCCCGGGTCGACGCCCGCCTGCGGGGCCACCCAGAGCACTGCTGCCGCCGCAATCCCGGCCCCCACTTGCGGCGCGGCCCGCAGAAGCGCCGCAAGGGTGGCGCGCGCGCGGGCGTCGCGGGCGAGGTCGGCCCCCTGCGTGTCCAGCAGGGCGAGTTCCCGGTCGGTCCGCGACATCAGGTCAAGATCGGGCGCCAGCGCCAGTCGCTCGACGATCGCCACCGCGATGCCTGCCCTGCGCGCGCGGAGCCGCGCATGGCGACCACGCAGACCGAGGGAAAGACCGGCCATCCCGGCCATGGCCAGCACCATCGGCCCTGCCGCAGCCAGAGCCAGATGCGGCGACAGGTGCCAAAGCACCGCCCCCGCCGCGGGCAGGACGACGGCGCCCGACACGATCCGGGGCAAGCCGCGCCCGAACCAGTGGCGCGCCGCCGAGAGGTCACCCACGAAGCGGAGTGACAGTCCGCCAAGCCGCCGAGCCGCCACTGCGCGGCGGCTCATTCCGGCCACATGGGCATAGAGCGCTGCCCTGAGATCCCGTGCATAGCTTTGGCCCAGCGCCTCGCCCTGGCTGCGGGAAAGCACCTCGCAGGCTGCGGCGGCCGCGCCCGCGAAGGCCAGCAGCGCGAGAACGGCCATTCCAGGGCTCGACCCGCCGTGCAGGGCGGCGAAGGCATCGCGCGTGCCATAGGCCGCGGCACCCAGTGCCGCAGCCTGCCCCACGCCGATCAAGGGCAAGAGGACCGCGTTTGCGACGCGGTCCCCGGCGAACGGCTTCGGCAACCCCGTCACGCTGCCTCCGCAGGGCGCGGGCTCCGCAGCACCGGTCGCATCACCTCGGTGACAGTGGCCGGGTTCCACAGATCCTCGCGCCGCAGCACCGGGAGGCCGGTGACCGCCTCGGCCTCGGCCCTGGCAAGCGGAGACACGCTGACCATGCCCGAGATCGCCATCGGAACAAGGCCCAGACGGCCCAGCACCGTCACTGCCCCACAGGCAGACAATGCGTCGGGCGCAGCGAAGAGGATACCGTCCAGCCGGTCGCGGATCGCGCCGCTTTCGAGGATTGCTCGGGTCTCCTGCTGGAACACGCCGTCGGCGATCTCGGCGACCACGATGTCGGCCCCGCCCTCGGCGCAGGTGGCGATCAGCGTGGCAAAGCCCGCCTCGATCCGTGCAATCGGCTGGCGGTAGGTCGTCGCCATGCCGACGTCGGTGAAGTCGAGTGCCGGCACTCCGGTATCCTCGAAGGCGTGGAAGTCGCCGAAGGCGCCGGTTCCGGTGGCCTTGATCGCGGCAACGGCAAAGCCCGCGCGCCGCAGCCCGAAGGCGAGGCTTGCCGCAGCTGTCGTCTTGCCCGAGTTCATCGAGGCGCCGAACACCCCGATCACTGTCGGGCGATGGTCCATCGGGCGTGGGGCAAGGCCATGGTCGCCCACGTTCACGGCGCCCCCGTCGTCCCGCAGCAGCCGGGCCAGCGGGCGCAGCACCGTCGGTTGCTTCATGAACCCGTGCGCCGCATCCACCCGGCCGACGATCCCTCCGCCGGCGACCAGATGCGCCGTCGGACCTTCGATCGCGGCCGTGGCATGGAACTGGTCAGGAGCATAGCGGTCCCCAAGCGCCAGCACGAGATGGTCGCCGGGGTAAAGCGCCGAGGTGCGCCGGTCCGCCATCTGCACCTTCCCGTGGTGCCCGATTTCGGTGACTTCGCACAGGATCAGGTCGCCGGGTTCGGCGCGCTCGGGTTCGGGGCAGAGGCCCGTGACGCTGTCGCGGGGTATGCGGCGGGTGGTGAAGGCCCATTTTGCCGCATCGAGCATCGACAGCCGCGGCGTGTTCTGGATCGACATGGGTATCTCCTGGGTTGAAACTGATCGTTGTGACAGGCAGACGCCCCGCGCTTGCGGATATTCCGCTGTCACGAATCTTTCGTCTTCGGGGCGGCAACTTTCGGCCTGAGGCCAGCGGACGGTTGACAGGCCATGCCTGCGGCGAAACAAGAGGCGATTGTCCCGGCGCAGCGGCGGCGCGCCCTTCACATCCGGTGGTTCCGTGACCTTGCATCTTCACAAGGGCGACCTGCCCGACGGCCTGAGCCTTGGTGCAGTGGTCGCGATCGATACCGAAACCATGGGCCTTGTGCCCGGCCGCGACCGGCTGTGCCTCGTGCAGTTGTCGGCAGGCGACGGCAACGCACATCTGGTGCAGATCGCCCCCGGTCAGACCGAGGCGCCGCGGCTTTGTGCGATGCTGGCAGACCCGGGCACTCTGAAGCTCTTCCACTTCGCGCGCTTCGACATCGCGGCCCTGCAGGCGGCATTCGGGGTTGTGACCGCGCCGGTCTGGTGCACCAAGATCGCCTCCAAGCTTGTCCGCACCTACACCGACCGGCACGGGCTCAAGTACCTCCTGCAGGAGATGCTCGAGGTCGACATCTCCAAGCAGCAGCAGTCGTCGGACTGGGGCGCGGAGGCGCTGACCGAGGCGCAGATGACCTACGCGGCCTCCGACGTCCTCTACCTGCATCGGCTCAAGGAGGTGCTCGAGCGGCGCCTCGACCGCGAGGGCCGGGCGGAGATCGCGCAGGCCTGCTTCGATTTCCTGCCGACGCGCGCAGCCCTCGACCTCGCCGGCTGGCCCGAGGCAGACATCTTCTCGCACGCATGAGCAGCGCGAACTTCCTCGCCACGGCCCGCCGGGTGATCGGCGAGGAAGCCGCCGCGCTGGGCGCACTGGCAGAGGCGCTCGGCGACAGCTTCGACGCGGCGGTCGGGACGATCCTCGCCGCCCGTGGCCGGGTGATCGTGTCGGGCATGGGCAAGTCGGGCCATGTCGCGCGCAAGATCGCCGCGACCTTCGCGTCAACCGGCACGCCGGCGCATTTCGTCCACCCTGCCGAGGCGAGCCACGGCGATCTCGGGATGATGACAGAGGGCGATGTGGTCCTTGTCCTGTCCAACTCGGGCGAGACGCCGGAACTTGCCGACCTGATCGCCCACACCCGCCGCTGGGGCATTCCTCTGATCGGGGTCGCGGGGCGTGCCGGCAGCACGCTCGTCACCCGCGCCGACGTGGCGATCCTGCTGCCCCCGGTGCCCGAAGCCTGCACGACGGGATATGTGCCCACCACCTCGACCACGATGATGCTTGCACTGGGCGATGCGCTTGCCGTGGCGATCATGGAACATCGCCGGTTCACGCCCGAGCACTTCCACGACTTCCACCCCGGCGGTAAACTTGGCGCACGACTCGTCAAGGTGGCCGACCTGATGCACGCCGGGGAAGAGGTGCCTCTGGTCGGCGAAGCGTTTCCGATGTCGGAAGCGCTCCTGAAGATGAGCCAGAAGGGCTTTGGCGTGGTAGGTGTGACGGAAGCGGGCGGGCGCCTGGCCGGAGTGATCACCGACGGCGACCTGCGCCGCCACATGGCGGGACTGCTGGACCAGACGGCGGGAGCCGTGATGACGCGCGCGCCGCTGACCATCGGCCGAGCGGCCCTGGCCGCCGAGGCGCTTGCCCTGATGAACAGCCGAAAGATCACCTGTCTGTTCGTGACCGGCGACGACGGCGCGCCCGAAGGCATCCTGCACATCCACGACTGCCTGCGGGCAGGCGTGGCCTGAGGAGCGCTCGATGGACATCGCACGCAACCGTCATTCGCGTTTCGTCGCCACCGCCAAGGTCGTCCTGCCGCTGGCGGCGCTGGTGCTGTTCGCGACGCTCTTCCTGTTCGCACGCACCATCGACCCCGAGAACGCGCTGCCCTATGCGAATGTGGATGTGCGCAGCCTTGCACGCGAATCGCGCGTGGGCGCGCCGACCTTCTCGGCGCTGACGGAAGACGGCACCGCGGTATCGCTCACCGCAAGCGCCGCGCGGCCCGACCCCGACGTGCCGGGTCGGATGACCGTCGACCGGCTGACCGGCGTCTTCGAACCGCCGGACGGCAGCCGCATCGACGTGGCCGCAGCGGCCGGCGCGGTCGACAACGGCACGGCGAGCGCGGAACTCTCGGGCGGAGTCGAGCTCGTCACCTCGACTGGCTACCGGCTCGAGACGGCCGGAATCGTCGCGCGCTTCGACCGGACCGACCTGCATTCGACCGGCTCCGTCGCGGCGTCTGGACCTGCCGGGCGGATAGATGCGGGTGGCTTCAGAATGACGCCCACCGAGGGTGACCCGGGCACCTACGTTCTCGTTTTCACCGGCGGCGTGAAGCTGGTATACGATCCGCAGAGTTAGGGGACGACAATGCACCACGTGATCCGCAGCCTTGCCGCGGCGGTTGCTCTTGCGGTTCTGCCCGGCCTCGCGGTTGCGCAGGGTGCCGAGGTGAGCTTCGGCCTGCTTGGCCACGATGCCTCGCTTCCGGTCGAGGTTGCGGCGGACAGCCTTTCGGTCAACCAGGCGGACGGGACCGCCGTGTTCAGCGGCAACGTCGTGGTCGGACAGGGAGACATGAGGTTGGCGGCGGGTGAGGTGAGGGTAATCTACGCCAGCGGCACCGCCAGCCGGATCGAGCGCCTCGAAGCGACGGGAGGCGTCACGCTCGCCAGCGGAACGGAAGCGGCCGAGGCGCGCGAGGCGGTCTATTCCATCGACGGCGGGCAGATCGTCATGACGGGCGACGTCGTGATGACGCAGGGCCGGAACGCGATTTCCGGCGAGAAACTCACCATCAGCCTCGACGCTGGCACCGGCGTCATGGAGGGCCGGGTGCGCACCATCCTGCAGACAGGCGGGGCACCGTGAGCACCGCCACGTCTCTCACCGTCGCCGAGGGCACGGCGGGCCTTCGCATCTTCTCGCTGCGCAAGAGCTACAGGAAGCGGCTCGTGATCCGCGACGTGTCGATGATGCTCGGGCGAGGCGAGGTGGTGGCACTTCTCGGCCCGAACGGTTCGGGCAAGACGACGTGCTTCTACTGCATCGCGGGGCTCATCAACCCCGAAGGCGGCCGGGTCATCATCGACGGGCAGGACGTGACGCTCCTGCCGATGTACCGGCGCGCCAAGCTCGGGATCGGCTATCTTCCGCAGGAGGTCTCGATCTTCCGGGGCCTCAGCGTCGAGGACAACATCCTCGCCATCCTCGAGATCGGCATGCCCGACCGCCACAAGCGGCGCGAGCGGCTGGAGGAACTGCTCAGCGAGTTCTCGATCGAGCACATCCGCCGCGCGCCGGCGCTGGCGCTTTCGGGCGGCGAACGTCGGCGGGTCGAGATCGCGCGCTGCCTTGCCGCCGAACCCAAGTATCTCCTGCTCGACGAGCCCTTCGCCGGGGTCGATCCGATCGCCGTGGCCGAAATCCGCGGGCTGGTCCACGACCTCAAGGAGCGGGGCATCGGCGTCCTGATCACCGACCACAACGTGCGCGAGACGCTTGAGATCGTGGATCGCGCCTACATCCTGCACGACGGCGCCGTGATGATGAGCGGAACGCCGGACGAGGTGGTGCGGGACGAAAACGTCAGGCGTGTCTATCTGGGCAAGAACTTCCGCATAGGTTGAGCATTGCATTGCCGTCGCAGTTGACAGGTCGCCCCCGGTCGTCTCCAATCCCAAACATGACGACCCCTGTCCCCTGGTTCGCGGTGGAGGCTCGGGCGGGACGACAAGTCCCGACTCCGCCTGCGGCATTTCAGGAAAGGGGCCGCCCGATACCGACACGATGAAGCCTGACGCGACTGCACCGGCACCGGCCGGACGGGCGCGGCGCAGCGACCAGGGAGGGAAGAGTGCGCTACCAGATAAGCGGCAAACAGATTGATATTGGCGAAGCACTTCAGACCCATGTGCAGTCCCACATGAGCGCGGCCCTCGAGAAGTACGCGGGCCGACCGACCGATGCGGTCGTCGTGTTCTCGAAGGACGCCCACCAGTTCGTCTGCGAGTCCGTGGTCCACCTCTCGACCGGGCTAACCGCCCAGGCCAAGGGTGTCGCGACCGAGGTCTACGCCGCCTTCGACGCGATGAACGAGCGGATGGAGAAGCAGCTCCGCCGCAACAAGCGCCGGCTCAAGGATCACCACAAGGAGCGTATCCAGCCGGTTGAATTCAACGATGCAGCCTCTTATATCCTCGCCGCGCCGGAGGACGGGAGCGACGCAGAACCCGAATCGCTGCAACCGATGATCATCGCCGAGATGGAGACGCGGATCCCGTCGCTCTCGGTCGGCGAAGCGGTGATGCAGATGGAGATCGCGGGCGCGCCGCTATTGGTGTTCCGCAACGACAGGAAGGGCGGGCTCAACGTTGTCTACCGCCGCGATGACGGAAACATCGGCTGGATTGATCCGGCGACCAACTGACAGCACGGGCCCTGCGGCCGAACGTGCGGAAAGAGGCGGATGCAGCTTTCGGAAATCCTGAAGCCGAGTGCCGTGCGGGTCATATCGACCCTCACGAGCAAGAAGCGGTTGTTCCAGGAACTTGGCGAGATCGCCGGGTCGGTCCATGGACTCGACCCCAACTCCGTGTCGGACGCGCTGCTCGAACGCGAGAGCCTCGGCCCGACGGGTGTCGGACATGGTGTTGCCCTGCCACATGCGCGGATCGAAGGGCTCGAGTCCGTGGTCGGGGCATTCCTGCGCCTCGAACGGCCGATCGACTTCGACGCGGTCGACCGCCAGCCCGTCGACATCGTCTTCGCGCTCTTTGCCCCGCAGGATTCGGGTGTCGAGCATCTGAAGGCGCTTGCTCTGGTCAGCCGGACGCTGCGCGACAGTGGCGTGGTGGGCAAGCTGCGGGCGAACACCGATCCCGCCGCCCTGCACGCGCTGATCACCGAGGCGCAGGGCATAAAGGCGGCGTGAAGCGGCGCGCGCTGCCCGGTCAAGGCTGCCAGGTGTCATATCCCAGCGCCGCGTAGTCGCGGCCGTAGGTCGTCCGCGTGGCGGCCTCGACATCCACGTCGTGAAAATCGCCCAGCGCGAAGGGCGCGTCCGCCTCGGGTGGCGGCACATCGGGCGCGGCGATGCCTTGCTCCGCGGCAAGCGCGGGCAGGGACTGGCCAAGCCGTTCTTCCCGCAGGATGTGGTCTGGAGGCTGCGCCGAGGCGAACCCCTGCAACAATACCTCCTGGCTTGCCCAGGACGGATCGGTCCTCAGGCCGGTCTGGCCCGCGAGGTTGGCCTTCACGAAGGCAAGGAAGCCAAGGAATGCCGCGCGATGGTCGCGCCTTGTCCAGCCTTTGCCGGGGTCGCCTTCGGGGATCGGGACCGCGTGGTGGAGGCGCAATGTCTCGCGCAGCCGCGCCGCGGACTGGTCGGACGAAGAGGGCAGGATCGTCGCACAGAACACGGCATGTGCCCGCGCGACGGGATGGCGCACGACCGTGAAGCTGCGGTGATCCGGATTCAGCCGGCGCCAGTGGCGGAGGGTCTTCTGGTTGAAGTCGCGTTTGAGCGCGGCGGGTTGCACGCCGTCGAGGGCGGCCAGCCAGGTCTCGATCCGGGCAACGGGGCCGCCGCGGATCGGCAGGAACAGAACCGGCGCCCCGGCTGCCGCGACCCAGGAGGGGATCATCGGCCCCCGCCTCGGCTCGGTTCCGTTATGGGACCAGAGGCCGAACGGGTCGAGCCCGGCAAGCGCTGCCTCCATCTCGGCCGGGTTCGTCACCTTGTCGGCCACCGGTTCGGGGTTCTGCCGGACGAGGCTCTCGCTGGGCACGGTGAGCCGGCCATCGGTCCCAAGCCATGCGGCGAGGCCGTTCAGGACGGCAACATCGCCAAGATCGTCGTAGCCAATCTGGAACGCTGTCTGGCCTGCGATCTGCAGCGCATGGGCGATCCGGTTCCGGTGGGCGGCGAGATCGTCGAGGTAGGCGCGGAAGGCGGCCCCGTCGAACCGTATCCGGGCTGTGCGCCGACGCGACGGGTCGCGCAACAGCCACTGATCGGTCGCCGCGGCGATCTGGAGCGACACGAAGCTGTCGAGCGGGTTGCGGGTGAGCACGATCTTGGCGCAACCCGGATCGGCGAGCACGAGGTCGAGCACCCGGGGATCGTGGTCGCGGAAGTAGCGGAAGCCCGGCAGGCCCTTCGATTCGCTACGCATCCGGGCCAGAAGGCGCGCCGGGTCGGCCGACCGCTGCGCGTGGGTTACGCCGAACATCTCGGTCTTGCCGAGATGGCCGACGAACAGCGGGTTGAACAGCTCGCCATGGCAGCGCACGCCGGGGATTTCGTTCAGGCTCGCCTCGAGAAAGTTCGAGCCGGTCCGCATGTCGGCGAGCATCACGAAGGAATGAAATGCAGACGCCACGGGTCAGTTGATGACATAGGGCCGCCTGCGGCCGGCCTGGGGGTTCAGCTCGGGATCAGGATCTGCCGGGAAGTCTCCGACAAGCCAGGGGTTCATGCCCTGGTTGCGCAGGTTCTGGAGGAACCGCGCGAAGCCGGAGAGGTCGGCCATGCGGGGCGCCTCGGTGATGCGGCGGAAGTTGCGCGGGCCGATCTCGTCGAGGATGAGCTGCAACGGCTCCATCGGGGCCTCGACAAACTCGGCCAGCGACCAGATGCGGACATGGGACTTGGTTTGCGCGCCGCGCAGCATCTCGATGTGGCTCGCCTCGATCGCCTGCAGGCGCGCCGCCTGCGCGCGGATCTCGGCGAAGTTGAGGTTGGACAGAAACAGCGGCACGGCCCAGGCACCCGAGATGACCGAGATCCGGGCATTGCGGTCCGCGGCGAGGAACGACGCGATATCCTGCCGGTCTCCCGGGCCGAACTGGAAGCACTGCCGTTCGCCCCGCGTGTTCCACACGAGGTTCGTCAGGAACCCCTGCGGGTCATAGTCGCGCAGCGTGGCACTGTCGGAAAGCGCCCCGTTGTAGGTGGTCTCGCCCCCGGCGAACCGAACACGATCGGGATCGAAGAGGTGCCCGTGCACACGGTTTCCGGCGGTTTTCTCGAGCCAGCCCTCGAAGTTCATGAAAAGCTCTGAGAAGCCCTCGAACACCGAATAGGGCGCGGCGGTCAGCCCGTTCTCCCAGCCAGGGTTCGGAAACCGGCTTTGCATCCTCAGGCCCGGACGGCCGCGGGTGCGCCGTTCGACCGCCTTGGAGAACAGCTTGTCGATCTTGCCCGGGTTCGGCTCGGCGTTCTTCGTCACCTGCGGGTCGTTCGACAGGAAGCTCGCATAGAGCTTCTCCGCCTTCGGCCAGATCTTCCGTGCCACGAAGCAGTCGGACCGGCGCAGCAGTTGCAAGTGATCGTCGTAGAATATGTGCGGCTTGCCCTGGAAATCGAACTTCGACAGCGTCAGCGGCCGGCTCTCGATGTCGGTCGCATAGAGCCGGGCGAGGGTCTGGAAGTAGCTTTCGTCCGGGATCCAGACGTGGCGGAAGTAGCGGTCCCAGACCGGTCGGCGCGGATCGTCGAGGATCGCCGACAGCGTCTGACGCGTCAGGCACCACCATTGCGAGCCGAGGTGCGGCACGATGCCGGAGGGGACACGCCGGGACAGCCCGAACCTGCGCTGCACCCTGACGGCGAGGTCAAAGAAGCGTCGGCTGCGCTTCCACGAGAACGGGAAACGCAGGGTGAAGCGCTCGATGTCGAGCCCACCGATGGTCCAGGTGACTTCCGAGGTCGTGACGCTTTCGATGAAGTCGGTGCGGGGGCGGGCCGCAAGGTAGGACTGCAGGTCTTGCACCGGCCTGAGCGGAAGGCAGGAGCCCGAGCCCAGAAAGACATGCCGCACATCGGGAAACTCGCGCAGCATCAGCGCGGCGGCGGTCTGCGTGGCCTCGACGATCGACCAGCCGCCCCACTCGCAGCGGTGGCGTGCGGAGAACCGGATGTTGTCGAGGTTCGACAGAGCCGCGCGGAACTCCTCGAAGTCTTCCTTGGTCACGCGCCGGTCGACGTGGATCACGACGGGGCACCCCGAGGATGCCCAATGCCGCGCCACCTGCGCGGCGCGGCCCAGCGCGGTGTGGCAAAGCATGAGAAACCCGACCGTCATGCCCAGTTGCCCTTTGACATGATCCCGAGGATCTCGAGCTGGCGCCAGTTGATGTACTTCTCGGACCACTTGCACCAGAGGTCGGGATTGTCTTTCAGCCCCGCCGCATAGGCGCGATACTCGTGGCTGGCGGCATAGTGCTGGCGACGTTCAAGCTCCTCGGTGGCCTTCTCGCTGAAGGTATGCAGGAACTTTGCGTGCAGCAGGCACCCCGATGCCTTCTCGCCGCCCCATTCATCGAAGGTGTTGTTCAGACCGCGCGGGAGGAGCATGTGGGTCGAGCTGACATAGGCATAGGCCTTGTTCCAGCGCACCAGCGGGATCTTGTTGAGCGCGGGCGCCCGGTCGGGACGGTCGGGAAAGAAGCAGCGCGACCTTGGGCCACCCTGGATCCAGAGGTTGCCATAGGTCCAGTTGCGCTTGAACGTGTAGTTGCCGCTGTCGAACCAGGCCGTGATCTCGATCGGGTCCTGCCCTTCGCGATAGGGCTGCTCATCGAGCCGGCCCTTGGGATACATGTCGAGCAGCATCGCCGGGAAGGACCGGATCGCCGAGGCGTCGAGCCAGTCGCAGAGCGCGGGCAGCGGCCGGGTGTCGCAGAACGGGTAGATCAGGAATTCGTCGACGTCGACCGTCAGGCACCAGTGGTCGTGGCCGTGGCGCATGAGGAGCGCGTTGATCCAGTCCATGCCGAACCGGGCGCGCTTGTAACTTGCCGGCGTGGACCAGAGCGAGACGTCCTTCTGCCGTTCCAGATACTCACGGCTGCCGTCGTCCGACCCGTTGTCGACCATCAGGAAATGCCGGACGCCGAGGTTGCGGTAGTAGCGCAGGAAATACGCGAGGCGCGGGCGTTCATTGCGCAGCGTGGCGAAAAGCAGGATCTCACCAGGCGCGATGGCTGCCGTGCGGTCCGCGACAACGCCAAGCTCGCGCTGCTTTCGCCTGGCACGAAAGCGGAGCCGCTTGCGCCGCAGTCTCAGGACGTATCTGCCTAGGATCCCCACTTCTGTCCCCGCATCGTCCGGCCGAGCAGGCCGCCTGAGGGCTCAGTCGCAGAAGTTGGTGAACACACGGTTGAAGTGTGCATCCCACGAAGGGGGGTCCTTGCGGTTCGCTGTCCCGCCGTTTCGTCCACTGCCCTGCCGCTCTGCCAGTTCGATTGTCTTTTGCGCCCAAAGATAGCGGTCGGCAGGATCGGCGTAAACCGCGTTGTCTCCGAGCGTTTCCCGGTAGACCGGGAGGGGTGCCGCGATGACAGGAACGCCATGACCCAGAGCTTCGAGAGGGGGCATCCCGAAGCCTTCGGCGAGGCTCGGAAACAGCAGGGCTGAAGCTGACCGGAGGAGGGCTGCAATCGCGCCGTCGGACAGCCCCGGGATCTCATGCAGGGTGCGGCCACGGAAGGGAAGCGCATCGAGACGCCGGAACGTCTCGAGGTTCGACCAGCCACGGCTGCCAAGGATCAGGAGCAGCGGAATGTCCGCTTCGGGCAGGGTTGCATGGAAATGCTCCCAGACATCGAGAAGCAGCGCGTGGTTCTTGCGCGGCTCGATGGTGCCGATGGTCACGAAGTAGGGCCGGTCGGGCATCAGCCCGGGGGGTAGCGCGGCGGGGTCGGGCGCGGCCAGCGTCACGCCGGGGGCAGCCGTCACACCCGGCGGGACCCGGCCCGCTGCAGAGAGATGTGCCTCGGTCCGGCCGCGCGCGTCTTCGGTCAGATGGACAACCCGCTGGGCATGGTCGGCCACGGCCTTGATCTTCGCCACGAAGGCGGCCGGCGTGCCGGCGCGCGCGAACTGGGGGTGATCCAGCGGGATCGTGTCGTGGAGAAGGACGTGCAGGCGAAGGCCCGGCACCGCGGCGATCCCGGCGAGGGTGGCAGCATCAAGGTTGGAGTGGCCGACGTTGTAGACATCCGCGCCGTCCGGCACGATGGCGGCGAGACGCGCCGCAAGCCCACCGGGTGCTGAGCGGGACAGGGCATCGCGCCGCAGGCTCGCCTCGGCAAGACGGCGGGCAGGGGGCAGGCGCCGGGCCAGCAGTGCGCGGAGGTCCGGGGGCCCCCATGGCACCTGACCGAGAAACCTCGCGCGAAACGTCTGCGCCTCGGTCTTGCCGAGAAGGAGGTGTTGCCTCCGCGTAGAGGCCAGGAAGAATGCCGGCGCGGGGTCGTCGAGGAAGCGGTCGAGGTAGGCCAGTTCCACCCTGTCGATCCCGGTGAGCACCGGATGACCCGTCCGCGTCAGCAGCCGGGTGATGTCGAGAATCCGAGGGCGCCGTTCCATTCCGGGCGCGAACCCGCGACGAGGTTCGCGAGAGTCTACTCGGCGGCCTTGCGCACCGCGAACATGTTCGACAGGAACTCGCCGAATTCCGCGCCGAGGTCTTCGCGCGCGAGTCCGAAGGCCACTGTCGCCTGAAGGAAGCCGACCTTCGAGCCGCAATCGTAGCGCTCGCCCTGGAAGCGGTAGCCATAGACCCCGCCCTTGTCGATCTCGGCGGCGATGGCGTCGGTCAACTGGATCTCGCCGTTGGCGCCGCCCTTGATGCGGCTCAGGTGCTGCATGATCTTCGGAGACAGGATGTAGCGCCCGATCACCGCGAGGTTCGAGGGGGCTTCACCCGCAGGGGGCTTTTCGACCATGCCCTTCACCTTCACGAGCGGCCCATTCTCCTCGGCGATGTCGAGGACGCCATAGGCCGAGGCCTTGGCCGGCGGGACCTCCATGGCGGCGACGATGTTGCCGCCGGTTTCCTCGTACGCTTCGACCATCTGCTGAAGGCACGGCTTCTCGGCCGCAATCACGTCATCGGGCAGGATCACGGCAAAGGGTTCGTTTCCGACAAGGCGCTTGGCGCACCAGACGGCATGGCCAAGGCCGAGCGGTCGGTGCTGGCGGATGTAGGCGATTGCGCCTGAATCCATGTTAGTTGCCTTGAGCGTCTCGAGGAGCTGTTCCTTGCCGGTCCTGCGCAGCGCGGCCTCGAGTTCGGGCGCGTGGTCGAAGTAGTCCTCGAGCGCACCCTTGCCGCGCGAGGTGACGAAGATGAATTCCTTGATACCGGCGGCGCGCGCCTCGTCGATGGCGTACTGGATGAGAGGGCGATCGACGAGCGTCATGATCTCCTTGGGGATCGACTTGGTCGCAGGGAGGAACCGCGTTCCAAGACCGGCAACCGGAAAGATCGCCTTGGTGACCTTGCGCTTCATCTCTACTCCGCCTCTTCAATTCCTGCGCTGGAGTCCAATGCCCAGGACCCGCGTCAGGATGTTATCAGGTTCGCGTGCGAAATCGCAGGCAGCATACCCTCGGTTCTCGCGACAAATTATTGCGAAATTATGGTGAAGTCAGGGGAATTCGCCTGCAAGTGCGGCTCTCACGCCTTGACGACACGTTCCGGCAACAGATCGCTCAGCTAACGTCCTGACTCGACACTGTTCTGCTCATGCGACCACCAGGCGCGAAACAGTGCGGCGATGCAGGGAAGCGGCCGTATGGAAAGCGCCCGCCGACTTGCTCCCACCACCCGCCAGAAGAGAATCGCACAGATGATCTTCTCGCAAGAGGAGAAGACAGGAACACCTTCACACGGTTGCCCGAAGCGACGGCGGATGCGGCCTCTGCCCGAAGGCGCGACGCCTGCCAGCTGCGGCCCGCAAGGATGCGTGCGCCATGAAAGCGGGGCGCCCAGCGAAGAAACCTCTCGATTGACGGCGCCATCACGCCTCGGACCGAGAGAGGACGCAGCAAGCCCTCGATCACACCCGCATCGAACGTGGCAAGGACGCGGGGGACGTCACGCGGCTCGGCCTGTCCGGTGACGAGGTAGCGAAGAAGGCGGCGGCGCTCCGCCTCGCGGGTGGCGTCAATGACGGGCTGCACCCGGTCAGGCGCATGCTTGCGCAGGAAGAGCGACAGGCTCGCGCCGTTCTCGAAGAGGTCGAGCGGGAGGCGGTCGGCGCGGCGGCGCGGGCTGGCCGCAAAGCCGTGGTGAACCTGGGCGAGCGGCACCAGCGCGGTGGCGTGACCCGAGGCGGCGAGGCGGAGGTTGAGGTCGGTGTCGTCGAGATAGAAGCGAAAGCCCGGGTCGAACCCTCCGATCCGTGCAAGCACGTCGCGCCGCACGGCCATGTTGGTGCCTTCCGTCTTGGCACAGCCGTCCGGCCTAGGGGCGAACACGCGCGGGGCATCGCCCCAGTCGGGCACATCCACGGTCCTTCCGGTCACATCGACGAGGCGGCCGCGCCACTGGAACTTCACCCCGTCGCGTCCCCGGACAAACCCGCCCGCGGCCGAGACGCTCGGACTGGCGAACGGCTCGGTGAGGTGGGTCAGCCAGCTGGGCTCGGGCACCGCGTCATCGTCGATGAACGCCACGATCTCGCCCGCGGCCCGGGCGATCCCGGCATTGCGGGCGGCGCCAATGCCCGGTTCCTCGACGGCAACGGTCTTCAGTCCACGATCGAACCCGGCGGCCGAGAGGGCTGAAAGCCCCGGCGGGTCAGCGGCGACAACGATCTCGAAGGCAGGATAGTCAAGCTGAACGAGGCCGCGGATGCAGCGGCAGAGACAATCCGGCCGGTCGCGGCTCGCGACGACGACGCTGACCGTCGGTGCCGTCACGGCAGCCCGGCCTCCGCCAGCATCGCCTCGATCCGGGGCACATCCTCGGGGTTGTTCAGCTCCCAGAACGGCCGGCCCCGCGCCTCGACCTCGACGCAAAGGACGGTCCGGCCGCGCTCGAGGAACCTGAGCTGCTCCAGCCCCTCGAGCGTCTCGAGCGGGCCCGGGTCCCAGTAGGGATAGGCGGCCAGCGGCGCAGGGCGATAGGCGTAGACGCCGACATGGTGGAACACGGGCGTCATCTCGGCATCGGGATAGTCACGCCCGGTGTAGGGCATGACTTCCTTCGAGAAGTAGAGCGCCCGCCCGCCCACGCCGAATACGGCCGTCGTGCCGCCCACGCGGCCCGCGGCCCTGTCCTCGCGGAACCCGCGCAGCGCCTTGCCGTCGGTGCGCAGGACCGGGGTCGCAATCTCGGCGGCAGGCTCGGCCCGGAGCGCCTTGACCAGAGCTTCGATGAACCAGGGCGGCGTGAGCGGCGCGTCGCCTTGCAGGTTCACGATGATCTCGTAGCCGCCGCCGAGCTTCGCGTGCGCCTCGGCGCAGCGCTCGGTGCCGTTGCGCGCCTCGGAGGAGGTCATCACGACGTCTGCGCCAAAGCTCTCGGCCTCGGCTGCGATTCGGTCATCATCGGTGGCGACAACCACCCGGTCGATCGCCTTCACCGCCATCGCCGCGTCCCAGCTGCGCCGGATCAGGCTGCGGCTCTCCCCCGTCGCACCCTTCAGAGCGACAAGCGGTTTTCCGGGGTAGCGGCCTGAGGCATAGCGCGCCGGGATGACGAGGAGGACCGACATCACGCAGGCCGCAGGTCGACGCCCGGGGCATAGGCAATGAAGAATGGGTTCTCGTAGCCGGACTTGCCGTAGGTGAAGGGCGCATGATCCTCGAACCGCACCATCCGCCCGCCCGCCGCCCGCAGCACGGCATCACCCGCGGCGGTGTCCCATTCCATCGTGCGGCCGAGGCGCGGATAGAAGTCAGCCTCGCCCGTGGCCACGAGGCAGAACTTGAGCGAGGAGCCCGCGCTCTTCATGTCCCGCACGGCGTACTTGCCGATGTAAGCGTCGGTCGCGGCATCGCGATGCGACTTGGAGGCCACCACCATGAGCGCCGAGTTGTCGGGCGAAGACACAGCAAGAGGCCTTGTCGGCCCCGGTTGGCAGAGATCGAACGCGCCGGTTTCCTCCACGGCCTGCCCCTCGGCGGTGGTGTAGAACAGCCGCCCGATGGCGGGAGCATAGACCACGCCGCGCAGGGGCACGCCGTTCTCGACCCAGGCGATGTTCACCGTGAAATCGCCCCGGCGCTGGACGAATTCCTTGGTGCCGTCCAGCGGATCGACGATCAGGAAGCTGTCGGCCCGGCCCGCGTGCGAGGCGGCCTGTTCCTCGGTCACGAGCAGCACGTCGGGAAAGGCCGCGCGCAGACCCGCCGAAATCAGCGCATCGGCGGCCTCGTCGGCCTCGGTCACCGGGCTTGCGTCGCCCTTGGTCCGCACCTCGAAATCAGGCGCCCCGTAGACCTCCATGATCCGCGCGCCGGCCTCGATCGCGAGGCGCCGCATGACCTCGGCCAGTTTCCGGTGATCCATCGCGTTCCCTTCCGCCCTCGAATTGCCATCGTCGCAGGGTCTCCTTATGCTGACGTGAAAGGGAACGGCAAGATTTCCCTGTCAGACAGGCCGGGACGTCAGAGCGGAACAGGTACCATGTTCGAACGGCAGAAGCCGAAGACCAGCGCGGGAACCGCGGTCGGGATCGTCGAACTGATCTACCACGCCGCCGTGCGCGACGTTCGGAAGGCGCATGGAAATGCCATTCTGGGCCTTGTCATCAACATCATCCAGACGACGCTGATGGTCGCGGTCTTTTACGTCATGTTCGCGGTGCTGGGCATCCGCGGCATGGCCGTCCGCGGCGACTTCGTGCTCTACCTGATGTCGGGCATCTTCGTCTTCATGACCCATGTGAAGGCGGTTGGCGCCGTCATGAAGGCAGAGGGGCCGTCCTCTGCGATGATGAAGCATGGCCCGATGAATACCGCGATCTCGATCTCGGCGGCGGCGCTGGCGGCGCTCTATCTTCAGGTTCTCTCGATGCTGGTGATTCTCGGCATCTATCATTCGGCCGTCACTCCCCTCGACATCGAGGACCCGGTGCGCACCTTCTCGATGCTGCTGCTCGGCTGGTTCACCGGCGTCGCGGTGGGGCTCGTTTTCCTCGCCATGAAACCCTGGGCGCCCCAGTTCGTGCAGATCCTGATGCAGACCTACACCCGCGCCAACATGGTCGCCTCCGGCAAGATGTTCGTGGCCAACGCGATGCCCTCGTCGATGCTGGTGTTCTTCGACTGGAACCCGCTCTTTCACATCATCGACCAAGGAAGGGGTTTCGCCTTCCTCAACTACAACCCGCATTACAGTTCGGTGACCTACCCGTTCTTCGTGGGATTGGGACTCCTGATGATCGGGATGATGGGCGAATTCTACACGCGGCGGCGTGCGTCGTTGTCGTGGGAAGCAACGCGCTAGGTTCGCCGCAACGACTTGCATGGGGGTCTTCGCAAGAGCGGTATTTCCGCGCTGCAGGGGCAGCGCCCCCAGTCGCGCCGCCGTATGAAGGGTCCCGGGTGCTTCCCGACTTTTCACAATACAATCTCGACCGGATTGTGTAGATTATCCCTCATTTAGCGACAGAGGGCCGATCATGGCAGTGCCCGCCGGCATGTTTTCCACTGCGGAGATCCGCAAACACCGCGACACGCTCGATACCTTTTCCAAGGCCGCCGCAGACTTCCTCGACTGGGTCTACGCCGACCACATCGCGTTCTTCGACCGCTGGGGCGTGTCGAAGTACTATGGCAACCGCAAGCCCGAACACCGGACCTACGAGTTGCGGGTGAAACAGCTCCGGAAGTTCGGCAAGCCGGTTTCCCTGGCCGACCAGCAGGTCTCGACGGCCTGCATCCTGCTGGCCATGCAGGCGGTCGAGCACGGCTTCAACGCAACCGGCATGGCGAACACTTGGAAGAAGATCACCACTCAGCTGAAGATCGACCAGAAGTTCTATGGGACCGACCTGCAGATCATGCTCCAGCAGCTTGGCTGGAAGATCTACTACTGGAACCCGGACCCCTCGCGGAACGAGGCCTGGGACGCGGACGATCAGGCGATCAACCCGCTGAAGCCCCCCCGCAAGTGGATGCCGGTCTGGGGCGGCCACGCCTACCGATACGCGACCGTGATGAACAAGAGCATCTACTACGAGACGAAGGTCGACAACGCGACCGCCCTTGTCGGGTTCAAGTCGACGACGCCAGCGGCCTTCAAGACGGTGCCGATATACGTCGGCATCGCCCATGCGGGCTACCACGTGTTTCCGGGCCGGCGCGGCGACGTGATCGAGGCGCATTCGATGCGCGAGATGACCGCGCGCGACAACATCGAGATTTCGCCGTTCAACCCGCTTGCCAGCGGCGGCGGGCCGCGCTGGACGCGGTCGGAGAAGTACCGCTCGGGCCTGATCGCGGTTCCGCGCGACTTCTGAGCACGGGCCGGCAGGGAGGGAGCCATGCTCAAGCGCGCTATCGTTGTCGTTCAGGAACACCTGAAGGAAAAGGGCCACTATTCCGGCACCGCCGCCGGGGTCGCTGACGCGGCCACCGATGCGGCGGTGTCGCGGGCTCTGTCGGAACGCGCCACCGAGATTCCCCCGGGCGCGCTGGCCTTTCCGCTGCGACGGCGGATGGTGATGATGCTCCAGCTGATCTGCCGCGACAAAGGCATCCCGAGCGATCCCATCGACGGCTTCTGGGGCCAGATCACCCAGACGGCCTGGGACAGCCTCGTCCACCTGATCGACCGGGGACGACTTCCCGACACCTGGCGCGACCGCGTGCCCCCGGAGACGAACCCGCTGAACTGGCCTCGCGATACCGGCAACCAGGCCGAGATGCGCGCGTTCTACGGGCAACCGGGCAGACCCCCGATCAGGAAGGTCGCCTGCCCCTGGCCGCTGCGTCTTGCGTGGGACCTGTCGTCGCGCGTGACCCACATCGGCTGCCACGCAAAGGTCGCCGACAGCCTCGACGCCGTACTGACAACGGTCCACGCCCATTACGGAACGGCCGAGTTGAAGCGCCTCAGGCTTGATCTCTACGGGGGGTGCTTCGCGAACCGCAAGAAGCGCGGCGGATCGACCTGGTCGACCCACGCATGGGCCGCCGCGATCGACTGGGACCCGGCACGGAACCAGTTGAACTGGGGCCGCGACAAGGCCTCGCTCGATGCGCGCGACTACGACTTCTGGTGGGCCGCCTGGGAGGCGCAGGGCTGGGTGAGCCTCGGCCGAAGCCGCAACTTCGACTGGATGCACGTCCAGGCCGTGCGGCTCTGAGCCGCGTCACACGCCCAGCGCGGTTGCCCTCCGGGCCACGGCATTCGTCGTCCGCACGAGTTCTGCGCTGATCCCCGGCTCGGACAATGCGTGCCCGGCCTGCGGGACAAGACGGAGCTCGGCGCGCCGCCAGCGTTCCGCAAGACGCCAGGCCGAGACCGGCGGGCAGATCATGTCGTAGCGGCCCTGCACGATCGTCGCGGGAATGTCCGAGATCAGTGAGACGTGGTCGAGGATCTGACCGTCGGCCTCGAGGAAACCCGCGTTGGTGAAGTAGTGGTTTTCGAGCCGGGCGAAGGCGCGGGCATAGTCGGCCGGGCTTTCACCGGCAGGACCGTCATGCTCGATCGAAGCGAGCGCGTTTTCCCAATGCGCCCAGGCCCGCGCATAGCGTGTCTCTAGCGGCAGATCGCCCGAGAACAGCCGTCGGTGGTAGGCTGCGATCAGGTCGCCGCGTTCGTCCTCGGGAATCGGCGCGGTGAAACGCTCCCACTGGTCGGGGAAGAACTGCCCCGCCCCGCCGCCGTAGAACCATCGCAATTCGGCCTGCGTCATGAGGAAGACGCCGCGCAGGATCAGGTAGGACACCCGGTCGGGATGCGCCTGCGCGTAGAGAAGTCCCAGCGTCGCGCCCCAGCTGCCGCCGAAAACGACCCAGCGATCGATGCCCAGCACCTCGCGGATGCGTTCGATGTCGGCCACGAGGTGCCAGGTCGTGTTGGCCTCGATGCTGGCATGGGGCCGCGAGCGCCCACACCCGCGCTGGTCGAACAGGACGATGCGATACTCGGCCGGGTCGAAGTAGCGCCGCATTGCGGGGCTGCACCCGCCGCCCGGGCCGCCATGCAGCACGACGACCGGTATTCCCTTGGGGTTCCCGCATTGCTCGACATAGATCCGGTGGCCGTCGCCCACCTCGAGCATCCGCTGATCGAACGGATCGATCGCGGGGTAGAGGAACTGGCTCGCGCGCTTTTGTCCTGCGGTCTTGTCCATCACCGCCCTATATAACCCGCCGTGCCCTGCCGCCACAGGGACCGGTCAACGGAGTAAAGCGCATGAGCCATGCCGAATCCACAGTGGATCCCGCCGAGATCGCCAAGTTCGAGGCGATGGCCGCCGAGTGGTGGAACCCGAACGGGAAGTTCAAGCCCCTTCACATGCTGAACCCTTGCCGGCTCGACTACATCACCAGCCAGATTGCGGCCGAGTTTGGCCGCGACGTGACCCGGCCGAAACCCCTTGAGGGTCTGCGGCTGCTGGATATCGGCTGCGGCGGCGGGCTGCTGTGCGAACCGATGGCGCGCCTCGGTGCCGATGTGGTGGGCGCGGATGCCGCGGCACGCAACATTCCCGTCGCGCAGATGCACGCCGAGCAGTCGGGCCTGACCATCGACTACCGCGTCACCACAGCCGAGGACATGGCCGCCGCCGGCGAGCAGTTCGACGTGGTGCTGAACATGGAAGTGGTCGAGCATGTCGCCGAACCGGCGACCTACCTCCTCGCCTGCCAGCAGTTGCTCAAACCCGGCGGGCTCATGGTCTGCTCGACCATCAACCGCAATCCCAAGAGCTACGCGATGGCGATCATCGGGGCCGAGCATGTGATGCGCTGGCTGCCGAAGGGAACGCACGACTGGAAGAAGTTCATCACGCCGGACGAGCTCTTCGACCTGATCCGGGGGGCCGGGCTCGATCCCGTCGATCGCAAGGGATTCGTCTTCAACCCGATCACCTGGTCCTGGCGGCTATCAGACCGCGACCTCAGCGTGAACTACGTCACCGCGAGCGTGAAGCGGTAACCTCAGCCGGGGTCGCCGAGCCGGGTCCGCAGTTCCCGCAGTACGGGCAGAACGGCGCGGACCTTGTCCTGTCCGACCGCCTTCACCACCTCGGCCAGCACCGGCGCGATGGCCGCGATGGCGGCATCGCGCGCGGCGCGGCCCGAGGGGCTGATCGCGACCATCTTGCGGCGGGCATCGTCCCAGTCGGGGCGGATGTGGACGTGGCCCGCCCACTCCAGCCGGGCGATCGTGTTGGTCATTGCGCCGCGTGTGACGTGGAACGACTGCGCGAGTTGCGCCGGCGTCCGTTCGCCTTCGATCCGGGCGAGGTGATTCAGGACCGAGAAATGGCTGAGCTCCATGCCCTTGGGGAGCACCTTGGAGAGCCGGTTTCGGGCGAGCTGATCCGCCATGAACAGCTCGGAAAAGAGCGCGACCGAAAGCGTGTCGTCGCGCTCAGACATCGGGCGCCCCGAAGGCGGCGTCATGCAGGAGCGAGGGAACCCTGCGGCGGGCGTCGGCGCTGGACGAAAGGTCGATGTCGGCGATGAAGACGCCCGGCGCCGTGCCCGCGTCGAGGATCACCTCGCCCCAGGGCGCCACCACGAGGCTGTGCCCATGCGTGCGGCGCGGCTTGCCGGTGGAAAGCGGATGGTCTCCGGTCTGTGCCGGCGCGATCACCCAGGCTCCGGTCTCGATGGCGCGGGCGCGCAGAAGAACCTCCCAGTGTGCCGCACCCGTTACCGGCGAGAAGGCCGCCGGAACGGTCAGGATGCGCGCTCCGGCCTTGGCCAGCGCGCGGTGCAGGTGCGGGAAGCGGACGTCATAGCAGACCGTCATGCCGATCCGCCCCCAGGGCGTGTCGGCCACCACGGCGCGCTGGCCCGGACGGAAGCCGGCGGATTCGCGGTAGGTCTCGGTTGCATCCACATCGACGTCGAACATGTGGATCTTGTCGTAACGCGCGGCGATGGAGCCGTCGCCCCGGATCAGGATCGACCGGTTGGCGAAGCGCGCCTCCCCCTCGACCTTGAGCGCGAGTGAACCGGCGAGGATCCAGAGCCCGAGGCGCGTGGCCTCTTCGCGCAATCCGGCCAGAACAGGGTCTGTTTCTTCCGTCGCCAGCACGGCATTCTGCCGGTCGCGGGAGGACGAAACGCAGTTCGTCACCTCAGGCGTCAGAACAAGGTCGGCCCCCTGTGCCCTGGCGTCCGCCAGCATCGGCCGCAGCATGGCGAGGTTCGCCACGGGATCGTCCGAGGACGAGATCTGGAGGAGGGCGGCCCGCATCAGTCGGCGAGAAGCGGGTCGAGCCTGCCCGCCTGCTCCAGCGCGTAGAGGTCGTCGCAGCCGCCGACATGGTGTGCGCCCACGAAGATCTGCGGCACGGTCCGCCGCCCCGCCGACCGCTCGATCATCCGGGCGCGCTGGCCAGGATCCTGCGAGACGTCGATCTCGGCGTAGGTCACGCCCTTGGAGGTCAGCAGCCGCTTGGCCGCGTGGCAATAGCCGCAGAGCGGCGTCGTATAGATTTCAACCGGTTGCATCACATCGTTCCAGGCCACCCCGCCCGCGCGGAGCCTACCCTCATCTAGGGCTGCTTCGCAACGCGCGCCAGCACGAGGACAGATACCGCCGTTGCACCGGCGGCAAGGCAGGCATCGGCCGCGGCAGCGAGGGTCGCGCCCGAGGTCATCACGTCGTCGATCAGCAACACCGGGCGTCCCTGCGCCAAGGCACCCCGCCGCGGGTGCGGGCGTATCGCGCTCTGGATATTCTCGAATCGGCCTCTGCGGTCGCGTCCTTCCTGACTGGCCGTGGAGCGCACCCGCTCGAGCAGGTCGGGGCACCAGTCGAGCCCGGCTTCCTGAGCAACGCGTTCGCCGAGAAGGGCCGCCTGGTTGAAGCGCCGCTTGAGGAGGCGGAAGCGATGCAGCGGCACCGGCGCCACGATCATCCGGGGAACGACGATCGGTCGCGCTGCATGTGCCATCCAGCGCGCAGCCGGGCGGGCGAGTTCGGTCCTGTCGCCGTGTTTGAGCGCGAGCACGACCCGCCGCGCGGTGTCGCCGTAGATGAGCGCAGCGCGTCCCCGATCCCACGGTCGCGCAATCGTGAGACAATCGTCGCAGTGTACAGCCTCGCCCGTATCCTCGCCGGGAAGAGGCGCGCCGCACCGGTCGCAGACCAGCCCGGCGATGAAGCCCGCGCCGGGCCAGCAACCCGAGCAAAGCGCGAAGTCGTCCTCGGTGCGTTCGCCGCATGCGGCGCATTGCGGAGGATACAGAAGATGGAGCGCCTTGAGCGCGGTGTGGCCTGCCAGTGCCGTCCCTTGCCTGAGCGCACTTTGCACCAAGCCTGCCATCGCCTATCTCCGCCCCATGACCATGCCACCCCGCCTGACCGACCGCGCCCGCCTGGAGCAGAACCGCGCGCGCGCTGCCCGTGCGCCCGAGACCTTTCTCCACGACGAGGCGATTTCCGAGGTTCAGGAAAGGCTCGCCGAGGTTAACAGGCGGTTTACGGCGCCGGCGGTGGTGACCGGACACCCTGAGATCTGGTCTGCGGCATTCCCCGGCGCCTTCGTGGCGCCGGATACCGAGACACTGGCGCTCGCCCCGGGCAGCCACGATCTCGTGGTCCACGCCATGTGCCTGCACTGGGCCGACGACCCCATCGGACAGGTCATACAATGCGCGAGGGCCTTGCAGCCTGACGGATTGTTCCTTGCTGCCTTCCCGGGTGCCCAGACACTCCGCGAGCTTCGCGCCGCGCTGGCCGCGGCCGAGGTCTTCGTCGCGAGCGGCCTGTCGCCCCGTGTCGCCCCGATGATCGACCTGCGCGATGCGGCCAGCTTTCTGCAGCGCGCGGGCCTGGCGCTCCCGGTGGCGGACATCTCACCGCGGACCGTCACCTATCGGACCCTGTTGCACCTGGTCCGTGACCTTCGGGCGATGGGCGAAGGAAATGCCCTTGCGCAGCGCCACCGCAAGCCGCTTCCCCGACGGTTTCTCACGGAGGCCGTGCGCTGCTACCCCGCAGCGCACCCGGACGGGCGCGTCACGGCGCATTTCGACCTTGTCTTTCTGGCAGGCTGGGCACCCCACGAACGCCAGCAGAAACCCCTGCGACCGGGCTCGGCCGCAATGCGACTATCGGATGCGCTGGGCTCCGAGGAGCGCCCCGCAGGCGACACCGCCCCACTTCCCGGCGTCAATTCGCCGCGCCGCAGCGATTGACCCCGTGAGAAAAGCGTTTATCTCGGTGGCCTACCCCGATAGTCACGGTTGTCAGGACACGCCCCGATGCTGGATGCGAAGTGCATGACCCTACCCCGGAGCGATGCAGACGCCATGCCGACCGAGAGCCATCTCCCGGCAGACCATCCGCGCGTTCCCGCCGAGAAGGTAGGTATCCTGCTGGCAAACCTCGGCACGCCGGATCACTACAGCTACTGGCCGATGCGGCGCTACCTCAACGAGTTCCTGTCGGACCGCCGGGTGATCGACTACAGCCCCTGGATCTGGCAACCGCTTCTGCAACTCATCATCCTGACCAAGCGGCCGTTCTCGTCGGGCGCCAACTACAAGTTGATCTGGAACGAGGAGCGGAACGAGAGCCCGCTGATGACGATCACCAAGGACCAGACGGCCAAGCTCGCCGCCGCGCTGAAAGAACGGCACGGCGACAGGGTGATGGTCGATTTCTGCATGCGCTACGGCAACCCCTCGACCCGATCGAAGGTCAAGGCGATGACCGATGCGGGATGCCGGAAGATCCTCTTCTTCCCGCTCTACCCGCAATATGCCGGGGCCACGACCGCCACCGCGAACGACGCGTTCTTCCGCGCGCTTCTCGACGAGAAGTGGCAGCCGCCGGTGCGCACCGTGCCGGCCTATTTCGATCATCCGGCCTACATCGAAGCGCTGGCGCAATCGGTGGAGCGGGCCTATGCCGGCCTCGACCATCGCCCCGACCTCCTTGTCGCATCCTACCACGGCGTGCCCAAGCGCTATCTGATGGAGGGCGATCCGTACCACTGCCAGTGCCAGAAGACCTCGCGCCTCCTTCGCGAACGGCTCGGATGGGACAAGTCCGAGGTCGTGACGACCTTCCAGTCGCGCTTCGGGCCGGAAGAGTGGCTTCAGCCCTACACGGTCGAAGAGGTCGCGCGCCTGGCAGAATCCGGCAAGAAACGCATCGCAGTGATCGCTCCAGCGTTCTCCGCCGACTGCATCGAGACGCTGGAGGAGATCAACGGCGAAATCCGCGAGAGCTTCGAACACGCGGGCGGCGAGGCGTTCACCTACATCCCCTGCCTCAACGACGATGACGCCCACATCGCCGCGCTGACCGAGGTGATCGACGAGAGCCTGGGCGGCTGGGTGTAACGTCGCACCTGCGACTGCGGCCCATCCGGGATGTTGCTTCCAAGCATGGCCGCCTGCTAGTCGGTTTCTGCCAGGAGGGTGCATGGAACTCGACTTCACCTTCGGGAATGTCTTCTACGAGATCGCCGCGCTCGTCCTGCTGGCGACAGTCCTCGGCTTTGCCGGGCTTCTGCTCCGCCAACCGCTGATCGTGGCCTTCATCGCGGCAGGCGTTCTGGCCGGCCCCGATGTCCTCGGGCTGGTCAGCTCTGCCGATTTCGTCGGAACGCTGAGCCAGATCAGCATCGCGGTGCTGCTGTTCCTCGTCGGGCTCAAGCTCGACCTCAACCTGGTCCGGAGCCTCGGCAAGGTCGCGGTGGCGACAGGCCTCGGCCAGGTGACGTTTACCGCCGCCTTCGGCTTCCTGATCTGCCTTGCGCTCGGCCTCGACGCGCTCACGTCGCTCTATATCGCGGTCGCGCTGACGTTCTCCTCGACGATCATCATCGTGAAGCTGCTCTCCGACAAGCAGGAGATCGACGCGTTGCATGGCAAGGTCGCGCTCGGCTTCCTGATCGTGCAGGACCTGTTCGTGGTGTTGTCGATGGTCCTTCTATCGGCGATCGGAATAGGGACGGCGACCGAGGGCTCGGGTCTTGGCGAAGTCATCAAGGTCCTCGCGGGAGGAGCGCTTTCGATCCTGTTCGTCGGCGTCTTCATCCGGTACGCCGCCACGCCGCTGCTGTCCTACATCGCTCAGTCTCCGGAACTTCTGGTGATCTTTGCCGTGGGGTGGGCGGCAGGATTTGCCGCCCTGGGCGATGCCGTGGGTCTCGGCAAGGAGATGGGGGGGCTGCTTGCCGGCGTATCGCTTGCATCCACGCCCTATCGCGACTCGATCGGCTCGCGCCTGTCGAGCCTGCGCGATTTCCTTCTGCTGTTCTTCTTCATCGACCTCGGCGCATCGCTCGAGTTATCTTCGCTGGGGTCCCAGGTCTTCCCGGCCGCGATCCTGTCGCTCTTCGTCCTGATCGGAAACCCGCTGATCGTGATGGCGATCATGGGCTACATGGGCTTTCGCAAGCGCACGGGACTTCTGGCCGGCCTGACAGTCGCGCAGATATCGGAATTCTCGCTGATCTTCATGGCAATGGGCATTACGCTCGGCCATATCGGCGAGGAGGCGATGGGCCTCGTCACGCTTGTGGGCCTCGTGACCATCGCGCTCTCGGTCTACATGATCACCTATTCCCACCATATCTACGACTGGGTTGCGCCGCTGATCGGCGCGTTCGAGCGCAAGGTCGCCTTTCGCGAAACGTCGGAGACCGAACCGCAGCGGACCTACGATTTCATCGTCTTCGGTCTGGGACGATACGGCCGAAACATCGGGCAGCACCTGCGCGACCGGGGATATCGCGTGCTGGGAATCGACTTCGACCCGGAAGCCGTGGCTGCGTGGAGCCGCCTGGGCCTTGACGGACGGTTCGGCGACGCGACCGACCCCGAGTTCGCCGGCCACCTTCCGCTCGGAGGTGTCAAGGGTGTCGTCTCTGCGGTCTCCAGGCGGCGCGGTCCGCTCACCGAGGCAGACCCGCACCTTGCCCTTCTGCATGGGCTCAAGACGGCGCGCTTCGATGGCCGGATTGCCGTCGCTGTCAATCACCGGAGCGAGGGCGATACCTACCTGAAGAACGGCGCGTCGCTGGTACTCGCACCCTACGAGGACGCTGCCGGCTTTGCGGCGGAACGGCTCGCGGAAATCTAGGAAGACTATTGTGCGTCAGATCAGAAGCACTTGCGTTCCAACATTCGCCA
>CAZOHN010000016.1:0-33781 GCA_964579325.1 uncultured Rhodobacterales bacterium
GCATAGAGATCAATTGCATAATTGGTTTGTGCTGTATTCGGGCGTGTTGCGCTAGGGTGTCGCAGACAGAACGGCGCCAATGCCGTCAGAGTTCGGGAGGAGGTCACCATGCGCCTGGCAACCGCGGTAATTGACGGAAAGCGCGAGGGCGTCGTCCTGCATGACGACGGATCGGCATCGCGCCTCGGCATGTCGCTGCAGGATCTGCTCGATGGCGGCGACCATGCCCTCGCAGCCGCCCGTTCTGCCGCCGGAAGGCCGGGCGAGGTTCCGGCAGGCTCGTTCCGGCTCGGCCCGCCCCTGCCGCAGCCGCGCAAGAACGTCTTCTGCGTCGGCCGCAACTACAGCGAACACATCGCCGAAGGTGCGCGCGCCCAGAACACCACGATCAACGTGACCGAGGTGCCCGTGTTCTTCACCAAGCCGCCCACAGCGATCTGCGGACCGGGCGACGAGGTGCCGATCTTCCCGCATGTCTCGACCAAGATCGACTACGAGGTCGAATTGACGGTCGTGATCGGCAAGGCCGGGCGCGACATCCCCGCAGAGCGCGCCTGGGAGCATGTCTTCGGCTACACGATCCTGAACGACGTGACCGCCCGCGACGTGCAGCGCCGCCACGGCAACCAGTGGTTCAAGGGCAAGGGCCTCGACGGGTCCTGCCCGACAGGGCCGTGGATCGTCACCGCCGACGAGATTGCCGATCCGATGGCGCTCGGTATCCGCCTCATGGTGAACGGCGAGGTCCGCCAGGATGGCAACACCCGCGACATGATCTTCGATATCCCGACGCTCATTGCCTCGCTCTCCGAGGGGCTGACGCTCGAGCCGGGCGACCTGATCGCCACCGGAACGCCATCCGGCGTGGGCTATGCAATGGAACCGCCGCAGTTCCTCAAGCACGGCGACCGCGTCGTCTGCGAAATCGACGGGATTGGCCGGCTTGAGAACACGATGCGCGACACCAGCCTCGCCCAACGCGTGGCATGATCGACAGAAACGCCGGGCGGGTCGGCAGCGGCCCCACCGGATGACAACAGCTTCGCTGCACATGGGAGGAACAGATGAGACTTGATGCAATCACCCGGCGCGGCTTCGCCGCCCTCGCGGGCGCAACCTTCGCGGCGGCCGCCTTCGGCGTGCAGGCGCAGGACCTGACGCCCGTGACCTTCGTCCAGCCAAGCCCTTCGGCGATCAACTCGTTCCCGGTCTTCGTGGCCATCGGCGAGGGCTTCTTCGCGGAAGAAGGTCTCGACGTGACGGTCGAGGCGATCAACGGGTCCGGCGCCGTCCTGCAGGCGCTGGCTTCGGGTCAGGCGCAGATCGGCCGTCCCGGCCCGGGACCGGTTCTCGCGGCGCGCGCGCGTGGCGAGGACATGGTGTTCATCTACAACGTCGCCGCCCGCTCGAACTTCGGGATCGCGGTCCAGGTCGACTCGCCCTACCAGACACCCGCCGATCTCAAGGGCGGCGTGATCGGGACCGGCACCGCCGATGGCGCGGAAGTGGGTTTCGCCCGCAACGTGCTGTCCGGGTCGGGCATGACCGAGAACACCGACTACACCTTCCTCACCGTAGGTGACGGCGGCCCCGCGGCGGCGGCCTTCCAGGGCGGCGCGATCATCGCCTATTCGGCCTCCAGTGCCGACGCTGCGATCCTGACTCAGCGCGGCTTGCCGGTGCGCGACATCACCCCGGCCGAGTACACGCGCTTCTTCGGCAATGGCCTGGCCACGACGGGTGCCCTCGTCCGCGAAAACCCGGAACTCGTCGAGAAGTTCCTCCGCGGCTTCATGAAGGGCCATGCCTTCGCCCTCGATGACGCCAACCGCGAAAAAGTGCTGGCCCACCTTGCCGAAGGCAACCCGCAGGAAGGCGAGGATCAGGCCTTCGCGTCGGCGCTGTTCGACGTGGTGCGCTCCAAGACCATCCCGGTCGACCCCGCGCATGGCCTCGGCTTCATGCCGCCCGAAGTCTGGGAGGAGTGGCAGGCCGCGCAGGTGGCCGGCGGAGAGATGGCCGCACCGCTCGACGATCTCACCGCCGCCTACACGAACGACTTCGTTCTGAAACTCCAGGCGGAGATGAAGTAATGGCAACGCCCGCCAAAGTCTCGCCCCTGCGTGCTATGGCGGGCGAACCCGTCTATGAACTCAAGGGCGTAGGGAAAACCTACGCCCGCAACGCGGTCCGTGCCCTTCAGGACATCACGCTGACCCTGCCCAAGGGCAGCTTCACCGCCGTGATCGGCTCGTCGGGTTGCGGGAAGTCGACCCTGCTCAAGATCATGGCCGGCCTGATTCCGCCCAGCGAGGGCCGCGTCGTTCTCGCCGGCAAGCCTGTGACAGGTCCGCGGCGCGATATCGGCATGATGTTCCAGCAGGCCACGCTGTTTCCCTGGCGCACGACCATCGAGAACGTTCTGCTGCCCATCGAGATCCGCGACGGCAAGGCGGCGGCCAAGGGGGCCCACGGCAGGGCGGCGGGCCTTCTGGAACTCGTCGGCCTCAAGGGCTTCGAAAACGTCTATCCCAACGAGCTTTCGGGCGGCATGGCGCAGCGTGCCGCGATCTGCCGGATGCTGGTCACCGAACCCGCCGTGCTCCTACTCGACGAGCCCTTCTCGGCGCTCGACGAACTCAGCCGCGACTTCATGAACATGGAGCTTCAGCGCATCTGCACCGAGAAGCAGGCGACGGCGTTCCTCGTCACTCACTCGATCGCCGAGGCGGTGATCCTGTCCGATACCGTCATCGTGCTCGCGCCGCGCCCCGGCCGCATCGCCGAGATCGTCGAGATCGACCTGCCGCGCCCGCGCACGCTCGACATGATCACCACACCGAAGTTCGGTGCGCTGGTGGAACGCATCCGGAGCCGCCTCGACAAGGGAGATTTCTGATGGCCGATATCTCAGCTTCATCCAAGGCCGACGATACCGTCTGGGTCGAGCAAGTCTCGCTGATTGACCGCATCCCCCGTGCCGTCCAGCTGATATTCGTCGCGGTGGTCTTCATCGGATTCTGGGACATCCTGACGCGTTCGGGGATGGTGTCTCCCATCATTCTCCCGACACCGGCCGAGACGCTCGTCGACATCATCTTCGTCGGCAAGAACATCTTTGGCGGCGGTTACATGGCGCTGGCGCTCTGGACCACGATCAAGACCGTGCTCTACGGCTTCGCACTGGCCATGGCGATCGGGTTCACGCTGGGCATCATCGTCGGCGAGACCGCCTTCGGCGAACGGGCGATCATGCCCTACCTCGTTGCAATCGACACGATGCCCAAGGTCGCCTTCGCGCCGCTCTTCGTGGCCTGGCTCGGCTTCGACATCGACAGCAAGGTGGCTCTGGCGGCCTTCATCGCGACATTCCCGATCATCGTGGGTACTGCCGCGGGCCTTCATGCGGCCGACGAGAACTCGCGGATGCTGTTCAAGACGATGGGGGCAAGCCGCTGGCAGACGCTCTTCAAGATGAAGCTCCCCACCGGCCTGCCGCAGATCTTCACCGGCCTCAAGATCGCCTCCGTTGGCGTGATGGCCGGTGCGATCACCGGCGAGTTCCTCGGTGGCGGCAAGGGCTTTGGCGAGCTGATCCGCGTCGCGGCGTCCCAACTCAACACACCCCGGGTGTTCTCCCTCATCCTCTACCTGAGCCTCTTCGGCCTCGCGCTCTTCGCGCTGACCGTCTTCGCCCAGCGGCGCCTGGTGTTCTGGCACAAGGACCGTGTCGTCACCGGAGAGGCCTGAGGCCGGTGGCGGCCGAGCGCGTCCCGCCGGCGCGGCTGACGGATTTCGTCGCAGGTGTCTTCGATGCCCTCGGCGTCCCGGAAGACAACGCGCGCAGTGTTGCCGCCGCGATGGTCGAGGCGGATGCCCTCGGTTATGACACGCACGGGACCTTCCGCCTGCGCCAGTATGTCAACCGGCTGCGGGGCGGAGGCTGCAAGGCCGCAGCGCGCCCCCGGGTGCTGCGCGAGACGGTCGCAACGGCGCTGATTGACGGCGACGACGGCCTCGGTCACCTCGCCATGTTCGCGGCCTCCGACCTCGCGGCGGACAAGGCGCGGGCGGCCGGGATCGGCTGGGTCGGGGTGCGCGGCGGCAACCATGCAGGACCCGCGGCACTCTACGTCCGCCCGCTCGCCGACCGTGGCCTGATCGGTCTCGCGGCGGCCGTCGGCAGCGCAAACCACGTGCCACCCTGGGGCGGGGCGGACATCCTGCTCGGAACCAACCCGCTTGCCGTCGCCGTGCCATCGGGCGGCGCCGACGCCTTCGTGCTCGACATGGCCACGACCGTTGCCGCCATGGGCAAGATCAAGACGCTTGCGCAGCGGGGCGAGCCAATGCCCGAGGGCTGGATGATCGGCCGCGACGGCAAGCCGCTGACCGACCCCGCGCGCCGTGACGAAGGCTTCCTGCTGCCGATCGGCGGCCCCAAGGGCTACGGCCTGTCGCTCGCCATCGGTCTTCTCGCCGGGGTTCTGAACGGCGCCGCCTTCGGCAGCGACGTGGTCGACTTCACCACCGACACCGCAAGCGCGACCAACACCGGCCAGTTCGTTGCCGCGATCGACCCCGCGGCCTTCGGCGAACCTGCGGTCATCCTCGGCGCCGCCACCCGCGCACTCGACGAGATGCGCGCAGCAACCCCGCTTCCCGGTGTCGATGGCGTCCGCGTGCCGGGCGACGGCAAGGCTGCACTCCATGCACGCAATCTCGCGGAGGGCATTGCGATCCACGCCGCCCTCCGGCGCGAACTTGATGCCATAGCGGCCGACCTTGGCCTTGCCCCCATGGGCTGAACGGACCTATCCGCCGATCACGCTCCAGACATAGCGCGCCGAAATCGCCAGCAGGAATACCGCAAAGGCACGTTGCAACACCCGCGCGCTCAGCGCATGTGCGATCCGCACGCCAAGGGGGGCCAGTAGCAGCGTCAGCGGAATGAGGAGCGCCACGCCGATCAGGTTCACATAGCCGATCGACAGCGGCGGCAACCCCGGCGTGCCCAGTCCCGCCACCGCATAGCCGACCGCCCCCGGCACCGCCACCAGCACGCCCAGACCGGCGGAGGTCGCGACCGCCTGATGGATCGGCCGGCCGTAGAATGTCAGGTAGGTCGTGCTCATCACACCGCCCGCCACCCCCATCAGCGTCGAGAGAAACCCGATCAACCCGCCCACGAGGCCATGCCCGACGGGACCGGGAAGCCGGTCTCCCAGCCGGACGCCGCTTGGATTGAGCAACAACCGCAGCGCCAGGATCGTTGCGACGACAGCGAAGGCCAGCCGCAGACCGTCGCCCGAAGCATAGGCTGCGACCACCGAGGCAAGCGCGACCCCGCAGGGCACGGCGACGATCCAGCGCCGCAGGACCTCGACATCGACCGCACCCTTCGCCCGGTGGCCTGCGAAGGACCGGATCGACGTCGGCACGATCACCGCCAGCGAGGTGCCGACCGCCACATGCATCCGCACGTCATCGCCATAGCCGAGCACATGCATCGCATGGTCGAACACCGGCACGATCACCGCGCCGCCGCCGACCCCGAAGATGCCGGCGAGCAGGCCGGCCACGACCCCGGCCACACCAAGCCCGACGGCAAGCATGAGGATCTCGCCGAGGGAAATGACATCGGGCAAGCTGCGTTTCCCTTCAGCCGCGCGCGCGGTCGGAATAGAGTTCTTCGAGCGTCTCGAAGGTCATCCTGTAGTGGTGGTCAAGCCGCTCCACCGCCTCGGCCAGATCGCCGTCCAGCGTGCTTTCCATGATCAGCCTGTGCTCCTCCAGGGCATCGCCCCGTCGGCTGCCCGAGAAGTTCATCGCCACGTTCCTGTAGCGCACCGACTGGTCCATCATCGTGGCGCAGAAATCCATCAGCCACGATGACCCGCACCCCGACAAAAGCGCCAGATGAAAGGCGCGGTGGCGGTCCTCCCAGTCGGGATTGACCGGCGCCGTCGCATCCTCCGCCAGGCGCGGTGTCCGTGCCAGCCGGTGGTAGCTCAGGATCACCGCATCTTCCCACGCCGTCGTCCGGTTCAGCATCGATTCCTCGAGCGCCTTGCGCTCGAGCCAGCGCCGCGTCTTCACGAGGTCGCGCAGGTTCTCGAGCGTCAGGTCCGACACGAAGAACCCGCGCTGGTCGAGGCGCGCCACAAGATCCTCGGCGGCCAGTCGGTTCAGCGCCTCGCGCACGGGGTTCGCGCCCGCGCCGTAGCGTGCCGAAATCGCCTCGATGGCCAGCTTCTCCCCCGGCATCAGCGTGCCGTCCACGATGTCGCGCCGAAGCTTCTCGTAGACGATCGTCGATGTGGCCGCCTTCCCGGGCCCCGTTGTCCGACGTATCAAGGTGTTCACGCTCGCCCCCGCTGCCCGCTCCATCGCAGCGCCTGTCCGCGCCTGCGGAACGCCCCTGTGCACGCACCCCTCGGATGTGTCGCGCTCGGCGGCCGCGGTCAAGCCCGCTGGGAAGGACGGACGGCGCAAAGTTGCCCCGCCCGTCCGTCGGACATCACTCGGCGTTCCAGCCTGCCACGAAGTCGTTGGTATAGGCCGCCGTCAGGTCCTCAAGGGGCGCACTCAGCGCACCGCTTGCCTGTGCGCTCTTGTGCCAGGCTTCCCAGTGCTCGGGCGGCTGGAAGCCGAGGCCCTGCGCGGCGAAGGCATCGGTCGGCGTCATCCGCTCGAGGGCCGAGGCGAGGAGCGCGGTTGCAAAGGCCTGATCCTCGCCTTCCTGCGGGTTGCCGGCCGTGGTGTGGGCCAGCACCTTGTCGATGTTCGCAGGGTCCTGCGCGAAGCGCATCCCCTTCACGAGCGCCCGTCCGAAGCCTTCGACCACAGCCGGGTTGGCCTCCATGTACTCGCGCAGGACGGCATAGCCGTTGCCGAAGTATGCCAGATATTCCTCGGGCGTGATCTCGCGCAGGTTCATGCCCCGCGACCGCAGGATCGCCGCGTCGCTCACCGCGCCGGCATAGGACGAGACTTCGTTGCGCATGAAGGCGATCGCCGCAGTGCCGCCGTCGCCCACCGGCAGGAAGGTGTAGTCAGCGCCTTCCGTCATGCCGAGGTCGGTCAGGATCGCCCGCGAAAAGGCGACCTCGGCTCCATCGACCGTGCCGACGCCGATCACGGTGCCCTTCAGGTCGGTGGGGGACTGGATCGGGGCCTCCTCCGGCACCAGAAGCCCGAAGACGCTCTTGGGATAGAGGTTGTAGACGAAGACGACGTCCACGCCACGCGCCCTTGCCGCCAGCACGGGGCCGGGGCCGGGGGCGCCGATCTGGGCCTGCCCGGCCGACATCGTCTGAAGCACCGACGAAGAGCCGTCCACTGCCTCGACGGTGATGTCGAGACCCTCTTGCTTGAAGAAGCCCTCGCCGATCGCGACCCACATCGGGGTCCAGGTGATGGCGGAGGGGTTCGGGACCGCGACGGTCACGCTGGTCTGTGCAGCGCCCGGACTGGCGGCAAGAAACGCGATTGCGCCTGCTGCGGCCGCGCCAAGTGCGCCGCGACGCGTGATGAACGGCATCTGGTGTCCTCCCTGAGTGACCCCGCCTCGGTTCGGGCGAGCTGAAAATAATCTACGATCACAAAAGAACCTGTCCAGAAAAGATTCAGCAGCCCATGACCAGCGCTGGCGCCCTTCGGCTGTTTCATGCTCAAAATCGAAGAAAACAGCAGCAGAACTGCCGATGAGTGCGTATGGAACGCTGCTGATCGAGTAGAGGATACTTGCACTTCGGCATGAAAATCTACTTTTCTGCAGTCAGACCATCGGAGGAAGTTACATGTCAGCACAAGGATTCGTCGTTCCGCCACCGCCGCGCGCGGTGCTGTCGGTCACCGGGACCGGCGACGTCTTTCCGGTGCGCCGCATCTACTGCATCGGCAAGAACTACGTCGCCCACATCGAGGAGATGAACGCCGACCTGCGCGATCCGCCCGTGATCTTCATGAAGCCCGCCGACGCCATCGTCCGCGACGGCGGCGAGATCCCCTATCCGGTCTGTACGAGCAACTTCCACTACGAGTTCGAACTTGTCGTCGCGATGAAATCCGGTGGCTACAACATCCCCGAGAACAGCGCCCTCGACCACGTCTTCGGCTACGGCACCGGACTCGACATGACCCGTCGAGACCATCAGGCGCTCGCCCTCGCAAAGGGCCTGCCATGGGAGGTTACGAAGGCCTTCGACAAATCGTGCCCGGTCGGCCCGATCACGCCTGTCGCACAGTGCGGACACATGGGGCAGGGCGCGATCCGGTTGGCCGTCAACGGTGAGATGCGGCAGGATTCCGACCTTTCTCTGATGATCTGGAGGACGCCCGAAATCATCTCGCGCATTTCCGAGCAGCATGAATTGCAAGCCGGCGACATCATACTGACCGGAACGCCCGCGGGCGTAGGCGCGGTTGTCACTGGCGACCGGCTGCAAGGGCACATCGAGGGCTTGGAGCCGCTCGAGGTCACCATCGGGCCGCGTGTGGCCTGATGCAGGGGCCAGATGCAGGGGCAAGTACACGGGAGCAAAGGCCATGAAGATTGGCGTGGCGGGCGTTGGGCGCATGGGAGCGGCCATGGCGGAA
The DNA here is from genome assembly GCA_964579325.1 of uncultured Rhodobacterales bacterium. Classification (GTDB taxonomy): domain Bacteria; phylum Pseudomonadota; class Alphaproteobacteria; order Rhodobacterales; family Rhodobacteraceae; genus CAZOHN01. The sequence continues at coordinate 8,602 of CAZOHN010000016.1, forward strand.
CGGCTCATCGGTCTGGGGCATGAGGTGACCGTCTGGAACCGCTCACCCGGCAGGACCGACCCGCTGGCGGCCTTGGGTGCCGCCGTCGCACCAAACCCGGCCGCGCTGTCGGTCGCCAGCGAGGTGATCATAACCATCCTGACCGATGATGAGGCGATCGGCGAGGTCTACGGCGGGCCGGACGGAATCCTGTCCGTGCCGCTCGACGGCAAGCTCGTGATCGAGATGAGCACGGTGCAGCCCTTCGGCCAGCAGGCCCTTGCGGATCGCGTCCGCGCCGCCGGCGGCCGCATGGTCGACTGTCCGGTGGGCGGCACGGTCAGTCCGGCGAAGGAGGGCAAGCTGTTCGGCTTTCTCGGCGGAGAAGGGCCGGACGTGGACCGCGCCCGTCCGGTCCTCGACCAGCTCTGCCGCCGGGTCGAGCATGTCGGGCCGGTGGGCGCGGGCTGTTCCATGAAGCTCGCCATCAACCTGCCGCTCGCGGTCTACTGGCAGACCCTCGGCGAAGCTCTGGCCCTGTGCCGCGGGCTCGGCCTCGACGGAACGCGGCTGGCCTCGATCTTTGCCGATACCTCGGGCGGTCCGACCGTTCTCAAGAACCGTGCCGAAGTGGTCGCCAAGGCGCTCGACGGTGGCAAGCCCACCAGTCCCGTCGATATCGACATCCTGCGCAAGGACCTCGGCACCATGCTGGCCGAGGCCGCGCGTCTTGGCGTCGAGATGCCGGTCACCGCTTCGGCCCGCGCGTCCTACGATGCTGCGGCCGAGGCGGGGCTGGGCAAGCTCGATGCCTCGAACCTGTCCGAGTTCTGGCGCAACCGGACCGGTTGACGCGGCCGATGCCGCCGGCGCGGCTGGCCGCGCCGGTCAGGTATCGAACCGGGCCGCGACCGAAAGCAGGTGGCGGCGCATCGCGACCTCGGCGGCCTCGGGATCGCGCGCCGCGATCGCGGCAAGGATCGCCTCGTGCTCCGCAAAGCTCGGGTGGCTTTCGGGGGGCCGTGGCCCGGTCCGCTTGGTCGTCCCCCACGAGACCATGCGGCGCAGCGTGTTGAGCTGGTCGAACAGGGCCAGAAGCGTCGGCGAGGCACAGGCTTCGGCAATTCCACGGTGGAAATCCGCGTCCAGAACTTCGTATTCCCGCCAGGTCCCGCAGCGCCGTGTGCGGTCGGCGACGGCGCGCAGGTGCGCGATGGCACCTGCCGAAGCGTGCAGCGCCGCCTCCCGCGCGACGGCCGGTTCGAAGGCCGCGCGCGCCCGCATCGCATCGGCGGGGCTGATGTCGCGGACCAGACCCGACAGTTGGTCCTTGTCGAGCCCGTCCCGGCCTGCCGCAAGGAAGGTGCCCTTGCCGACGTGGCGCCACAGCACCCCGTCGTGTACCAGGATTTCCAGCGCACGGCGCAGCGAGGACCGTCTCAGTCCCAGTTCAGGCCCCAAACGCCGCTCCGGCGGCAACCGGTCGCCGTCCGCGAAGCCGTTCTCCAGAATATAGGCGCGGAGCTGAGCAACCGCGGCCGCATCGGAGACATCCGGCGGGGCGGTGTCGGGCTCGGTTGTCTCGGGATAGCCGTCGTCGGACCGGGCCCGGTCACCCTTCGCAGGGTCGGACGGCGGCTGGTCGGGATTGCCGCGCATCTGGTCGGTCACGGTGCCTTCTCCTCTGATCGCCTCGGGGAGCGTAGAGGGCGGCGCAATCGAGATCAATGCGGATTGATCCGGCTTTTGCTTTGTGCCACCAAGCGGCGGTGCCAGTCCGGCGCCGGAACGGAGTTTGCCCGAGATGACCAAGACCGTGATCCCCGCCCCCGCCCCCGTGACCGCGCCGATCGAGGGGTCCGATGCGGTCTTTCCGGTCCGCCGGGTCTATTGCATCGGGCGCAACTACGCCGCGCACGCCATCGAGATGGGCCACGACCCCGATCGCGAGCCGCCGTTCTTCTTCCAGAAGAACCCCGACAACCTCGACTTCTCGGGCAGCTTTCCCTACCCCGACCGGACCGCGGACGTGCACCACGAGATCGAACTGGTTGTGGTGCTGGGCAAGGGCGGGGTGAACATCCCGGTGGAGCAGGCGCTCGACTGCGTCTGGGGCTATGCGGTGGGCCTCGACATGACGCGGCGCGATCTTCAGGGCGAGGCCAAGAAGATGGGCCGGCCCTGGGAAGTGGGCAAGGCGTTCGAGCGTTCGGGCCCGATGGGGCCGGTGGTGCCGGCCTCGCGGATCGGGCATCCGGCGGCGGGCCGGGTGACGCTGAAGGTGAACGGCGAGATCCGCCAGGAGGGCGACCTGAACCAGCTGATCTGGAAGATCCCCGAGATGATCTCGTACCTGTCGGACTACTTCGAGCTTGCCCCCGGCGACGTCATCATGACCGGCACCCCCTCGGGCGTCGGCGCGGTCGTCCGGGGCGACGTGATGGAAGGCGAGGTCGAGGGCGTCGGCAGCCTGACCGTCCGCGTCGTCTGAGCGCACGGCCGAATCCAGGGGCGGCGCAAAGCACTGCGCCGCCCGCGCCGCGCAGCCGGGTCAGGACCCGGCCCGGATCATGAAATCCATGCACATGCGGGGCGTCGTTGCGGGCGGCCGTGGCGCTCTCGTTTGCAAGGGCTTGTTGAAAGGTCCCTTGACGGAAGGTGGGTCTCGCCGTCACGGTCGCGTTACACGTGGCCGGTACGTGCCGCGGGAAACCATGTCAGGGAGAAAACCATGCAACCTCGTGTCCTTGCGATGGCCACAGCCATCGGGTTGACCTCGATGGCAGGCGCGCGCGCCGAAGCCGACGAACTCGTCCTTTACTGCTCGGTCCAGGAGGAGTGGTGCCGCGTCATGTCCGAGGCGTTCACGCGCGAGACGGGCATCGACGTCCTGATGACCCGCAAGTCCTCGGGCGAGACCTATGCGCAGATCAAGGCCGAGGAAGGCCAGCCGCGCGGCGACGTCTGGTGGGGTGGCACCGGCGACCCCCACTTGCAGGCCGCGCAGGAAGGTCTCACCGAGGAATACCAGTCGCCCCGCCTCGCCGAGCTTCAGCCCTGGGCGGTCGCGCAGGCCGAAACCTCGGGCTACCGCACCGTCGGCATCTACGCTGGCGGCCTCGGCTTCGGCTACAATTCCGACCTCGTCACCGAAAACCCGCCCGCCTGTTGGGCCGACCTGATCGACGAGCGCTTCAAGGACGATGTGCAGGTCGCCAACCCGAACTCTTCGGGCACCGCCTACACGATGCTCGCCACTTTCGTGCAGCTCATGGGCGAGGACGAGGCTTTCGCCTTCATGGCCAAGCTGCACCAGAATGTCAGCCAGTATACCCAGTCGGGGTCTGCCCCGATCCGCGCCGCCGCGACCGGCGAGACCGCCATCGGCATCGTGTTCATGCATGACGCCGTGACCCAGACGGTCGACGGCGCGCCGATCGTCACCGTGGCCCCCTGCGAGGGCACCGGCTACGAGGTCGGGTCGATGTCGCTGATCAAGGGTGGCCCGAACCCCGACAGCGCCAAGGCCTTCTACGACTGGGCCCTCTCGCCGGCCGCGCAGGAACTGGGGGCGCAGGCCAAGAGCTTCCAGGTCCCGTCGAACACCGGCGCGGCGACACCGCCCGAAGCGCCGAGGCTCGCTGACATCAAGCTGATCGACTACGACTTCGCCAAGTACGGCTCGAGCGAGGAACGCACGCGGCTTCTCGCCCGCTGGGATGCCGAGATCGGTTCCCTGCCGAAGTGACCGCAGGTCACGCAGCGGCGGACGGCCGGCGCAGCGGTAGGGCCAAGGGAAGGGCCGGGGCAACCTGGCTCGTCCTGGCGCTCGCGGCGCTGGCGCTCCTGCCCTGGCACAAGGGGCAGGGGCTCTGGGGCGGTCCCGCGTTTTCGGCCCTTGGCGAGGGGCTCGGCGGCCGCGGCTGGCTCCTGCCGCCGGTCCTCGCCGTCGCCGTGCTCGCTGTCCTCGCCGCCTTGCGCCCGGCCTGGCCACGTCATCCCGCCGCGCTGCCGCTGGTCGTCGCGGGCCTTGCGCTCGTCATCGCGCAAGGCTTCGCGGTCGGTCTCGGCGGTCCCTCCATCGCGGGGCTCGCCGTCGTCTTTCCCGCCGCCCTCGACGGGCAACCCGGCCTCGGATGGGGCGGGTTCCTGGCCGTGATCGCCCTTCTCGGCCTCCTTGCCGAAATCCTCGCCGCCCGTGGCTTCTGCCGGGGCGAGCGGTTCCCCGTCGCCGCCATCGTCTTCGTCGTCGCGGCGCTCGTCTCCTTCGTGTTCTTCCCGATCCTGAGGCTCGGCGCGGCGGCCTTCATCGGTGATGACGGCAGCCTCTCGCTCACACCCTTCTTCGCGCGTCTCGCCGCGCCCGACCTGTGGCAGCTTTCATGCTTCACCGGCTCGGGGCTGCGCTGCGGTGTGGTGATAAACACGCTGATGCTCGGCATCCTCGCGGCACTCTTCTCGACGCTCCTCGGCCTTGCGCTCGCCATGCTGGTGGCGCGCACCGACGTGCGCTTCAAGCGCGCGCTGCGGGCGATCTCGATCCTGCCGATCATCACGCCGCCCTTCGTCGTGGGCGTCGCGATCATTGTCCTCTTCGGCCGCACCGGGGTCCTGACCGTCTGGGGGGCCGATCTCCTCGACGTGCGGCCTTCGCGCTGGGTCTACGGTCTGCCCGGCATCCTCATGGCGCAGGTCCTCTCCTTCGCGCCGGTCACCTTCCTGGTGCTCCTCGGCACGCTCGAAGCGATCAACCCCACGCTCGAGGAAGCCTCCAAGACCCTCGGCGCACGGTCCCTGACAACCTTTCGCACCGTGACCTGGCCACTCCTGCGCCCGGGCCTCGCCGCGGCCTTCCTGCTCGCCTTCATCGAAAGCCTCGCCGACTTCGGCAACCCGATCGTGCTCGGCGGGGGCTACGAAGTGCTCTCGACCAAGATCTATTTCGCTGTCGTCGGCGCGCGCTACGACCTGTCGAATGCCGCCACGCTCGCGATCATCCTGCTCGCGCTCACCCTCATGGCGTTCTGGCTCCAGATGCGCTGGCTCGGCCGCAAGAGCTACGTCACCGTCACCGGCAAGTCCGACGCCGGTCTCGCGGCGCCACTGCCGCGCCCGGTCAAGATCGCCGTCGTCGCGGTGATCGTGCCCTGGGTATTCTTCACCCTCGGGGTCTACGCCATCGTCCTGTCGGGCGGGTTCGTCAAGGACATCGCCCGGATGGACCTCGCGCCCACCGTCTCGCACCTCTGGACGGCATTCTCCTTCGAGATCGGCGCCGAGGGGCTGCGGCTCTACGGCTCGGCGTGGAACTCGATGATCACCACGCTGTGGGTCTCCGGCATCGCCGCGCCGCTCACCACCATCGTCGGCATTCTCGCGGCATGGCTGATCGCGCGGCAGGACTTCGCGGGCAAGCGCGCCTTCGAGTTCGGCACGATGCTCTCCTTCGCGATCCCCGGAACCGTGGTCGGCGTGAGCTACGTCGCGGCCTTCAACGTGCCGCCGGTCGACATCACCGGCACCATGGCGATCCTCGTGATCTGCTTCGTGTTCCGCAACATGCCGGTGGGGATGCGCGCCGGCATGGCGGCGCTCGCCCAGATCGACCGCAGCATGGAGGAGGCCAGCCAGACGATGGGTGCCGGCGGTTTCGCGACCCTGCGCAAGGTGGTGCTGCCGCTGATCCGCCCGGCCGTGTTCACCGCGCTCGTCTATTCCTTCGTGACCGCGATGACGGCGGTTTCGGCGGTGATCTTCCTTGTCACCGCGCGCTACAACATGGCAACGGCCTACATCATGGGCCGGGTCGAGAACGGCGAGTACGCCCTCGCCATCGCCTATTCGGCGGTGCTGATGGTCGTGATGATCCTCTGCGTCGTGGTGATCCAGTTCCTCGTCGGCCGCCGCCAGCTCGGCCGCCGGCAGGAGCTCCAGGGCACCGTCGCCCAGCCCGCCGAGTGAAGGAGACCCGATGCGCGACACCGCTGCACATGCCGAAACTGCCATCGAGTTCCGCCGCGTGGTCAAGCGCTACGGCACCGCCACCGCCGTTGACGGCATCGACCTGGTGATCCGAAAGGGCGAACTCGTGACGTTCCTCGGCCCCTCGGGTTGCGGCAAGACCACCTCGTTGCGCCTGATTGCGGGGCTCGAACTGCCCAGCGAGGGCCAGGTCATCATCGCCGGCCGCGACGTAAGCCGCGATCCCGCCTCGGAGCGCAACGTCGGCATGGTGTTCCAGTCCTATGCGCTCTTTCCGCACATGACCGTCCTCGACAATGTCGCCTACAGCCCGGTGATCCGGGGCGAGCCCAAGGCGCAGGCGCGCGACAAGGCCCGCGCGATCCTCGACCAGATCGGCCTGACGGGCCTGCACGACCGGCTGCCCTCCGAGTTGTCGGGCGGCCAGCAGCAGCGCGTCGCCGTGGCCCGGGCCATCGTCCAGCAGCCCGACGTGCTCTTGTTCGACGAACCGCTTTCCAACGTCGACGCCAAGCTGCGCCGTCGTGTGCGCGCCGAGATCCGCGGCCTGCAGCGCCGCTTCGGCCTGACGGCGGTCTACGTCACCCACGACCAGGAAGAGGCGCTTGCCGTCTCCGACCGGATCGTCGTGATGGAGAAGGGCCGCATCGCCCAGATCGGCACCCCGCGCGAGCTCTACGACCAGCCGGCCAACGCCTTCGTGGCCGACTTCATCGGTGATGCCAACCTGCTGCGCGGCGAGGTGCGCGCCGGCGTCTTTTCCGCAGGAGACCTCGCACTTCCGGTCCCCGGCGGCGACGGCCCCGCCACGCTCTCGATCCGGCCCGAGCGAATTCGCCTCTCCGCGGGGGGCGCGGACAGCGTGCTTTCGGCCACTTACCTTGGCAGCCGGATGGAGTATGTGGTGGCCACCGGCGCGGGCGAGCTTCTCGTCTCGCGGCCGATCTCCGAACCCGCCCTCGCCGAAGGCGACGGCGTCAGCCCCGCCATCGACCCCGCCGACGTGACCCGCGTCACCTGACCGAAAGACCATCATGCCCCCCCGTCCAGACGATCCCATCGCCGCCCGCTTCGATCTTGCCTGCGCCGCCGCCCGCGAAGGCGCAGCCCTCGCGCTCGACCACTTCCGCAACCGCGATCGCCTCGTGATCGAGGCCAAGGTCTCCCCGCAGGACATCGTGAGCCGCGCCGACCGCGAGGTCGAGGACCTGATCCGTGCCCGCATCGCCGCGGACTTTCCCGCCGACGGCATCCTTGGCGAGGAGGGCGGCGCGCAGACCGGCTCCACCGGCTTCACCTGGGTGATCGACCCCATCGACGGCACCTCGCCCTTCCTCGCGGGTCTGCCGCACTGGTGCGTCGTGATCGCGCTCGTCCAGGGCGAGACAACGGTCGCGGGCGTCATCGCCCAGCCGCTCGCCGAGGAAACCTTCACCGCGATCCGGGGGCAGGGGGCCTGGCTCAACGGCGCGCCGATGCGCTGCGCCTCCGACCACCGCGTCGACAACTCCAACGTCGCCGTGGGCGCGAGCCACCGCACCGACCCCGGCCACGTCGGGGGCGTGATCGAGGGGCTTCTGCGCGCGGGCGGCATCTTCTACCGCAACGGCTCGGGGGCGCAGATGCTGGCCAATGTCGCGGCGGGGCGGCTCGGCGGCTACTACGAGCCGCACATGAACCCCTGGGACTGCCTTGCGGGACTGCTGATGGTCGAGGAAGCGGGCGGCCGCGCGCTGCACCTCGGCCCCGATCCCAAGGGCGGCCTCGTCCTCGCCGCGGCGCCCGGCGTCTGGGCGGGCCTCATCGCTTTAGTCAACGGCGCGCCGCGCGATCCGCACGCAAGGGCGACCTTCCCGCTGCCTGCTGCCTGATCCAGCGAGAGATCAACCGCGCAACGCGCGCAGCAGGCCCAGCGCGAGGTCCCACAGGTCGACCGCACGGACATAGAAATGCTCGCGCGCCGCAAAGGGCCGCTCGACCATGCCGGACAGGTCAGCCTCGATGCTGTCGACTAGCCGCATCAGCCGCCGCCTGTGGATGCCGAGGCGGGCTTGTACCGGGTCTGCAATGACCCCGGCGAAGGCCGCCACCACCGCCCCGGCCATCACCAGAAGCACGACCGTCCCCGCGACCATCGCGGGCGACGGTCCGACCGGAAAGACGCTGTACCAGAGCCCGCCAAGGCCCTCGCCCAGCGGGAACTCGGCGACTGCCGTGCTCCGCGACACCGTCTCGGCCACACCGGGCGCCAGCGAGATCATTCCTGGCGTGACCGCATGGTAGACCACCGCGCCGACCGTCAGTGCCGCAACCGCGGTGGTCATCTCCGCCACGGCCGATCGTACACCTGCATACTCCCGCACCGCCACGGCGATCCGGTCGGCAAGCGCCTCGGCTTCCGCAACACTTCCCCGGCTGCGGAACACCTCGCGAAACCGCGGCGCGGCCAGGACCGCGTGCTGCATTGCCCGTGTGTCGCGCGCCCCGCGACTCCCCGCCATTGGCACGCCAAGCAGATCGGCAAACACCAGGGCCTCGACTTGCCGCCCAACCGCCGTTCCGAGAAGAATGCGGCGGCTCGCGAGCCACACCGCCACGCCTTGGAACCCCAGCCGCCGGGCAAGCCAGCCGGACGCGCGGGTCAGTGCGAGGACGGGAGACAGAACCACGTTCACCGGTGCGCGCAGCACGTCCCCCCCCAGTGCCGCGCGGTGCAGGTGCAGGGTGCCCGGCCAGCGGAAATGCCGTCGCACGAAGTCATCGACCCGACCACGCATCTCCGTGAAGCTGCCGCATTCCACCATCGGCGAACCCATCCCCGCGCACCGCACAGCGCATCGTCCCAATCCGGGCCGCATCACCTGTTGTTCGACGATGGCATTGTAGCAGAACTCTGGCCGTTGAGGACTCACATCCCGAATCCAGGCGGTTGGACGAGGCGCTCGAGCAAGCCATACCCGTCCGCGATCGCGCGTCGAACTGGTCCAGCTGCACGGCTTCGCTTCGCAGGCGCGGGTCGCTGCTGATCTGGCTGGACAAGCAGAAGGCGTGGCGCGCGCCGCCTGACGGGAACTCCGATCGCCCCGCGGTCTTCTCCGACGCCGCGATCCGGTTCTGCCTGACGATCAAGGTCCTGTTCAAACTGCTGCTGAGGCAGACGACCGGGATGGTTGCCAGCCTTCTGAAGATGGCGATCCTGGACTGGCCGTGCCGGACGCTACGACCCTGCGTAGCCAGCAGGTGTCCCAGGCCATCCAGATCCCCTACCGGCTTGCCGATGGGCCGCTGAACCTGCTTGTGGACAGCACTGGCACAAAGTCTCTTGGCGATGGCGAATGGCCGGCGCGCGAGCGTGGCGTTCAGGGTCGACGGCGCTCGACATTGTCCTCGGACCCATGGTGGACAACGTCTCGCCCCGGAACGACTCCCAGCGCGCCACCCGGCTCCACGGCGGGGCGTGTCTCGGTAGCGCTGGACAGGACACCATGCCCGAAGCCGGATCGAGGCGAACATGCGCTGCCTCAATGCCTTCGGTGAACGCATCGCCGCAGAAGACCCAAACTGCCACACCACCGAAACCAAGATTCGCGTCGCACCGATGAACCGCTTCTCGGCCCTTGGCATCGCCGAGATCGTCCGCATGGCCTGGCACCGGCGGGGAAACGGGAAGTCATGCCCCGGGGCACGCGAGCTGCGCAACAACGCTCTCGCGCAATGTGCAGGACGAAAGGCCGGCTTGGATCGGATCGGGATCAGTGGCGGGTCTCGCGGCAATGGGCCGAAGCCGGATGCACTGCGCTCGGTCGGCGGTCCACGCCATCAAACGGGCCGCTCACTGCGCCCGCTGGAGGCGCTGGACACCATCGCGCCGTTCAAGGACGATCCCGCCCTGCGCCCGCCCGCCATGGCATCCCGATACAGCAGGCCCGCGCCCGGCATCACGGTGACGATCAGCATCAGACCCACCACCCAGCGGGTTGGTATCGGCAACCGGCGACCCACCCGGCCGCCCGGCGGCTGCCCGAAACCGGCGCGCGCCTGCTCCTCGGTACGGGGCGGGTTACATCCGGCTTGACCCTTCCGGACCTGTGAAATATGCATCCGCGAACCGGTCGGGCCCGGCCGGGCCCGGGGCGGGCGTTGTGTAATGGTAAGACCTCAGCCTTCCAAGCTGATGACGCGGGTTCGATTCCCGCCGCCCGCTCCAATCGATCCGCCGGGATCGCGCGGCTGTCCCGGGGCCTGAACATCCTCCCCCCGATCCCCGCGCCCTCGAGCCCTCCCCGGCATTCCGGGCACCGCCATGAGAACGTTACCAAGCGCTGCTAGCGCACGGGCGGTGTACCGGCTCGACATCGCCTTCACCTGGGTTGCTGCACGGCCGTTTGCCGCGGCGGCCATACTTGCCGCGCTGATGCTTCTGCTTGCCGCGCCGGGATTCCTGTCGCTGCCGCCGGTCGACCGCGACGAGGCGAGCTTCGCGCAATCGTCGCGGCAGATGCTCGAGAGCGGCGACTGGGTCGACATCCGCCTGCACGACGCGCCACGCCACAAGAAACCCGCAGGCATCTACTGGCTCCAGGCCGGTACCGCCTGGCTTGCCGGTGCGCCGGAGACGATCGCGACCTACCGGCTCGTCTCGCTCGCCGGCGCGGTGGCCTCGGTGCTCCTGACCTGGCGGATCGCGGCGGGGCTTCTCGGGCCGGTGCCGGCCCTCGGCGCCGGATTGCTGATGGCGGCGAGCTTCATCCTCGGGGCGGAGGCCCGGCTCGCCAAGACCGATGCGATGCTGCTCGCCACCATCCTCGCAGGGCAGTGGGCGCTGATGCGGCTCTGGACTGGCGCGGCACTGGGCTGGGCCGGCGTTCTGGGCTTCTGGGCGGCCCTTGCCGGCGGGATCCTGATCAAGGGGCCGGTTGGCGCCATGGTGGTCGGCCTTACTGCGCTCGCCCTTGTCGCCGCAGAGAGGCGGGCGGTCTGGCTCCGCCCGCTTGCCGAATGGCGCGGTGCGCTGCTGTTTCTCGCCCTTGTCCTGCCCTGGTACATCGCGATCACACTGCGCACCGGGGGCGACTTCTGGGCCGCCTCGCTCGGTCAGGACCTGCTGGGCAAGGCGGCGGCGGGGCAGGAAGGCCACGGCGCGCCACCCGGCACCTATCTCGTGACGGTCTGGCTCGCGTTCTGGCCCGGCGCGCTCCTTCTCGCCCTGGCGCTTCCCGCGATCCGGGTGGCCTGGCGCCAGCGCTGGGCAGTGTTCTGCCTGGCATGGGCGCTGCCCACCTGGATCGTGTTCGAGGCGGTGCCGACCAAGCTGCTGCACTACACCCTGCCCACCTTTCCCGCCCTGGCGATCCTGACCGCGGGTGCCCTGCTTCCCGGGGTCGCGGAGCCGGGCCAAGGACCCGCCGCCCCACCCGGCCCCGCGCTCATCGGATCGCTCTGGCGGCGGGCCGCCGCCGCGCTCCTCCTCGCGCTGCCCGTGGCCGTGCTCGGCGCGCTCGTCGCGGCCTCGTTCAGCCTCGGCGGCGGGCTCCCCTGGCCCTTCGCCGTGGGCGCCGTCGCACTCGCCGGGGCGGGCTGGCTGATGTGGCGGACGCTCGCGCGTGGCCCGGCAATCGCCGCCTTCGCCATCGCGCCATGCCTCGCCTTCGCCTTCTCGGCCAGCCTCTATCCCGGTCTCGCCCGCGTCGAGGCAATCTGGCCCTCGGCGCAGGCCGCCGCCCTGCGCGCCACCTTCGACGCCTGCGCCGACCCGGTGGTGATCTCGGCGGGCTACCGCGAACCCTCTCTCGTGTTCCTTCTGGGCCGCGACATCCGCCTGAGCGGCGGGGCGGAGGCTGCCGAACTGATGGCCGCGTCGCCTTGTGCCCTCGCATTCGTGGCCGAGGCGGAGGTGCCTGCCTTTTCCGCCGGCTCTGCCCGGTCCGGTCTTGTCCCGGAGCTGCGCCCCGACCGCGTCGAAGGGCTCAACCTCGGATCGGGCCGCACCGTCTCCCTCAGGGTCTACGCGACGTCGCCCTGACCAGAAGCGCGCCCCGCGACAGCGCAACGCGCAACCGTGCAACCTGCGGTGCCGCGAGAACCACCTGCGTCGCGCGTCGGGCCAGCCGCCACCCGATCGCCCGGACCCGGACGGCCGCCGCGCGCGGGTCGGCGATGGCCGCCCACAATGCCGCCAGGCCAGCCGCAATCCGCGCCCGGGCCGGGGAGGGGCGGCGAAAAGCACGGTCGCAGCCGAGGCCGAGGAGCGCGCCCATCAGCACCTGCCAGATGTCGTGCTTGCCCGCCTCGATGCGGCTCGACCCGGTGAACGCCGCGCCGATCACCGCCGCCGCCTGGGCAACCGGGTGGCCGCGCAGACAGTCGTGCGCCAGTGAGGATGCACCAAGGACGGCGGTCGAGGTATGCGCCGAGGGCATTCCCTTGCCGCCCCCGTCCGGCCGCAGGTTCACCGGGCTCTCGCCGAGTCCGATCTTCGATCCGTGGACCGCGAAGAACATCACCGCATAGCGCAGGAAGTACTCTCCCGCACGACCCTGCGCCGCCTCGCAGCCCCAGGCAAGAAGTGGCAGCGCCACCTGCAGGGTGTCGCCCCAGCGCTCCGCGTTCCGTGGTGTCGCTGCCAGCGCAAGCGCCAGCACGACAAGTACGGTGATGGCCCGGCGGCGGGCCTCGAAGAGCCAGCGGAGGATCATCCGCGGCTTTTCGGGCGTGTCGGTATCGCGGCAGTGTCAGGCGCGTGACAATTGGATGAATTGACCCCGGCACCCGCGGATCCGCAGGTCTCTTGCCGCCATCGACCGCCGCGGGCTAGGGAAGTCCGGCAGGAGACGCCGCTCCCGGATGACCGCCCCCAAGTGACTGCCCCCAAATGACCGCCGCCAAGTGATTGCCCCCAAATGACTGCCCCCAGATGACCGTCCCCGACGCCCCGAACCGTACGCTGGCCGCCGCCGGGGCGATCCTCGTCTACGCCATGCTCATCGGCTTCACGGACAACTACGTTCGCGTGATCGCCGAAGGCACCGGCCTGTGGCAGTTCCACGCCATGCGCTCGGCGATGGCCTTTGCTCTGGTGGGTGCGCTTGCGCTGCCGCTCGGCCTGCGGCTGCGCCCGAAGAACCTCCGCGCCGTTGCCGCCCGGTCGGCGATCCATGCCTGCGCGATGGTGCTCTACTTCGGCAGCCTCGCCTTCCTGACCGTCGCCGAGACAGCCGCGGGCCTCTTCACCGCGCCGATCTTCGTGCTGGTCCTGTCCCGCTTCGTCTATGGCCACGCGCTCGGCCCGGTCCGCGTCGTCGCCGTCGCGACTGGCTTTCTCGGCGTCATCCTCGTCCTCGCCCCGGGCGCGGGCGAGATCGGCTGGCTGTCCGCCGCCCCGGTCGCCGCCGGCGCGCTCTACGCGATGGGCAACCTTGCGACCCGCGAATGGTGCCCGGGCGAAAGCGCCGAGACGCTGACGGTCGGGTTCTTCGCCGGGCTGGGCGTGGTCGGACTTGCCGGGATGGCGGTACTGGCCATGCTCGCGCCCGAGGCACCGTCAGGCCCCGAGGGCTTTCTGCTGCGCGGACCGGGCTGGCCCTCGGGCGAGGTGCTGTTCTGGACGGCGGTGCAGGCGGCGGGATCGCTCCTCGGGGTCGGCCTGATGATCCGTGCCTACCAGCTTGCCGAAGCCAGCCGGGTGGCCGTCTTCGAATACGTCATCCTCCCTTCCTCGGCGTTCTGGTCCTGGGCGCTCTGGGGCGAGACGGTCACGCCGCTGGCGGCCATCGGTATGGCGCTGATCATCGCCGCCGGTGCGATGATCGCGCTGCGCGCCGCACCCGCCGCCCGGTCGCCCGGGCCTGCGTGATCGTGGCGCCATGATCGTCTCCCGCAAGCGGCGTTTCGTCTTCGTCCACATCCCGAAGACCGGGGGCACCTCGCTGGCGGCGGCCTACGAAGCACGCGCAGCGGCCGACGACGTCCTGATCGGCGACACCCCAAAGGCCCGCAAGCGCCGCAACAGGCTGAAGGGCGTGGCCTCCGCCGGGCGGCTCTGGAAGCACTCCACCCTGTCCGACATCCGCGGGCTGCTGTCCGACGAGGAGATCGCGACGTTCTTCACCTGCACGATCGTTCGCAACCCATGGGCGCGCGCGCTGAGCCTGTGGTCCTGGTCGCGTCTGCAGGGCTTCGCCCACCCCGTCGTCGCCGCGGCGAAGGCGCACGACTTCGCCGGTTTCCTGCGCGACCCGGCGGTACAGGCCAGCCTTCGCGCGTCGCCCTATGCCGCCTACGTCCTCGGACCGGACGGGACTGAGCGCTGCGACCTGTTCCTGCGGCTCGAACACCTCGATGCCGACTGCGCCGCGCTCGAGGACCACCTTGGCTTTCGCCTCCGTCCGCTCCCGCGACTCAACGCAAGCCGGCCCGACGGCGAAGACTGGCGTGCGGCCTATGATCCCGGGACCAGGGCACTGGTCGAAGACATCGCCCACGCTGACATCGCGCGATTCGGCTACCGCTTCTGACCAGCGCCGCAGGGCCGGATCTGGGCCGAATCGCGGCCATTCGCGGGACCGCTAAAAGTCGAACAATCGCTCCTGGACCGGATCATGGTTGCTCGCGGGTAAACGCCGATGCCGGGCCGTGGCGGATCGGACCGACCGCCGCCGATTGGTCCGCGCAGCGAAAAGCTGCCGCAATTGCTGCCCGAATATGTCGAAATCCGGGCGCAATCCGGGCGCCTCCTTGTCTCATCCCGGCCGGCACAGACCAGACGGCCCCCACCATCGAAACCAGACACCCCGAGGAGAACGACCATGCTCAACTACAACGCTTCCGCCTTCTCGAATGCTCAGCGCATCGTCATCGACAACGAACTTCGCCCGATCGCCGCACCCCGTGGCCTGCTGGCCGGGACCAAGGTCGAGACAGCGCTCGGCTGGAAAGCCGTCGAAACCCTGGTGGCGGGTGATCTCGTCCACACCCGCGACGGCGGCCTGCGCCCGCTCGCCGGGGTTGACCGCACCCACTACCGCGGACCCCGCGGCCCGGAGGGACTGCGCGGCGTGCTGCTGGTGCCCGGCGGGGCGCTGATGAACTGCGCACCGTTCTACCTGCTGCCCGAACAGCACCTGATGCTGGAAACCGAATACGCCGAGGCGATCCTGGGCACGCCGCAGACCCTGGTGCCCGGCCGAGCGCTCAACGGTTTCCGCGGCATCGCCCCGGTGCGGATCACCGGCCCGTCGGAAGTCTTCGTGCTGCGCTTCTCCGAGGAAGAGGCAGTCTGGTGCAACACCGGCATCCTCGCCCACTGCCCCAGCATCCGCGAGGCGGAAAGCCCTGAATTCCGGAGTGAATTCTTCACCGTGCTGAGCGATGGCCAGGCCGAGGCCCTGCTCGGACTGATGGAGATCGGCGCGACCGATACCGGCGAGCTGGGCCGCACCGACGACTGGCTCATGTCCGCCTGAGGCCCAACCGATCCAGCGGCGGCCCGCGCAAGGCGCGCGGGCCACGCCTCCCCTCTCGCGCCCCGCCCCGGCGGGGCGCTCGGCATTCGGGAGGGGCCACAGGTGACCCCTCCCGGCGCGCGCATCAAGCCGCCTGTGCCGCCTGCCCGAAGCGCCCGTAGAAGGTCTCGCCCCGCTCGGCCATGTCCTTCAGCAGGTTCGGCGCGGCAAAGCGCGCGCCGTGCGCTGCCTCGAGCCCTGCACAGAGCTCCACCGCGCGGCCCGCGCCGAGGATGTCGAGCCAGGAGAACGGCCCGCCCGACCACGGCGCGAAGCCCCAGCCCAGGATCGCGCCCACATCGCCCTCGCGGATATCCGTCAGCACACCCTCTTCCAGCGCCCGCACCGCCTCCAGCACCTGCGCGAAGAGGAGCCGGTGCTGCACTTGCCCGACCCCGGGTTGCGCCTCGGCCTGCGGCCAGTGCGTGCCGAGCCCGTCCCAGAGCCCAAGCCGCTCGCCGCTGTCGGAATAGGCGTAGAAGCCCGCGTTCGACTTGCGGCCAAGGCGCCCGGCGTCCGCCATCGCGAACAGCACGGCATCGACTGCCGCGTCGGGGTAGGCCTCGCCCATCGCCGCCTTCGTGGCCTTGGCGATCTTCACGCCAAGATCGATCGAAGTCTCGTCGATCAGTTGCAGCGGGCCCAACGGCATCCCCACCAGCCGCGCGGCGCTCTCCACCAGCGCCGGCGCAACGCCCTCGGCCACCATCCGCATCCCCTCGTTGAGGTAGGGGATGATGCACCGGTTGGCGTAGAAGAACCGCGCGTCATTCACCACGATCGGCGTCTTGCGGATCGCGCGGACGAAGTCGAGCGCCTTGGCGACGGCCACCTCGCCGGTCTGGCTTCCCCGGATGATCTCGACCAGCATCATCTTGTCGACCGGCGAGAAGAAGTGGATGCCGATGAAGCCCTCGGGCCGCGACGATGCCTTCGCCAGATCGGAGATCGGCAGCGTCGAGGTATTGGTCGCGAAGATCGCGCCGGGTGCGGCGGCCTCCGCCTTGGCGGTGACGCCAGCCTTCACCTTGGGGTCCTCGAACACCGCCTCGACGATCAGGTCGCAGCCGCCCAGCGCGGCGTAATCGGTGGTCGCGGTGATCCGGCCCAGCACCTCGGCCTTCTTCTCCGCAGTCACGCGCCCGCGCTTCATCCCCTTGTCGAGAATGCCCTCGGAATGGGCGCGGCCGCGGTCGGCGGCCTCCTGGCTCGCGTCGATCAGTACCACCTCGATGCCGGCATTGGCGCTGACATAGGCGATGCCCGCGCCCATCATCCCCGCGCCCAGAACACCGAGCTTTCGCACCGTCTGATCCGCGACTTTCGGCCGGTTGGCACCCTTCTCCAGCGCCTCCTTGTTGAGGAACAGCGACCGGATCATCGCGCCCGAGGAGGGGTTCATCAGCACGTTGGTGAACCACCGCGCCTCGATCTTCAGCGCGGTGTCGAACGGCACCAGCGCGCCCTCGTAGACCGCCGACAAGAGCGCCTTGGCCGCCGGATAGACGCCCTGCGTCTTGCCGTGCACCATCGCGCTTGCACCGACGAAGGTCATGAACCCTGCCGGGTGGTAAGGTGTGCCACCGGGCATCTTCCAACCCTTCTGGTCCCAGGGCTTCACGAGGTCGGCATCCTTGGCGGCAAGAACCCACTCCTTTGCCCGCGTCAGCAACTCCTCGGCCGGCACCACCTCGTCGATCAGCCCGGACGCCCTCGCCTTCTTCGGCTCCTGCATCTGGCCTTCCAGCAGGATCGGCGCCGCCGCCATCGCGCCCAGCTTGCGGCTCACCCGCGTTGTTCCGCCTGCGCCGGGGAAGATGCCGACCATGATCTCCGGCAGGCCGATTTTCGCCTTTGGATTGTCGGCCGCGATGATCCGGTGGCAGGCGAGCGGCAGCTCGAGCCCGATCCCCGCCGCCGTCCCCGGAAGTGCGGCGACGATCGGTTTCCCCCCTTTCAGCGTCTTGGGGTCCATTCCCGCCCGCTCGATCTTGCGCAGGATGCCGTGAATGCGCATCAGCCCCTCGAAGAGCCCGCGTGCCGGGTCGGCACCGGCGTCCTCCTTCATCCGGGCGATCACGTTGAGGTCCATGCCGCCGGCGAAGTCCTTCTTCCCGCTGGTCAGGATCACGCCCTTGACGGTCTCGTCCGCCAGCGCCCGGTCGATCAGCGCATCGAGCGCGGCGAAGCCCTCAAGGCTCATCACGTTCATCGACTTGCCCGGCACGTCCCAGGTGATCGTCGCAACGCCCTCGGCGTCGGTGTCATAGTGAAAATCGGTCATTCACTCAGCCTTTCGGATGGATAGAGAGGGGTATCGGGGACGATCTGCTCGCGCAGCGGGCGCAGCGGAAGCTGAAGCGGGATCGCAACCGCGACGGTGCGCCAGACGCCGTTCCTGAGGCGGAGCGTCATCTGGCTTCGGTAGGGCGGGATGACATGGGTTGCACCGGACAGAAGATGCGTGACATGGACCCCCGCGACCATGGTGTCGCCGAGAAACGCGGCCCACTCGACGATCCGCTCCAGCCGGATACCGGGCACGCCGTGGCAGCTCGAGACATACATCCGGTAGCCCGCCCGCAGGTCGCGGTGGCCCTCGGCGACGACGGCCCCATTGGCCGCGACGAGGGCCATCGGCAGTTCTACCGTCGAGATGAAGCTGTCCCAATCATCCGCCATGTAGGCGGCCGACTGCGCGTCGATCACGGATTGCAGGGTGTTGAGGGCGGGCATCGGTCTGCGCTCCATGATGTCACGTGTCCGGGCCTGTCGATGTCTCCGCCGGACTCTTCGGCGTCAGAATTGGCCACTTCGCGTTCGACAGTCCGTTCACGATCGAGGCCGCGCGCCAGCCTTCCTCGCGATTCCGCAGGATAACCCGCGAGCGGTAGGGCGCCACTATGCGCGCGCCGTTCGACAGGATCTCCGATTCGTAGCCCCCCGCGATGAGATGTGGCGAGACGAATTCGGCCGAACGGGCAATGCGGATGTAGTCGGTCGCCTTCTGGGCGCGCAGGGTCTCGATGAAGACATCGAACCCGCGCCGCAGCTCGGCCTCAGTCGCGACCGAGACACTGAAGGCGTCCGTGATGAGGTGGAACGGCAGTTCGACGCCGACACGGTAGATCTCCCACTTCGCAGCGATCGTGGCGTCGGACATCACGTCGAGCCAGTCCTGGAGGATGTCGAGCGCGTCCGTCATCCGCCGCACCGGGGAGACGGAGGATCCCCGCCAGTCAGCCATGCAGCCGGATCGGGAGCGCCTCGCTGCGCGGCGTGGTTTCCGGTCTGCGGATCGGGAATCGGACATTGGCGAGGGCATGGACGGCCTCTGCCACCTGCCAGACCTCGTCCGATCGGACGATCGTCATCCGCGAGGCATAGGGCGGGATGACCCGCTGCCCGCCAGAGATCACATGGGTATAGTGGGTCCCCTCGATCCGGTCCCGCGACAGGTACGCCGCGTCCCGCGCCAACCGGATATAGTCGGTTGCACGCTGCGCCCTGAGCCAGTCGGTGAAGGACATCATGTAGGCTTCGAGCGCTTCTTCGGTCTCTATTACCTCGCTCACGGCGAGCGTGCTCGACCGGAAGGGCCGACGGATAAGGCGCAGGCAGGTCGCCATGTCGCCGTGCAGCGCCGCCGAGGATAAACGATCGAGAATGCCCTGATAGATCGCCACCGGATCGCCCAAGACACGTGCTCCCATGCTTACATCCGAGAACCATTGTTTGCTGCACGTGCATCGGTCAACTCCCATCGCGGTCGATGACGCGGCCATCGGCAAGAGTGTACCGACGCCGACCCCCGCGTTTGAGCAGGGTTGCGCCGGCCTCGGGGTAATGCACCACATCGTCGGCGTTCCGTGTGCCGACCGTGAGGTAGACCGCGTCCACGTCCGAGCGGTTCTCCAGGCAATGACCCACCGGATCCCCGGCACGCCAGGCCGCCGCATCGCCGGCCCGCAGCACCGATTCGTCTCCCTCGACCAGCCAGACCTCGCCCGCGAGCACGTAGACCAGCTCATCCTCGGTTTCGTGCCAGTGCAGGTGCGACGACCGGGACCCCGGCGGGAGGATTTCCAGGTGCGCACCGAACTGGGTGAGACCGCCTGCATCGCCGAGCGGTACATAGGCATAGGCGCCAAGCGGCGTGTCCGAAACCGGGTGGACGGCTTCGGGCACATGCACGGGAGCGGACAGCTTCAGCTTGGGCATGGCGCGACCCCCGTTACCGGGCTCTGCCAGCCGGTCGCGCCCGCTAGCCTTCGCGAAGCGCCTTGCCTGCCGGTGTCTCCTGCGTCCGCGGCAGCGCGCCCACCAGGAAGCGCCGGTGCCAGCCGACGCATTCCGGAAAGGCGAGCGTCCGAAATGCGATGTTTTCGAGGGAAAACCCGCCAGGGGCGCGACTGTGACGCATGTAGAAGATGTTGCGTTCCTGCCGTGCGGGCTGGTCGGGGCCCATGTGGTGCGTCCAGTCGATGAACACACGCACGAGCGGTCCGCGCGAGAGCCCGACCGCAGCGACCTGCGCCTCGATCCGCCGCAGGCCGAGACGGTCGAGTTGCTCGCGGTGGTGCAGGAAGGCGCTGCGCTGCGCCGCCTTGCCCTCCAGCAGGAAAACGCCGCCCGGGTAGAAGACCGGAAGGTTGCGCGCGCTCGCGCAGGTCAGGCTCCGGGCATCGCCACGGTTCATCGCTGCTGCGATGGTCTCGATATGGGTTCTGATCGCGTCGTACATCGGGCCGTGGAGTGACTTTGCCGCTGTGCACCAAGCCGGGACCTGGGACAACCTGCGGACGAGCAGGGGAGGGGGACCATGCGGAGCTCCGAAGAGGCTGAACCGCTCGCGACCGATACGGACCGGGGCCCGCTGACCGAGGCACCCCGAACGGGATCAGGCCAGAAACGCACGCTGACACCGTTGTAGGGGCCAGATACGCCGCGCCTTGCACGCTTGCAACCTTGGATTGTCGTTTTTTTCGACATACCAGGCTTGATCGCAGAAGACCTTGCGGAAATGCCACGCCTACCCGGCGACCGGGGCGCTCGGGCCGGCGACGAGGAACTGGCGATGCCACTGCGCGTAATGCGGGACGCCGATCGCGCGGAACGAGAGCATCTCGATCTGGAAACCCTGCCCGGCCTTGCTCCGTCGCAAGTAGTAGGTCCGGGCATCCACGCGCTCGGCCTCGTCCGGCCCGAAATCCAGCGCCAGGTCGACATGCACCTGCACCTGCGGCCCCCGCGGCAGGCCTACCGCCGCCACAATCGCGCGATAGCCCCGCAGTCCCATCCGGTCGAGCTGGTCGCGATGGGTCAGGAAGCATTGCTCCTGCGCCTCGCGCCCCTCCAGCAGATAGACCCGGTTCTGGCTGAACACAGGGAACTGATGGCCGTAGAACTCTGTCACGCCCCTCGCGTCGCCGCGCGTCGAGGCATCGGCGAATTCCTCGAACATTCGTGTGATGGTCGCATACATGTCTGCTATCGGGGCCTGACCCTCCGGCGCTCCGCGCAGGGTCGCCGGAGAACCGCTGTTTCGGGAACCGTGCGGCCGGACCCTCTCGTCCGTCCGCGCCAAACCAAGACTCCCGGGCCGCTCCCCCGCCTGCGGCCCTCGACATTCCGTCCCGCCGCGCAGCCAACGGAGCGCGGCGGCCAAGGTACCTTATGTCCGAGGTCTGAACGATGCAATCACAAGTTGCGAAGGCTCGGCGCAGACGGGCACCGGGTGCGAGGATCGCGCCGGACCGTGGCAAACCGGCACCCCGCGGGCCTCGGCATGGCCGGATCCAGGGGCGTTCGCCCGAAGGAGCGGGCGAACGCCGGGGCGGCAAGGACAGCTTCGCCGCCTGGCGCTTGCGCAGAGGGCAATGCCGGCCCGCAGGTCGGACGTGAAGGACCGTGCCAGAGCGGCCGTCCGACCCCCTCAGTGCCGGCCGTTGCTGCGAACCGCCCCGATCGCCACGCTCACCGCGGTCTGCCGGTGCCAGTCGGCATGGGACTCGAAGGCGGTCGAACGGTAGTGGATCATCTCGATCCTGGGACCGTCGCGGAACCTGCGGACATAGTAGGCCGCAAGTGCGCTGCGCGTGGGGCGCCCATCGCCGAACCCGTAGGTCCAGTTGATGAACTCCACACTCATCGGCTCGGCGCGCAGGCTGCGCGCGACCGCACGACCAACCAGTGTCCGGACGCCTTCGGCAAGCAGTCCGTCGCGATGTGCCGCAAGTGTCTCCCGTAACGCCGACCGGCCGAACAATGTGTGCACGCCAGCAGGCATGAACACGGTTATCGAGGTCGCGTAGCGGTCGAGGATCGGCTCGAAGTCTCCGGCGAGCAGTTGCGCGCCGATGCGGTCGGGTGAGGTGAGATGCAGGAAGGACACAAGCGTTTTCCCCTGACGCAATGGGGTTGACGGGAACAGCCGGCGGTCTGGCTGCCGCAGGCGCTTCGCGTGCCGACCCACGCGAGGCAAACCTCCGGCCTTCCCTCCAGCTAGCGTGAACTATGAAGAATGCCGAGCACATTGCAACCCAAAGTTGTAATTTCCGTTGCGTCAAGTCTTGGCCATGAAGTGTTGACACATTCCTGCGCTGTAGGCCCGCACAGGCCTGTTTTCCAAAAATGGCCGGCCGGCGGACCTGCGTCTCCGCTCATACCCGTTCGATGATCGTCGCTGCCCCCATTCCGCTCGCGATGCACAGCGTCGCAAGGCCGGTGCCCTTGCCGGTGCGCTCCAGCTCGTCAAGCAATGTGCCGATGATGATCGCACCGGTGGCGCCCAGCGGATGGCCCATCGCGATGGCGCCGCCGTTGACGTTGACCCGCCCGGGATCCACGTCGAACGCCTGCATGAACCGCAGCACAACGCTCGCGAAGGCCTCGTTCACCTCGAAGAGGTCGATGTCGGAAATCGACATGCCGCTGTCCTGCAGGATCTTCTCGGTCACCGGCACGGGGCCCGTCAGCATGATGGTCGGATCCGTCCCAATCTTGGCGGTGGCACGGATGCGGGCGCGGGGCTTGAGGTCGTGTATCTTCCCGAAATCGGCGCTGCCGATTAGGACGGCGGCGGCGCCATCGACGATGCCGGAGGAATTGCCGGCATGATGGATATGTTCGATCCGTTCAAGGTGCGGGTATTTCATCAGCGCCACCTTGTCGAAACCCGGCATCGTCTCGCCCATGTCCTTGAAGGCGGGCTTGAGCGCCCCGAGCGACTGCATGTCGGTGCCGGGGCGGATGTATTCGTCACGGTCGAGGATGGTCAGGCCGTTGCGGTCCTTAACCGGCACGACCGACCCGGCAAAGCGGCCCTCGTCCCAGGCGCGGACGGCCCGCTTCTGGCTCTCGACCGCCAGCGCGTCGGCGTCGTCGCGGGAAAACCCGAACTCCGTGGCGATGATGTCGGCCGAGATTCCCTGCGGAACGAAGTATGTCTTCATCGCCAGCGAGGGGTCCACCGCAATCGCCGCGCCGTCCGATCCCATCGCGACCCGCCCCATCATCTCGACCCCGCCGGCGATATAGCCAGCGCCAGCGCCCGCCTTCACCTGGTTGGCAGCAAGGTTCACCGCTTCCATTCCGCTGGCGCAGAAACGGTTGATCGACAGCCCCGGGATGCGCTCGTCGAGGTCGCTCAGCAGCACCGCCGAGCGCGCGAGGCACCCGCCCTGTTCGCCGACCTGCGTGACGTTGCCCCAGATCACGTCCTCGACCGCGTGTCCCGCAAGTCCGTTGCGCTCGGCGACCGCGTTCAGGACGCCAGCCGACAGCGCGACCGAGGTGACCTCGTGCAGCGACCCGTCGGGCCGGCCCTTGCCGCGCGGCGTGCGGATCGCGTCGTAGATGTAGGCTTCAGTCATGTCGGTCCTCCTCGCACCGGGAAGGCGCGCTCCATCAGATCGTAGGGGTGTTTCCAGTCAGGCAGCGATGACAACGCCGCGAGCCAGCGGTCGATGCCGGGCCAGTCGGACCGCGCGAAGCCGAAGGGTTCGGGGTAGAAGAGATAGCCGCAGCACGACAGATCAGCGATGGTGGGGCCGTCGCCGACGATCCACTTGCGCCCCGCGAGGTGGCCATCAAGCACCTTGTAGGCTGCCCCAAGCCGGCCTTGCAGGAACGGGATCACGCCCTCGGGCCGCTTGTCCTCGGGCAGGAAATTCATCAGGAACCGCAGGGTGCCAATCTGGGTCGACAACTTGTGGTTGTCCCAGAACAGCCACCGCAGCACGTCCCGCCGCTCCGCCGCCGACCGTCCGCCAAGGCGGCCGGTCTTCGACGAGATGTAGTCGAGGATGACGCCCGACTGGGTGAGAACCGTCTCGCCGTCCTCGAGCACGGGCACCTCGCCCATCTCGTTCAGCGCCCGGAACTCGGGCGTTCGGCTGGCGCCGTGGAAGAAGTCCACGAAGACCGGCTCCCACTCCATGTCCGCCATGGTCAGCGCAAGCGCGCATTTGTAGGCGTTGCCGGATTCTCCGAAGCAGTGCAGCCGCGCGGTCATGCCAGTCTCCCCTGATCGCATTCTGCCCATCGCCTTACGTGAGCGTAAGGGGGCTGGACCCGTCGTGGCGCAACGTCATTCCACCGGAGCGGGAGCGCAAGGCGAAAAGCCGCCCGCCGCCGCTCTAGCGCTTGCGGTCGTCAAGCTCGGCGCGGAACAGCCGCAGACGGTGGCCGAGGTTCTCGGCGTGAATCACGCTGGCGAAGTTCTCGAACACGAAGGTCAGCGCCTCGTCCGGGGTAACGCCGGCCTCGTCGGCGAAGGCCTGGAGCTTGCGGTAGGCGTCTTCGGTCATCGCGACCGGAAAGCGGCGGGTCAGGCGCAGGCGTTTCGGCATCGGCTCACTCCGCCTTCGGTTCGGGGCTCTGGCGCGAGGCGACCCGGTATCCCGCGGGCGTCTCGATGCGCGGCAACTCGTCAAGCCCGTCGAGCCAGCCATGGCGGCTTTCGACCGCGATCTGCTCGTGCGGGCGGAAGGCGAAGGGCGGCGCAATTGTCCCCGCCATCAACTCGGTCGTGTCGCCCGAACGGTAGTATAGCGGTGTGCCGCAGGCCGCGCAGAAGCCGCGCGTCGCCACGTCGGACGAGGCCCATTCGGCGGGCGAGCCGTCCCATGCGACCCGGTCCGACGGCACCTCCATGAGCGGCGCGAAGGCCCCGCCCGTGGCGCGCTGGCACATCCGGCAGTGGCACACGACCGATTTCGCCGGCCCCGCCGCCACCCGGTAGCGCACCGCGCCGCACTGGCATCCCCCCGCCGCCGCCGGCTCCTCGCGCCAGCCGCGCTGCAGGTGGGCGGGCGGCATCAGAAGTTCGCCGCGTCGAGCGCCATCACCGGTTCCGCGCCACTTTCGATCCGGCGCAGGTGCATCGCCGTCGCGGGCAGTTGCCGCGCCATGTAGTAGCGGCCCGTCGCCAGCTTGGTCTCGTAGAAGACCGTGTCGCCCGTCCCGGCATCGAGCGCCGCAAGCGCCGCCTTGGCCATCCGTGCCCACATCAGCCCGAGGCAGACATGCCCCATCATGTGCATGAAGTCGTAGGAGCCGGCGAGCGCGGCGTTGGGGTTCTTCATGCCGTTCTGCATGAAGAACATGCCCGCCGCCTGCAGGTCCTTGGACGCGGCTTTCAGCGGGTCGAGGAAATCGGCCTTCAGCCGCGCCTCGTCCTCGTTTTCCTTGAGGAACGCCTTCACCATCTCGAAGAA
>CAZOHN010000017.1:0-32826 GCA_964579325.1 uncultured Rhodobacterales bacterium
TCGTTGGGGTGAGTGATGGTGAACCGGCCGCACATGGGGCGGCAGGGTAGGCCGGGGGGGAGCCGGACGGAAGGGGGGAGCGATATGCTGACGTTGGGCAGGATATTCAAGCTGTTGATTCATATCAAGAAAGGTGTCGAACACTAGCCGGATTGAAAGATCTGGACTGGGGCGTCGGGCAGGATGACGCCCGCCGTGATCCGAACCATGCGCGTCGGTCGAGGCAAGGCGATTGACGGCTCTCCCCCTTCCTGCGGTGCTGCGGAGCGGATCGACGCGCGCAGCCCGATCCTGCCGTTCGCCACCGGTTGACCGGTCAGCGCGACGTCACCGGGCCGGTCACCTGGGCTTGTCGCGGCAATCCGTGCCGGACACTGTCGTCGATGCGGGATCGGCGTCGCTGCGCGGGTGCCAGCTTGATGCTTGCCTCAGGGCATCGTGCCGCAGACGTTACCGCGACATCCGGAGCGGAGGAACCCTTGCGGCAATGTCGCCCTGCCCTCTTGTCGAGGGGGAGTGCGCACGATGTCCACGGGCCGGAGGCGCTTCGGGACGGCATGGCGAAGGAGTGGACGGTCCGTGCACCATGTCGCCTCCGGATGCACCGTCACCTCGGCCCCGACCCTCTCCCGGCCCGACCGGCGCGCACGATCGGTGTCTCGGACGATACCCGGCGGCAAGAAACGAAGGTTCGACAGTCGCTTGCAACGTCGTTTGCGCCGGAATGCGGGGGAGGCGCCGGGGGGAGGCGCCGGGGGAGACGCCGGGGGCAGTCGGAAACGTTGGGGGGGGGAACGGTTTTCGAGGCTCTGCCGGAGCGCCGTTATCGTGTTTCCTCACGGCATGAGAGCGGATCCTGTCCGGACCGCGCCAGCCTTGCAGAGAGACCCGTGCCGTCCGCATCGATCACCCATCCCAACGCCGGTTCGGGCGGGCGCCCTTCGCCCGCCGGGTGGGCCGGGGGTGACCCCCGGCGCGGACCCGATCACCCCCGCGCCGGATGCTTTCGGCGCAGACAGCCAAGGAGACGGCCGATGCCGATCAGACTGCTTTTCGCTGCCGCCCTCGCCGCCCTGGCGCCGTTCGCTGCCTCGGCGTCGACCGTTACGCTCGATCTCGGCCGGTCGGTCGATCTCCTTCAGGGGGTGCCATTCCAGACGATCACCTTTGAACTCGTCCCGATCGCCTTCGGCGGCGGGCTGGTGACGGTGTCCGCCTTCGGCACCAGACCGACCGGCCCCATCCCCCAGCGCCTGGTGGTGGTGGCGAACGGGGGCCTCTCCGTGGACGGGTCGCTCAGCACGCAGCCAGACGGGGAGGAGCAGGTCATCGACTCCCCCGAATTCCTCCGCTTCGACTTCACGAGGCCGGTGACCGGCGTCACCGTCGGCGTCAACCTTGCCAGAGGACCTGCCGGCGGGGGCGTCGGATCGCGGTTCGTTGAGGTCTTTTCGCCTGACGGCACGCAGATCGCCAGGGTCCTGCAGGACAGGCTTCAGACGTTCACGGCCGACGATGTCCTTCCCCCGGAGACGCTGATCAGCGCGCTGATCCTGCGGTCGGTCCAGGGTGGCTTCAGGATCAACCGCCTTGGCTTCACGCTGCCGCCCGAGCCCGAGCCGCCCGTCGACGTCGAGCCGCCCGTCGCCGCCGTGCCACTTCCGGCCGCCGCGTCGCTCTTCCTCGCCGCGCTCGCCGGCCTCGGCTACATCTCGCGCCGCCCCCTCGGGCAGCGGGGCAGGGCATCTTCGCCGCTCGCGGCCATTTCAGGTGGCGCGTCGCCTTCAGCGCGGTCGTGACAGGCCAGGGAGGGCGCCCACCCGCACGCGACAGGCCGCAAGGCAGGAAAGCCGCAGGCGGACGAGCGTGACCGAAACCGACGGAGAGGAATAGAGGCGCCCTCTCCCCCGTCGTCATGAACGAAGACGCCTTGACGACCTCCGAGGCGGCGACAGTCCGACCGGAGGGGCTGGCCCGCCCCGGCCCGCCTCGCCCCGACCCGCACAGCCGCCCCGAAGCCGTCGTTCAGTGTCTGCGCGCCCTCCTGCGAAAGCGGTCGGTCACGCGGCCTTCAGCAGACCTCGGGGGCGGCGGCATCACGCGGACCCGAGGAAGTCGAAATCGCAGCCCGCGGTCGCGGATGTGACATGGGCGTGGTACAGCAGCGCATAGCCGCGCGTGGGCCTGTAGCCGGGACCGGTTGTGCTGGACGCGCGCTGGGCGAGGGTTGCGTCATCGACCAGAAGCTCAATGCGTTTGCGGCTTGCGGACAGCCGGATCCGGTCGCCATTCCTGACGAGCGAGAGCGGTCCGCCCACCGCGGCCTCGGGTGAGACGTGCAGCACGATGGTGCCGAAGGCGGTGCCCGACATCCGTGCATCGGAAATCCGCACCATGTCCTTCACTCCCGCCTGCGCCAGTTTCCTGGGGATCGGCAGATAGCCCGCCTCGGGCATTCCGCTGGGGCTTTTCGGCCCGGCGTTCTGCAGCACAAGGACATCCTCGGCTGCAACGTCCAGATCGGGGTCGTCGATCCGGGCGGCGAGGTCTTCCAGCGACGTGAAGACCACCGCGCGGCCCTCGTGTTCCAGAAGCGCCTCGGTCGCGGCGGCGCGTTTCAGGATCGCGCCTTCGGGGGCAAGGCTGCCGCGCAGGGCGATCAGGCCGCCGACCGGGGAAATCGGGTTTGCGGCCTCGCGGATCACGGCCCGGTCGATCGGGTCGGACAGGGGGCGGGCCAGGCGGTCGGCGAGGGTTTCGCCGGTGATGCCGCGGGTCTCGGTCTCCAGCCGGGGCGCGATCTCGCGCAGGACGCCCTCCAGCCCGCCGGCATAGTGGAAGTCTTCCATATAGCCCGCCCCGACGGGCTTGAGGTCCACCAGAACCGGGGTTTCGTCCGACAGCCGGTTGAAATCGTCGAGGTCCAGCGCCATGCCGATCCGGCCCGCGACGGCGGCCATGTGGACGACGGCGTTGGTCGAGCCCGAGACCGCCAGCAGCACGCGCTGCGCGTTGCGGATCGCGGCGGGGGTGACCACCTCGGTCGGCCTTGGGCCACCCGTCAACGCCATCTGCGCCGCCAGTGCCCCGGTTTCCTCGCAGGTCCGCAGCCGGTCGGCGTGAACCGCCGGGATCGCCGCCGACCCCGGCAGCATCATGCCGATGGTTTCGGCCATCAGCGCCATGGTCGAGGCCGTGCCCATCACCGCGCAGGTTCCCGAGGTGACGGCAAGGCGTCCCTCGACCTGCCCGATCTCGTCCGCCGAGACCTTGCCCGCGCGGAAATTGCCCCAGAAGCGGCGGCAGTCGGTGCAGGCGCCCAGCCTCTCGCCCTTGTGGCGGCCGGTCATCATGGGCCCGGCGACCAGCATCGCGGCGGGCTTGTCGGCGGAAATCGCGCCCATCAGCATGGCGGGGACGGTCTTGTCGCAGCCGCCCATCAGCACGACGGCATCCATCGGTTGCGCCCGGATCATCTCTTCCACCGTCATCGCCATCAGGTTGCGGTAGACCATCGAGGTGGGCGACAGGAAGACCTCGCCCAGGCTGATCACCGGGAAGGTCACGGGCAGGGCGCCCGCCGCCAGGACGCCGCGTTTCACCGCCTCGATCATCTCGGGGAAGTGGCGGTGGCAGTTGTTGAAGCCGGATTCGGAGGTGCAGATCCCGACGATGGGCTTGTCGAGCGCCGCCCCGGTATAGCCCATCGACTTGGCGAAGGAGCGGCGCAGGTAGCGGGCGAAGTCGCGGTCGCCGTAGTTGGTCAGCCCGTTGTCGAGGCCCTTGGGATCGGTCATGGCGCGGGTCCTTTCAGGCGAGGCTCAGGCGGTGGCGGGTGTACTTCGGGGTGAGGTAGTCAAGGATGCCAAGACTGCCGCCCTCACGCCCGAAGCCGGATTGCCTGGTGCCGCCGAAGGGGGCCTCGGCGGTGGCGAGAAGGGTTTCGTTGATGCCGACCATGCCCGCTTCCAGCGCCTCGGCGGTGCGGGCGGCCAGCGCGGCGTTTTCGGTGAAGACATAGGCCGCAAGGCCGAACTCGGTCGAGTTGGCGCGGGCGATCACGTCGTCGAAGGTGTCCCAGGCGGCGATGGGGGCCACCGGGGCGAAGGGTTCCTCGCGCATGATGCGGGCATGGTCTGGCACATCGGCCAGAACGGTCGGCTCCAGGAAGTGCCCGCGGTTCAGATGCGCCGGGCGGTTGCCCCCGGCGAGCAGGCGCGCCCCCTTCTCCCGCGCGTCGGCGATCAGCGACAGCGCTGTCTCGACCGCCCGCGCGCGGATCATCGGGCCCATGGTGGTGGCCGGGTCGAGCCCGTCGCCGGGGCGAAGGCTTCGGGCAACCTCGGCAAAGGCGGTCTCGAAGGCGGGAAGGATCGTACGGTGGACGTAGAAGCGCGAGGGCGAGATGCAGACCTGCCCGCAGTTGCGGAACTTGGTCGCCGCCAGCTTGCGCGCCGCCGCGGCCGGGTCGGTGTCGGCATGGACGATGACCGGGGCATGGCCGCCCAGTTCCATCGTGACCTTCTTCACGTCATCCGCCGCGATGCGCAGCACCTGCCGCCCCACCGCGACCGACCCGGTGAGCGAGACCTTGCGGATCACCGGCGAGCGGACCAGCCGTTCGACCATCGGCACGGCGGGGCCGGTCAGGATGGACAGGACACCGGGTGGAAGCCCCGCTTCCGTCAGCGCATCGGCCAGGGCAAGGCAGCTGCCCGGCGCTTCGCCTGCGGGCCGGGCGATCACGCTGCAACCGGCGGCCAGCGCGGCGGCGATCTTGCGGGCGGGCAGGAGCATCGGGAAGTTCCAGGCCGACAGCGCCAGACAGGGGCCGACGGGCTGGTAGGTGACCGACAGCCGTTCGTGGGGGTTCCGGCCCGGGATGGTCTGGCCATAGATGCGCTTGGCCTCTTCGCCTTGCCATTCGAACTGGTCGGCGCTGGCATTGACCTCGGCCCGCGCCTCGGCGAGGGGTTTGCCGGTTTCGGTCGACATCACCCGGGCGAGCGCATCGGCACGGGCGCGCAGGTGGTCGGCGGCCCGGCGCAGGATCGCGGCGCGGTCCCATGCCGGAACTGCGCTCCAGAGGGGAAAGCTGTGCGCGGCGGCCGCGAGGGCGGCGTCCTGATCGGCCTCGGTCGCGACGGGGATGGTGCCGATCCCGGCCTCGGTCACCGGGCTGTGGACGGGCATCACCCCGCCGTCCGATGCGGCGCGCCACTGGCCCGCGATGAAAAGCCCCTTGGTGGAATACATCGCGCGCTCCGTCAGATCAGGGTTTCGGCATAGCGGGCCTGCACCGCTTCGCACCAGTTGCCGACGTTCCACTGGCCATAGGCCCCCATGCCGCCCGCCGGATCGGGGCCGTAGTAGACCGGCACATGCACGAGGCTGAGGCCCGGGTGGGCATGGGCGCGGGTCAGCGCCTCGGTCAGTTCGCCGGGCGAGGTGCCGCCGTCGAAGGCCGCGACACCCTTCACCGCCCGGGCAAAGGCCAGGTAGTCGACCTCCACCCCGTCATGCGTGCGCCAGTCCACGCCATACTGGGCCTCCTGCAGCGACGAGATCGCGGCCATGCGGCGGTTGTCGAAGAGGAGGATCGTTCCGTGGACGCCATGTGCCACCGCGTCGATCAGCACCTGCGGGTTCATCATGAAGGACCCGTCGCCGGTGAAGGCCACGCCATGGCGGCCCTTTTCCGCCAGCGCCTGCGACAGAAGCGCCGAGACGCCGAAGCCCATGTAGGAGGCACCGCTTTCGGTGAAGGTCTGGAACGGCGCGTCATCCTGCACCAACTGGAAGCCGTTGGCCTGAACGTCGCCGGCATCGAAGAACTTGAGCGCTCCCGCCGCGCGACACCAGGCATCCGCGGCGGCAATGGCCTGCGGCTGGGTCATCACCGGGCGAGGCCAGAACGGGTCGGCCAGCGCGGGGCCAGCGCTGCGGGCGGCGCGGAAGGCAAGCCATTCGGCCTTCTTCGTTGCCGCCCCGGCCAGCCAGCCGGACTTGGACGGGTTGCGGTCCATTCCCGCCAGCAAGGCCGCCAACCGGTCGGCCACCACGGCGGCATCGCCCGGCAGGGCGAGGGTGGCGTTGTAGTGCTGCACATCGACCGGGTCGGCGTTCAGATTCACCACCTGCCGCACCCTGGGCCAGCCGATGCCAGAGCAATCGGCCTGACAGACGGCGCGGCTGCCGATCACCACCAGCAATTCGGCCTCGTCCATCGCCCAGTTGCCGCTGATCGAGCCCTTCGAGCCGCCGACATGCAGGTTCTGCGGATGGGCGTCGGGCAAGACCCCGACCGATCCCGGCGAGAGCACCACGGCCGCGCCCGCCGCCTCGGCCAGCCGGCGGACGGCTTCGGCGGCGTGGCGTGATCCGCCGCCCGCCTTGATCGCCACCCGGGCCGCTCCGGCGATGGCCCGTGCCGCCTGGGTCAATGCGCCGTCGTCGGCAGGGGCCAGCCCCGGGAAGGCCGGGCGCTCCGGCAGGGCATCCAGCCGCAGCGTCACCGGCGCCACCTGCGTGTTCAAGGGCAGGTTCAGGTAGAAGGGCCCGGGCCGCCAGGGATGGAAGACGGAGGACGCGCCCTTCCGCAGCCCATCGCGCAGGCCGCCCGGGCTGTGCAGCGTGTAGGAGGCCCCCATCAGGGAGGAGATCTGGGAGAACACCCCCTGTGCCGGTTTCGGCACCTGCTGCATGTTGTAGCCTTCGCCATGCGTCGTCTCGTCGCCGTAGAGGTGGTAGACGCCGACCCCGTTCGACGCCGCCGCAAGCGAGGCCGCCATCGCCTGGAATGCCCCCGGCCCGATCGAGGTGACGACGGCCGGCACCTCGCCATAGACCCAGGACAGCGCGGTGGCGGCATGGGCCATTTCCACCTCGTTGCGGAACTGCCAGCAGCGGATCAGACCTGCGGCTTCATAGACCCGCAGCACATCGGCCAGCGCGGTGGAGCCGTGGCCGAAGATCGCCAGATACTTCGTCACGCCCTGCCGCATCAGGCCCAGCAAGAGCGCTTCGACCAAGGGCAGCGTGACGGTCGGCCCGGACGCCTCATGGGCCAGCAGGGCCGGCAACCCGCCAGCCTTGGCGATGAAACGTGCGCGCGCCTCGGACGAGGGGAGGTCGGCGAAACGGAGGGACTGTTCGTTCATGATCGCGCCCCCGGTCAGCCATCCAGCCGGATCGTCCGGCCCTCACGGGCCGACTGTTCGGCGGCCAGTGCAAAGCGCAGGACCTGGCGGCCTTCGGCGGCGGTCAGGACCGGGGCGCCGCCGGTTTTCAGGGCGTGGATGTAGTGGCGGGTGGACTGGATGAAGCTCTGCTCCCACCCGGTCGGCACGTCGTAGGTGGTCAGGGCGCCGTCGCGGTACAGCGTGACAGGGGGCGTGGCCCCCAGCCGCCCATGCCCGCCGTTGATGAAGATCACACCCGCCGTGCCGGTGATTTCAACCCGGTCGTCCTGGGCGTAATGCCGGGTCATCAGCTCCATCTCGGGGGAATAGACGATCTCCAGATTGCCGACCCGATTGCCGGGAAAGCGGAAGGACACCATCGACTGCGCGTCGAAGCGGATGCCGCCCGGCCCCTCGCAATCGCCGATGAAGGCGTGGACTTCGGAAGGGTTGCCCATGAAATGCCAGGCGAGCGCGAACTTGTGGTGGCCGTCGTCAAAGACCAGCGGCCCGCCCCCGGCCTGGCCCTTCTCCTGTCGCCAGGCGTTGGCGGCGGCGGGCACCTCCCAGGCGGTGGCGCTGCGGGCGGGGTTCGACTTGATGCGGATCGACAAGGGCGTGCCGATGGCGCCGGCGTCGACCAGTTCGCGGGCTTTCAGGACCGGCGGGTAGAAGATGAAGTTCTCGAAGATCTTCACCGGGCGGTCGTAGGCTTCGGCGGCCGCGACAAGCCGATCGGCCTCGGCCAGGTCCAGGCACATCGGCTTTTGCAACGAGATGATCTTGCCGGCCGCCATGGCCTTGAGGGCAATGGGCAGGTGCAGGTGATGCGGCAGCAGGATCTCGACCAGATCCAGGTCGGGGCGGGCAAGGAAGGTGTCGATGTCGTCGTCAACCTCGACATCGGGGATACCCCAGGCCGCCGCCTTGGCCCGCGCCTGGCCGGTGTCGCGGTCGCAGAGCGCCACGATCCGCGCATCGGGGTTCTGCAGGTATTCGATGGCGTGCAGGTCCGAGATCCGGCCCGTGCCGATCAGTCCGACACGCAGCGGCGTGCTGGTCATTCGCTGGGTTCCTTCTGCAATCCGCCCAGTCCGGCGGCGGCCACGATCCGGCCAAGGTCGTGCAGGCGGGCATCGGTCACCCGGACCGACGGGCCCGAGACGCCGATGGCGGCGATCATTGCCCCCGCCTCGTCATAGATCGGCCGGGCGACGCAGCGGATGCCGGGCGCGAATTCCTCGTCATCTATTGCGTAGCCCCGGCCACGGGTGCGCTCGATCTCATCCACCAGCGCGCGTCTTGTGATCAGGGTTCGGGGGGTGAAGGCAGGCTGCTCGGTCGGCATCTGCGCCTGACCGAAGCTGAGGAACGCCTTGCCAAGTGCGGTGCAGTGCAGCGGTGACAGCGCGCCGATCGGGTGGTCGACCTTCAAGGGCAGGGGGCTGTCGACCTTGTCGATGTACCAGACCCGCGGCCCCACCAGCACCGCCAGATGGGCGCATTCGCCGGTCCGGGCCACCAATGCTTCCAGCATGGGGCGCCAGGCCTCCTTGACCGCGACGATCTCTTCCAGAGTGTGCTCGGTCCGCGCCCGGCTGGCAAGCCGGTCGCTTGGCAGATAGCGGCGGCTGTCGTCCTGCCTGGCATAGCCCGAGGCCACCAGCGTCTTCAGCAGATGCGCGGCGTTCGACTTGTCGACGCCCAGCGCCTCGGCAACATCGGTCAGGCGGACGGGTCCGGGCTGGGCGGACATGTAGCTCAGAGCATCCAGGCCACGCGAGAGGGATTGCAGCAGTCGCATTCGGGGCACTCCGGGCGGCTTGGGTTTGAGTTGCGCTATGTTAAACAGATAGTTTGACATAGCGCAACTTTTCCCGATTTGCCGCGATCTATCTGGTTATCTCCCGCATAACGGCGCGCTATGCAACACTTTTTGTTGACATGGCGGCAGTTGTTGGCGATCAACGGCAGGACGGCGGAGTAACGTGCCGCATATTTCAACTTTCTGGGAGGAAGAGATGAAAGAGATCAGTCGGCGCGGGATATTGCGCGGATCGCTTGCGATCCCGATGCTGGGGATCGGGCATCTGGCCTGGGCGCAGTCGGGCGAGGTGACGATCAGCCATTACTTCACCGGTGAGCTGGGACTGAAGGCCTTCAACGAACAGGTGGCAAAGTTCACCGCGGCCACCGGAACGGCAATGAAGGACAGCCCCGTCGGGCACGAGGATTTCAAGACCGACATCCTGGTGCGGGCAGCCGGGAACAGCCTGCCCGACGTGTTCAGCTACTGGGCCGGGGCGCGGGTGCAGTTCATCGTCGATGCGAACGCGCTGCACCCGATCGACGAGATGTGGGCGGCGAACGGCCTTGACGCGGTGATCGCCAAGCCCGTGGCTGACAGCGCCACGCTCTACAACGGCAAGCGCTATCTGGTGCCGTTCAACTACCACTACGCGGGCATGTTCTACAACGCGAAGGTCCTGGCCGAGGCCGGAATGACCGCCCCGCCCGCGACCTGGGACGACTTCCTGGCCTTGTGCGAGACGCTGAAGGGCAAGGGCATCGCACCGATCGCGCTGGGGTCGAAGAACCGCTGGCCGGCGCAGTTCTGGTTCGACTACCTGCTGCTGCGCACCGCCGGGCCGGACTATCGCGCGCGGCTGATGGCGGGCGAGGCCAGCTATGCCGACCCCGAGGTCGCCGAAGCGATGGCGCTATGGAAGGAGTTGTTCGACAAGGGCTACTTTGTCGAGAACGCCAATGCCGACGACTGGACCGATGCCTCGGACAAGGTGGCGCGCGGCGATGCGGCGATGACGCTCATGGGCACGTGGATCACCGGTTACTGGAACGGCAACGGGCTGGTTCCGGGCGAGGACTACGACTTCTTCGAATTCCCGAAGCTCAAGGACGGGGTGCCGAATGCCGCAGTCGGCCCGGTCGACGGGCTGGTGATCGCGGGCAATGCGGCCAATGCGGACGGGGCCGAGCAGTTCCTGTCCTACATGGTCTCGGACGCGGGCGTGCAGGCGGACTGGGCGAACGCGCAGGGCGCGCTCTCGGCCAATGTGAACGTGGACCCTTCCAGCTACAACGTGGTGATGCAGAAGGCGGCGGCAACGGTCGCGGCGGCCGAGGCCTTTGCCTTCAACTACGACCTCGCCACGCCGCCGCCGGTGGCCGAGGTGGGACTGTCGATGTTCACCCGCTTCATCGACGATCCGTCGAAGGCAGATACCGTTCTGGCACAGGTTGCATCGGACGCCGAAGCGGCCTTCAAGGAATGACCGAACGTCCCCGGGCCACCGCCAGCCGGGCGGCCCGGGTCGCCTGCGGGAAAGGGACGAATGGAGCAGCACAACCGCTTCTGGCGCATCACGCTTCTGGCCTTGCCGCTGGCGGTGTTCGGGCTGTTCGTGGTCTGGCCGCTGTTCAGTTCGTTCTACTACAGCTTCACCAACTGGAACGGGTTTGATCCGAACTACAGCTACGTGGGCTTCGACAATTTCGCCAAGATCGCCACCGACCGGCTGTTCCTGCAAGCGGCGATCAACACGGCGATCTGGATGGTGGCGGCCATCGTGCTGCCAACCGCGCTGGGGCTGATGCTGGCGCTGCTGCTGGATGCACGGGTCACGGGCGCGCGGGTGTTCAAGAGCATCTTCTACCTGCCGATCTGCCTGTCGGCGGTCATCGTCGGCCAGATCTGGACCTGGATCTATCAGCCCGACTGGGGCCTGCTGAACACCATCGTCGCGCAGGTGTCGGGCGAGCGGTTCACCTATGCCTGGCTGGCCAAGCCCGATACCGCGCTCTGGTCGGTGATCGTCGCCTGGTCGTGGCAGCAGACCGGCCTGTCTATGGTGATCTACCTCGCCGGGCTGACGGCGATCCCCGGCGACCTGCTGGAAGTCTGCGAGATCGAGGGCGCATCGCCCTGGCAGCGCTTTCGCCGGGTGGTCTTGCCGCTTCTGGCGCCCTCGACCGTCGTCGTCGTGGCCTTGTCGGTCATCAACTCGCTGAAAGGGTTCGACATCCTTTACATCATGACCGGAGGCGGGCCGTTCAACAGTTCCGACACGCTGGCCATGCACATGTACAACGAAAGCTTCAAGAAATACCTGATGGGCTATGGCTCGGCGATTTCGGTGGTGCTGTTCCTGATCGCACTGGCGATCATCGGGCTCTACTTCCGCCAGCTGCGCAAGGTGGACCGGATCTATGGCTGACACCCTGCCCGCCGGCCGGTTCAACCCCTGGCCCGCGACGATCTTCACCATGCTTTGCGTGCTGGCGGTCCTGTTCCTGTTGCCCACCGTCGGGGTGCTGCTGTCCTCGGTGAAGACCACGCGCGAGATCTCGATGGGCGAGCTTTGGTCGATGCCCTCCAGCCTCTACCTCGGCAACTTCACGGAGGTTCTGGGCAACCCCGCCGTCCACCGCTATTTCCTGAACACGCTTCTGGTGACGCTACCCGCCACGGCCATCTCGATCATGCTGGGGGTGCTGGCGGGCTATGTCTTTGCCAAGCTGCCCTTTCGCGGCTCGAATGCCCTGTTTCTGGTGGTCGTCGCGGGGATGTTCTTCCCGCCGCAAGTCATCCTGGTGCCGCTCTTCCGGCTGTTCAACGGGCTCGGGCTGATCGACACGCTCTGGCCCGTCATCATCGTGCATTCCGCGCTGGGCCTGCCGATCTGCGTGCTGATGATGCGCAACTTCTTCGCCACGGTCCCGAACGCCCTGCGCGAAGCCGCGATCATGGAGGGGGCCAGTGAATGGCAGGTCCTGACCCGCGTCGTCCTTCCCCTGTCACTGCCGGCGCTGGCGGTGCTGGCCACGCTGCAGTTCACCTGGATCTGGAACGACTTTCTCTGGCCGCTGATCTTCACCCAGTCCGACAGCAAGCGCACGATCATGATCGGGATCGTCAACCTCAAGGGACAGTATTCGGTCGCCTGGGGCGTGCAGGGCGCGCTGTCGCTGGTGGCCAGCCTGCCCACGCTTCTTGTCTTTCTCTTCTTCCAGCGCTTCTTCATCAAGGGCATGACCATGGGCGCAGTCAAAGGATGACCCGTGGCACAGCTTGACCTTGCCGACCTTCGCAAGTCCTTTGGCCCGATCGAGGTGATCAAGGGGCTGGATCTCTCGATCGCCGACGGCGAGTTCGTGGTGTTCGTCGGCCCCTCGGGCTGCGGCAAGTCGACCACGCTGCGGATGATCGCGGGGCTCGAGGACGTGACCTCGGGCCGCATCGCCCTGCAGGGCCGCGACGTGACCCGAACGCGCCCCGCCGACCGGGGCATCGCGATGGTGTTCCAGTCCTACGCGCTGTTCCCGCACATGACCGTGGCCGACAACATCGGCTTCGGCCTGCAGCTTCGGAAGCAGGACCGCGCGACCATTGCCGCCCGCGTGGCCGAGGTGGCCGAGACGCTGCAGCTCACGCCGCTTCTGGCCCGCTACCCGCGCGAGCTGTCCGGTGGACAGCGCCAGCGCGTCGCAATCGGCCGCGCGATCATCCGCAAGCCGCAGGTGTTTCTCTTCGACGAGCCGCTGTCCAACCTCGACGCCGCCCTTCGCGTGCAGATGCGACTGGAAATCGCGCGCCTCCACCAGCGGCTTGGTGCGACGATGGTCTACGTTACCCACGACCAGGTCGAGGCGATGACGCTGGCCGACCGGATCGTGGTTTTCAACGACGGGCGGATCGAACAGGTCGGCACCCCGATGGACCTCTACGAACACCCGGCAAACCGCTTCGTCGCCGGCTTCATCGGTGCGCCGGCGATGAACTTCCTGCCGGTGCGACGCGATGGGAGCAGGATCGAGAGCCCGGGCATGGTGCCGGTGCCCCTGCCGCCCGGCAAGGAGAGGGTGGCCGAACTGGGCGTGCGCCCGGAGCACCTTTCCGTGGTTGCCGGGCCTGATGCCGACATCGGCGGCGAGGTGGAACTGCTCGAACGTCTTGGCGCGGAAACCTATGCCTACGTCCGTGTACCCGGCCGATCGGCCGACCTTACGCTTCGATTGCCGGGGGAAACGACGTATCGTCCGGGCAGCAGGGTCGGGCTCAGGATCGACTGGACCCGTGTGAAGTGGTTCGACGCGGACGGAAGGGTTCTCTGACCAGGCGTCGCCTCGGGCGCCGCGCGTCCCCGTTGGTGCGCTTCCGGGGGCCGATACCCGGATCGGAGGTCCGCTTCGGCCGCCGCGCCGCGTACCCTGTCGCGCCCGCAATCGTCCGCTACGTGCCTGTCATGGATCAACCGGCGGAGCCGGGTCCGCCGCTCGACCAGTGCCGCCGCCGCACAGGCAGGCAATCGTCACCCGCCATCCTGGCTTCGGCAGGATGAAGGTCGCGGGTCAGGGCGGAAGGACGTCGGACTGCATGTTGCCGCATCGGAGCGGGGCGGAGGAGAGTTCGAGGACCAGCGCGATCTTGCCGCAGAGCCCGGCCCCGAGGTGTCCGTGGCCGCCCAGCGACCGGCCAGGTCATGGCCGTCCGATCCCGCGCGCTGAAGGACGCCAAGGCGACGCCATTGCGGGGGTTCGTCGTCCTCTGCGCCAGCGCGTCTTCCGGGTCACGACGGCCGGCCCTTGTCGGTTTGCGATGGCATCATACTCTCATCGGGCCTCAAGCGCCGACCACGATCAGGGTTCTTGTCAGATGAACGCGCCTTGCCGCCGACCTGCCCCAGGTCGCAGGACTCGCTCCGGAGCGTCGAGGACCTGCAGCGCGAACGTGGGAAGGAGACAGCGTCGACCCAGGTCCGCGCGGTTCTGCATCTGCCCATCGCTCGCACAAGCTCGCCTAAGTCCGATGCAGGCGAGTTCGAGGCGCAAGCCTTTTCGATTTTTCTCTTGACTCCCCGGCTCCGCCTGCCGGAACGTCAACCAGTCTCAATGGCGAGACTCCGGCTTATCTCTCTCATCGACCACTCTCGGTCTGGCACCATTGCCCCCTGCACGATGTGACGTCGTGCCTGGGGCTTTTAGCGTTTGGAGAAGCGATGTTCCGCGACTCGCTCAAGATCGGCATCATGTTCTCCACAAGTGGCTCGTATGCCGCCGTGGGCTCGGCGATGCGTGCCGGCGCGGAACTCGCGATAGAGGAGGTGAACGGCGACGCCGCGGCGCCGGTGC
The DNA here is from genome assembly GCA_964579325.1 of uncultured Rhodobacterales bacterium. Lineage (GTDB taxonomy): Bacteria > Pseudomonadota > Alphaproteobacteria > Rhodobacterales > Rhodobacteraceae > CAZOHN01. Next base: position 14,331 of record CAZOHN010000017.1, read on the forward strand.
GGTTGGACCCCATCTTCATCGACCCGGCCGGCGTGACGGCCGCCTATGCAGACGGCGCGGCTGAGCTGCTGCGCGACAACGGTGTCGTGCATGTCTTCGGCTGCTATACCTCCTCGAGTCGCAAGGAGGTGTTGCCGGTCTTCGAGAAGCACGACGCGCTGCTTTGGTACCCCTCGCACTACGAGGGGTTCGAGACCAGCGACAACGTGATCTACACGGGCGCCGCGCCCAACCAGCACATCGTGCCGTTGGCGCGCCACCTTCTCTCCCACCACGGCGATCGAGGCTGGTGCGTCGGCTCCAACTACGTCTGGGCGTGGGAAAACAACCGGATCCTGCGCGAGGCGCTGATGGAGGCGGGCGGCACCGTTGTCGGAGAGCGGTACTTCCCGGTCGGTGAAACCGACCTGGGCGAGCTCGCAGCGCAGATCGTGCGCGACCGGCCCGACTTCATCTTCACCACGCTTATCGGGGAGTCGAGCTACCAGTTCTTCCGCGTGTTGCGCGCAGCGGCCGAGGCCGCCGGGATCGACCAGGTGGCCGACATGCCGGTGGCCAGTTGCAGCCTGTCGGAAGTCGAACTGCCATACATTGGCGAGGCCTCGGCGGGGCATCTGTCATCGTCGGTCTACTTCTCGTCGATCAAGTCGCCCGAAAACGCGCGCTTCACTGCCCGTTGGGCGGCGCGCTTTGGCCATCTGGGCCACGCCTGCGCGGATGCGGAGGCGACCTACGTTGCGGTGCATCTGCTCGTCCGGGCGGTGGAGAGGGCTGGCGCGACCGATTTCACGGCCGTCCGCGAGGCCGCGCGAGGGCTGCAATTCAAGGCGCCGCAAGGCCCCATCGCCGTAGACCCGGAGAATCTGCACTGCGCCATGCTGCCACGGATTGGCCGCTCGAGAGCCGACGGCACGTTTGACATCGTGTTCGAGGAACGGGCCGCCGTGCGGCCCGACCCCTACCTCGTCTGGAGCAACGGCGCCACTGCAGAGGAAGGCGGCTTGCGCCGCGGACACTTGAGGCTGGTGCCATGAAAAGCGCGATCACCACCAATTTCCGCGGCCTCAGCGCCCTCGTCGTGCACGGCGATGACGTAAATCGGGAGACGCTCGTCAGCGTTCTCGGCCGACTTGGCCTCAACTCCACCGTGCTCGCCCCGGACGCGCTGCCACAGGACGGGCTGCCGCCCTGCGACGTCCTGCTCTTCGATGCCGACGAGGATGTCCTCGGTCCCTGCCCGGTCGGGCCCGGCGTGGATGTGCCGACCGTCGCACTGATCGGCCACGAGGCGCCCAGCAGGCTCGCCAGGGTCGTCGGGCTGCGCTGCGACAGCCACATCCTCAAGCCGATCCGCACGACCGGAGTGTTCACCGCGCTCCTGCTGGCCGTCAACGGCCACCGCCGCCGCCTGCGCATCGAGCGCAATCTCGACGTCCTGCGGCAACGGCTGTCGGGTCGTCGCGAGGTGATGAAGGCGGTCCTGCGGCTCATGGAGGTGTCGGGCATCGATGAGGACACCGCCTACGAGCGGCTCCGTCAGGAGGCGATGAACCGGCGTGTGCCGATCGAGGACGTCGCGCGGGACTGGCTTGGCCCGCCTCCGGCAGGCGGCCGAAGCAAGGACCGCAACCGCCTGTCCCGCAAGGCCTGAAAACCAGAAAATCCAACCAGCAGGAGACCCCCAACATGAGACCGAACACCACTGCCCGTGTCCTGGCCGCCTTTCTCGCCGGCACGACCGCGTTTGCAGCGGCCGGCCCGCTCGCCGCTCAGGACGGACCGATCAAGATCGGTGTCCTCGAGGACCAATCGGGTGACTTCGCCGCGGCGACCAACGTCAAGGTCAATGCGATCAAGCTTGCCGCAGAAGAGATCAACGCCGCTGGCGGCATCGGCGGGCGCCCGGTGGAACTGGTGATCTACGACACCCAGTCCGACAACCGCCGCTACCAGGAGTTCATGCGCCGCGTGCTCCAGCAGGATCAGGTGGACGTGGTGTTTGCCGGCTTCTCGTCGGCCTCGCGCGAGGCCTACCGCCCGATCGTCAACCAGTTCGACGGGCTGGCGTTCTACAACAACCAGTACGAAGGCGGCGTCTGCGACGCCAACATGATCGTGACGGGCGCGGTGCCGGAACAGCAGTTCTCCACCCTCATCCCCTGGATGATGGAGACCTACGGTCCCAACGTCTACACCATCGCCGCCGACTACAACTTCGGCCAGATCTCGGCCGAATGGGTGCGCAACATCGTGGCCGAGAGCGGCGGCACCATGGCGGGCGAGGAGTTCATCCCGCTGGGCGTCTCGCAGTTCAGCCAGACGATCCAGAACATCCAGAACGCCAAGCCCGACTTCGTGGTGACGCTGCTCGTCGGCGCGGCGCAGGCCTCGTACTACGAACAGGCCGCGGCGGCCAACGTGGGCTTGCCGATGGCGTCCTCGGTGAACGTGGGCCAGGGCTACGAGCACAAGCGCTTCACCCCGCCGAGCCTCGCCAACATGTTCGTCACCACGAACTACATCGAGGAGATCGACACGCCCGAGAGCAAGGCCTTCATCGAGAAGTTCCGCGCCATGTTCCCGGACGAGCCCTACATCAACCAGGAGGCCGCCAACTCCTACATCGCGATGAACCTCTACAAGCAACTGGTCGAGCGGGCCGGCACGACCGACCACGATGCGATCCGCGCCGAAATCGCGAAGGGCGATGTCTGCTTCGACGGACCGTCTGGAAATGTGTGCCTCGACCCCAAGAGCCAGCACATGTCGCACACGATCTTCCTCGCAAAGGTGGAAGACGACCACTCGATTTCCTTCCCGACGGTGTGGGATAACATCGCGCCCTACTGGCTGGGCGAGGCCGGCTGCGACCTGACGCAGAACGACCCGTCCGAGCAGTACACGCCGTCAAACCCGCCGACGGGGAACTGACGCGTCCATTCAGCGCCGGCCGGGCAACAAGCGGTTGTCCGGCCGGAACCTTCCTCTTTCCACGGCCATCCCCTGGCCGTCCTGCCGACAGACGGGAGACAGCCTGCACATGGAGCTGTTCGCTGCGATCTTCGCCATGACCTACCAGTTTGGCGATGCCTTCGCCTTCCTGGTCATCTCCTGCGCCGGGCTTGCGGTGATCTTCGGGATGATGGGCATCATCAACCTCGCGCACGGCGAATTCATCATGTGCGGCGCCTACGTCACCGCCGCCACCGCGCGCGCCGGTCTGCCGCTGCCGCTGGCGATCCTGTGCGGGGCGCTGGTGGCGGGGATCGTCGGCATCGCGATCGAGCGGACCGTGGTGCGCCACCTCTACCACCGACCGCTCGACTCGATCATCGCCACTTGGGGGGTCAGCCTGATCGCCACCCAGGGGGTGCTGATCGTGCTCGGCTCGACGATGCAGGGGGTCGGCACGCCGCTTGGCAGCCTCGCGGTGGGCGAGCGCTCCTTTTCCGCCTACCGGCTGGTGCTGATGGGCACGGCCGTGGGGCTGCTGGCCGGTCTCTACCTTCTGTTCTACCACACCCGCTTCGGAGTGATCGCCCGGGCCACGATCCAGCGGCCGCAGATGGCGCGCGCGCTGGGCGTCGACACGCGGCGCGTCTATGCGCTGACCTTCGGGCTGGGGGCGGCCCTCGCGGGCCTCGCCGGCGGGCTCTACGCCCCGACGATGACGATGGTGCCGACAATGGGAGCCACCTTCATCGTCGAAAGCTTCGTGACCGTCGTGGTCGGGGGCGCGGACATCTTCGTGGGTGCGCCTGCGGCGGCGGCGATTCTCGCGGTCATCAAGGCGTCGATGACGGCCTGGTACGGCCAACTCTTCGGGCAGATCGGGCTTCTCGTCGCGGTGATCGTGGTGATCCGCCTCCTGCCGGGTGGGCTGTCGGCCTGGCTCAAGAAGACACGGCAGTAGGGAACGCGGATGGACAGGCAGGACATCTCCGGGCAGGACCTGACCGAACGGAGCGCGTCGCTCGTCACGGAGGCGGCGGTGGAGCGGCGCTCCACGCTGCGCATCTGGCTGTCGCGCCTGGAAGGGCCGCAGACGATGGGACGCGGGCCCGGGTTCTGGACGCTCGCCGCGCTCGTGGTGCTGGCTGCCGGGCTCTACCCGCAGCTCTCGAACCCCTTTGCGGTCGGGAATGCCGCCTACTTCATGGTCTGGACCTTCATGGCCATGGGGCTCGGCGTTGTCTGGGGTTACACCGGCGCGCTCAGCTTCGGGCAGACGGCGTTCTTCGGGGTGGCCGGCTACGGGTATGGCATCCTCACGATCAATTTCGGCGCCGCCTTCGGCTTCACCTGGATCGCGCTTGTGCTGTCGGTGGCAGCGGCGGGCATCGTCGCGCTGCTGATCGGCTATTTCATGTTCTACGGGCGCATCCGCGGCGTGTTCATCGGCATCGTGACGTTGTCGGTGACCCTGGTCTTCGAGACCTTCATGGCGCAGACGGCCGGCCCGCAATGGCGCGTGGGCGAGGCCCGGCTCAACGGCTTCAACGGCATGTCCGGGATGCCGCCCCTGACGATCCCCTGGCCGGGGGGCGACCTCGTTCTGTATCCGGGCGTCGGCCTCTTCTATGCGCTCCTCGCGATGGTCGTGCTGTGCTATCTCGGCCTGCGGATGCTGCTGAACGCGCCTTTCGGCAACGTGCTCGTGGCGATCCGCGAGAACCCCGAACGCGCCGAGATGCTGGGCTACGACATCCGGCTCTACCAGACGCTCGCCTTCGGCCTCGGCGGCGCGCTCGCGGGGCTCTCCGGGGCGCTCTATACGGCCTGGGGACAGTACATCACGCCCTCCTCGATGGGGCTGACCGCCGCGGCCCTGCCGATCGTCTGGGTCGCCGTGGGCGGGCGCCGTGACATAACGGCGACGCTTCTGGGCACGCTTGCCGTGCTCTTCGCCTTCCAGACGCTCACCATCTACGGAAGTCAGTACGCGCTGGTCGTGATGGGGGCACTTCTGGTCTTCACGGTGCTCGTCACGCCGGACGGACTGATCGCCAGCGCGATGAGCCGCCTCGGGCGACTGTCGGGACCCCGCGCAGGGCGGAGCCGGACATGACGGAAATCCTGAGCGTCCGGAACCTGAACAAGAGCTTCGGCGGCGTCACCGTCGCCCGCAACATCGACTTCACGTTGGAGGCCGGGACGATGCATTGCCTGATCGGCCCCAACGGGGCGGGCAAGTCCTCGTTCTTCCGGCTGATCCTGGGCGAGCATGCGCCCGACAGCGGCACGATCCACTTCCGCGGCGAGGAGATCACCCGCCTGCGCTCGTTCCAGCGCATCCGGCGCGGGATCTCGGTGAAGTTCCAGGTGCCGGGAATCTTCAAGGCCCTGAGCGTGCGCCAGAACCTCGAGGTGGCGTTCCAGCACCACCTGCACGGGCACAACCTGTCCAACACGGTGAACAACGTGCTCGAGTTCACCAACCTGCAGGGCGAGGCGCAGACGGCGGCCGGCGTGCTTTCGCACGGGCAGCAGCAGTGGCTGGAGATCGGTATGGCCGTCGGCGTGGAGCCGACGTTGTTGTTGCTCGACGAGCCGACCGCCGGGATGTCGCCCGACGAAACGCGCAAGACCGGAGAGATGCTGCACGAACTGAACTCGCGCGGGATCACGATCCTGGCCGTCGAGCATGACATGGCCTTCGTCGAGCAGATCGCCTCACGCGTCACCGTGCTGCACTTCGGAGCGATCTTCGCCGAGGGTTCGATCTCGGAGATCATCGACCACCGCGGTGTTCAGGAAATCTATCTGGGAACCGCCGATGAGTGAGGGGATGCTTCTGCACGTGGAGGGCTTGCGCGGCGGCTACGGCGCCGAGACCGTTCTGCAGGGCGTGGACATGCAGATCGCGCCCGGCGAGATCGTCGCCGTGATCGGTCGAAACGGGGTCGGCAAGAGCACCCTGATGCGCACTCTCACCGGGCTGCTGCGTCCGTCCGCCGGGACCATCCGCTTCGCCGGCCGCGACGTGACCTCCGAGCCCGCCGACAAGCGCGCCCGCGCCGGGATCGGGTACATCCCGCAGGGGCGCGACGTCTTCCCCGAGCTTACCGTCCGCGAGAACCTCCTTGTGGGCGAGGTCGCCGGGCGAGGGCGGGCCGCCCCCGACTACGAACAGGTCTACCGCTTCTTCCCTATCCTGAAGGAGCGCGCCCGCCAGCGCGCCGGCACCCTCTCGGGTGGGCAGCAGCAACAGCTGGCCATTGGCCGGGCGATGATCGGCGCCCCGCGCCTGATGCTGCTCGACGAACCCTCCGAAGGGATCCAGCCGTCGATCATCAAGGACATTGCCCGCAACGTGCGCACGCTCAACGAGCAGACGGGTCTTGCCGTGCTCCTGGTCGAGCAGAACCTCGACCTCATCGTCTCCATCGCCAACCGCGGCTACGTGATGGAGAAGGGTCGCCTCGTCGCCAGCCTCGGAGCGGAGGAGATCAGCTCGCGCGACGAGGTCCGAAACCATCTGACAATCTGAACCGCTGGAAGGAAGCAGAACATGGGCTGGTTTGACACTTCGATCATGGCGCGCAAGGGCGTAGCGAAGGGCAAGGCCGGGGCGCGCCACCGGATCTCCATCGAGGATCAGGGCGCGTTTCACTACGTCTATGGTCCCTATGCCACCCCGGTGCTGGAGGTCGAGCCGGGTGCCGTTCTCGAGGTCGAGACGCACGACGCCTTCGAGGGCAAGATTACGTCAGAAACGGACAAGCCCACCGAGATCCTGAACTTCCCGTTCCTCAACCCCCAGACGGGTCCGATCTTCGTGAAGGGCGCCGCAAAGGGTGACGCGCTGGCCGTGCGCATCCTGTCGATCAAGCCGCGCGGCCCGCAACCTGTCGGCACCACATGCCTGATCCCCGAATTCGGCGGCCTCGTGGGCACCGGCGACACCGCCATGCTGAACCCGCCGCTGCCGCAGAGGGTGAGAAAGATCAACGTGGATGAACAGGGCATCTACTGGTCCGATGCCGTCACCCTGCCTTACGAGCCCTTCATCGGCACGATCGGCACTTCGCCGGAGATCGAGGCGATCAGTTCGCTGCAGCCGGACTACTACGGCGGCAACATGGACCTGCCAGATGTCGCTCCCGGCGCGATCATCTACCTGCCGGTCAGGAAGGAGGGCGGGTACCTCTACCTCGGCGACTGCCACGCAATCCAGGGCGACGGCGAACTCTGCGGCGTTGCGCTCGAGATGCCGGCGACGGTCGAACTTCAGGTGGACCTCATCAAGGGCCACGGCAATGGCTGGCCGCAGCTCGAGACGGAGCACAGGATGGGCTTCATCGGCTCTGCCCGCCCGATGGAGGATGCCGCCCGTATCGCCTACCGCGAACTCGTGCGATGGCTCGCGGCCGAGACCGGTCAGAGCGAGGAAGAGGCCTACATGCTGCTCACCATGTGCGGCAAGGTCCGCGTCGGGAACATGGTCGATCCCAAGTACAGCCTCGGCGCCTTCATCGAGAAGCGCTACGTGAAGTAGGGGGACGCGCGTTAACCTTGTCCGGCAGCCGTCACCGGATGGCCGGAGTTCGAGCCCTGATCGGAACCGGTCCTGGATAGGGCCACGCAGGTTGTCGATCGGCTGCACGCAGCGATCATGGCCCGCGATGAGGTAGCCTGATGGCGGGCTTGCGCCCGGCAGACCGGGATCGCCGGTGCCTCCGGTGGCCCGGTGACCTCGCCGCGATGCCTTGGGAACGACTTGAGTTCGTGCCATTCGTCGGCGAAAGGGACCGATGCGGGCGCCCGGGCCGAAAGGGCGACGCCTGGACTCCCGAGGCTGTTTCCCTGTGCACCTGGCCTGCCTTCGGCCGGGCCGGGATGGTCCGCCTCTTCCATTCTCGTCGTCGGCACATCGGTCTGGGCGTGGACTCCGGCTCAGGCCGCCACGCGTCGGCTTTCCCGGCAGGACCGCGATGGGACACCGGGAACGGCAAGAGGCGACGACGCCGTTTCTGAAGAATGCTTGCGCGCCGGCGCGGACGCGATGCATTCCGCCTGGGGACCTGAACGTCGACTACCGCGTCGTGTTCATGCGCAGGGCCGCGCCTGGTTGCCAGCAGGTGAAGCAAGGCCCGTGCAGAGGCCGGCGCAGCGAACCGGGCTACCGGGCAGCGTTCGTCCCGGATGAAGCGAAGGCCGGTGGTGACGGCCGTCGGTCCCGGCGCGTCCTGCAGAGCGAAAGCCGGGCTTGCGGGTCGACGCCGGCCGGTGCCTCATGCGGCTTCGATGGCACCGGTGATCAGGCCGGTCACCTCCTCGGGCGAGGTCTCAGAAATGAGTTTGTCGGCCACTTTGCGGCCACGGCGCAGCACCGCGACCCGGTCGGCGACGCTGAACACGTCGGGCATCCGGTGGCTGATCAGGATCACCGCGAGGCCGGTCTCGCGAAGCCTGCGGATCAGGTCGAGAACCTCGCCGACCTGCCGCACGCTGATCGCCGCAGTCGGTTCGTCCAGAAGCACGATCCTGGGTTGGGCCAGGCGGGTCCGCGCAATGGCGACAGCCTGCCGCTGACCTCCCGACATTGCGTTGACCAGATCGCGCGGCCGGGTCTCCGATTTGAGTTCCGCGAACAGCGCCTCGGCCTGCGCGAACATCGCCGCCCGATCCAGGAACCGGAACGGACCGATCTTCCGGACCAGTTCGCGCCCCAGAAACACGTTCAGCGCCGCGGACAGGTTGTCGCACAGCGCAAGATCCTGGTGCACGAGTTCGATGCCGGCCGCCCGCGCCTCGCCCGGGCGCGAGAACCGGACCGGCACGTCGTCAAGGTGCATCTCGCCTTCGCTCGGCGCGTGGCTTCCGGCGATTATCTTGACCAGGGTAGACTTGCCCGCGCCATTGTCGCCCATCAGGCCGAGAACCTCGCCGTGCTGCAGCTCCAGATCGACGCCGCAGAGCGCCTCGATGGCCCCGAAATGCTTGGTGATGCCCCTGAGCGACAGGACCGCCATCACGCCCTCCGCCGCGCGGCGGCATACTGGTCGAAGGCGACGGCAGCAACGAGGATCAGGCCGATGATGATCTGCTGGACGAAGGACGACACGTTCATCAGCACAAGCCCGTTGCGCAAGACACCGATCAGCAGGGCGCCGACGACCGTGCCGAAAATGCTCCCGACGCCGCCGAAAAGCGAGGTGCCGCCGATGACCACGGCGGCGATCACGTCAAGTTCGAGACCCAGTCCAGCGACCGCCTCGGCCGAACTGAGCCGCGCCGAAAGCAGGAAGCTCGCCAGTCCGCAGGTGAACCCGACGATCACATAGACCGACCAGGTCACCAGCCGCACCGGCACGCCGTTCTCCTCCGCGGCCGCGGCATTTCCGCCGACCGCGTAGACGTGCAGGCCATAGCGGGTGTAGCGCAGGACGATGTGCGCGATCACCGCGACGGTCAGGAATATCAGGACCGGCACCGGAATGTCGGCGATCCGGCCCTGTCCCCACCAGTTGTAGTCCGCGCTGAACCCGCTGATCGGTCCGCCGCCGGAAAAGAGCAGCGCCGCGCCGCGAAAGGCCGTCAGTCCGCCCAGCGTGACGACGAAGGGGGGCACCCGCAGCCGGGTTATCGCCCAACCCTGCAGCGCACCCGCCGCCATGCCCACCGCGATCGCCGCCAGGAACGCGAGAATGACCGGGTTGCCGGTCTCGGCGCCGGCGTTGACGGCGAACCGGCTTTCGAGCCCCCCCTTGGCGACATAGGCGCCGACCAGTCCCGTCAGCGCGACGAGCGCGCCCACCGACAGGTCGATGCCTGCGGTCAGGATCACGAAGGTCATGCCGACGGCGATCAGGCCCGAGATCGAAACCTGCCGCATCACGTTCAGAAGGTTGAGCGGATGCATGAAGCGCGGTTCGAGCAGCGCGAAGGCGACGATCAGGGCGATCAGAAAGAGCGGCGCCGAGTTCCTGGCCAGGAAATCGATGACATCGAAGCCCTTTCGCCCCGCCCCGCGTCCGCCTGCTGGATCGACATTGTTCATATGCGGAAAGCCTGCCACGAAGCCGCGCCCGAACATACGTCCGGGCGCGGTTCCTTCCCGCTCAGTTCAACTCGCCAAGGCGCTCGGCCTGGTCGATGTTGTCCTTGGTGATCGCGATCGGCGTCAGAAGCGTCACCGCCTCGGGCGCCGTCCCGTTGCGCAGGTACTCGACCATCGCCTGCAACGCGCCACGGCTCTGGCCGCCGGGCATCTGCTCGATGGTCGCCGTCATGCCACCATCGCGGACGGCGGCAAGCGCCTCGGGCAAGGCGTCGAAACCGATGATCACGATGTCGAGGCCCTGTTCCTGGACGACCTGCATCGCGCCAAGCGCCATGTCGTCGTTGGCAGCCACGATCACGTCCGGGGGGCTGTCGAGACCGGCCAGAATGGCTTCGGTCACGCTCGCCCCTTCCTCGCGGGCGAAATTCGCGGTCTGTTCTGCAACGAAGCGATACTTGTCAGCCATCCCATCAAGCACGTTGTGTACGCCCTGATTGCGGTCGATTGCCGGGCTGGAGCCGGGCTGGCCCTGCAGGTTCACGATGGTCGCTCCGTCGGGGAACAGCGCGACGATCAGGTTGCCCTGCGCCTCTCCGCCCTTGACGTTGTCGGCACCCACGTGGCCGAGAAGCCCATCCACACCGTCGACGCGCCGGTCGATGGTGATGACGGGAATGCCGGCCTCGACCGCCTGGCGCACGGCGGGTGCCATGGCGACCGAATCGCTCGGGCTGATCACGATGCCGTCGACGCCGCTGATGATCGCCGCCTCCACGTCGGCCGTCTGCTTGGTGGTCTGGTTCTGACCATCGTAGTTGATGACCTCCACCCCCTGTGCCGCCGCCTCATCGTTGAATTGCTTCTGCATGTGCACGAAGAACGGAAAGCCGAGACTTGGCACGGAGAAGGCGAATTTCTCGCCTTCCGCCAAGGCCGGCTGAACAGCCAGCACCAATGCCGCTGTCACGCTCGCGATCAGTGTCTTCCTCATTCTTTCCTCCCGGATTGTCGCATTTCTTGCTTTGGTCCAGCCGACGAAGCCCGCGGTTCTGGGCGCGGGTCCGCGCGACGGGCCGATCTCTGTCCGGATCGTAACCAGTCTGCGCAGGCCATACTCCGGACAGTTCATCCGCAAGAGTCAATCTCCCATCGCACGCCGGCGGGTCGACGGGATCCGGCCGTGTGAAAGTCCTGCCTTGCGGGTGATCGCGAACCAACCCCGTCACATGGATGACGACTGGGGGTGCTAGGGCCTCGAGGGCTCCGCTTTGAAGTACCATCGCTGCGGGGCGGGTGTCCGACCAGGCCGGCGCGTTCCTTGCCGCAACCTGCCGGATGACGGCCTCGGAACCGGCTCGCCCACGGCTCCCTTCGCAGGGCTGTGGCTGGCTGACCTTCCCGGGCCGGTGGATCATGGGAGTGCAGAGCACAATCACTGCTTGCAATGTCTTCCCCCTGTGCGTTTTGTTTGATCGCGGCCAATCGCGGGACACATGCGCGGCTGCAAACCAGAGAGGATACGACCGAGATGAAGCGACTTCACATGAGCCTGCTGGCGTTCGCCGCAGCTGCGACGATTGCGCCTGCAGCCCAGGCACAGACGGAAATCCAGTGGTGGCACGCCTTCACCGGGCGGCTGGGAGAGCTTCTGGACGCCCAGGTCGCGGCGTTCAACGCAAGCCAGTCGGATTACCGCGTCGTGGCGACCCACAAGGGCAACTACTCCGAAGCTCTCAACGCGGGTATCGCCGCCTTCCGTGCTGGCGAGCAGCCGCACATCCTGCAGGTCTTCGAGGTGGGCACTGCAACCATGATGGCTGCGCGGGCCGCGATCATGCCCGTCTACGAGGTCATGTCGGACTCGGGACTTCCCTTCGATCCTGCGGGCTACATTTCCTCGGTTACCGGCTACTACACGGATACCGAGGGGAACATGCTGTCCTTCCCCTACAACGCCTCGACGCCGGTCATGTATGTGAACCGCACGAAGCTTGCCGAGGCGGGGATCGACCCCGGCGTGGATCTGTCGACCTGGGAGGCTGTCGGTCCGGTTCTGGACCAGCTGAAGGCAGCGGGCGTCGCCTGCCCGTTCACGACGGCGTGGCAGAGCTGGGTGCATCTGGAAAGCTTCTCGGCCTACCACGACGTGCCGTTCGCGACCCGGTCGAACGGCTTCGAGGGCACCGACACCGAGCTTGTGTTCAACGGCCCGCTCCAGATCGCCCATATCGACACGCTGGGCCAATGGGCCAAGGACGGCAAGTTCATCTATGCCGGGCGTCGCAACGAGTCCGGCGCCAACTTCCGCGCCGGTGAGTGCGCGATCTTCAGCGAAAGCTCGGCGGGCTATGCCGGGGTGAAGGCCGAGGCGCAGTTCGAGTGGGACATCCGCCCGCTGCCCTACTGGACTGCCGCCGAGGCCGCGCCGCAGAACACGATCATCGGCGGCGCTTCGCTCTGGGTGATGGCCGGGCACGACCCCGAGGAGTACAAGGGCGTCGCGGCGTTTCTAGGCTTCTTGTCGTCGCCCGAAGTCCAGGCCCAGTGGCACCAGGACACGGGCTACCTGCCTGCCACGACCGCGGCGGCGGAACTCACCGCGAGCCAGGGCTTCTACGAGGCGAACCCCGGCACCGAGATCGCGGGCGAGCAGATGACGGCCAAGCCGCCGACGGCGAATTCGAAGGGGTTGCGACTCGGGTCGTTCGACCAGATCCGCACGATCATCGACGAGGAACTGGAAGGCGTCTGGGCCGGGGACAAGGACGCGACGACCGCGCTGAACTCGGCGGTCGAACGCGGCAACGAGCTTCTGCGCCGCTTCGAAGCGGCAAACCGCTGACGGACCCCCGGGGGGCGGGCTGACCGCCCCCCGGATTTCCGAATGGAGAAGCGCGTCACCTTCAAGGGCATCTGGCTGCCGCTCCTGCTGGTTGCACCGCAGGTCGCGGTTACGGCCGTGTTCTTCTTCTATCCGGCCGGGCAGGCGATCTGGCAGTCGCTCTTCATTCCCGACCCGTTCGGACTGTCGATGCAGTTCGTCGGGCTCGGAAACTTCGAGTATCTTTTCGGCAACCGCTTCTACCGCGCGAGCTTCGTCACCACGGCAATCTTCTCGATCTCGGTGACGGTCGTCTCGATGGCAATCGCGCTGTACCTGGCGGTCCTGGCCGACCGGCTGATCAAGGGTTCGGGCACCTACCGCACGCTGCTGATCTGGCCCTATGCCGTCGCGCCCGCCGTGGCCGGGGTCCTGTGGCTTTTCATGTTCAACACCCGCATCGGCGTGGTGACGTGGTATCTCGGACAGCTCGGCTATGACTGGAACCATGTCCTGAACGAGGCGGAGGCAATGGGCCTCGTCGTGCTGGCGTCGAGCTGGGGGCGGATCAGCTACAACTTCCTCTTCTTCCTCGCGGGGCTCCAGGCCATCCCGCGCAGCGTGATCGAGGCCGCCGCCATCGACGGCGCCCGCTTCTGGACGCGCTTCCGAACCATCGTCTGGCCGCTCCTGTCGCCGGTCACCTTCTTCCTGCTGGTCGTGAACATCGTCTACGCGTTCTTCGAGACCTTCGGTGTGATCCACACGATCACCGGGGGCGGGCCGCAGCAGGCGACGACGATCCTCGTCTACAAGGTCTATGCCGACGGCTTCGTGGGGCAGGACCTGGGCTCCTCCGCCGCGCAGTCGGTGATCCTGCTGTTCGTGGTGGGCATCCTGACGGTCATCCAGTTCAAGTACATCGAGCGCAAGGTGCACTACTGATGGCGGGCATGGTCGAGAAGCGGGGTGTCTCGCACTGGCTGACCCATGCCGGGTTGATCCTGGGCGTGCTGGTGATCTTCTTTCCGATCTGGCTCGCGTTCGTCGCCTCGACGGTGTCGCAGCAGGACATCGTGCGCCCGCCGATGCCGCTCCTGCCGGGCGACCAGTTCCTCGAGAACTACCGGCGCGCGCTGACCGCGGGGGTGAACGCACCGGTGGCATGGATGCTGTTCAATTCGATGGTCATGGCGATGGGGATTGCGGTCGGGAAGATCGTGATCTCGCTCCTGTCGGCATTCGCCATCGTCTACTTCCGGTTTCCGGGGCGGAAGCTGTTCTTCTGGCTGATCTTCCTGACGCTGATGCTCCCCGTGGAAGTGCGGATCGTGCCGACCTACGAGGTGATCGCGGGCTTCGGGATGCTCAACAGCTACACCGGCCTCATACTGCCGCTGATCGCTTCGGCCACGGCCACGTTCCTGTTCCGGCAGTTCTTCATGACGGTGCCCGATGAACTGGCCGAGGCCGCGCGGGTCGATGGTGCCGGGCCGATGCGCTTCTTCGTCGACATCCTCGTGCCCATGAGCCGGACCAACATCGCCGCGCTTTTCGTGATCCTCTTCATCTACGGGTGGAACCAGTATCTCTGGCCGCTCCTGATCACGACCGACCCGTCGATGAACACCGTCGTGATGGGCATCAAGCAGATGTTCCCATCGGGCGACGACCTCGCCGACTGGCCGGTGATCATGGCGACGTCGATCCTCGCGATGCTTCCGCCCGTAGTCGTGGTGATCGGGATGCAGAGGCTTTTCATCCGCGGCCTCGTCGATAGCGAGAAGTGAGTTCATGGCGACTGTCACCCTCAACGGCATTCACAAGAGCTACGGCAAGACCGCGGTCATCCACGGCGTCGACATCGACATCGCGGATGGCGAGTTTATCGTGATTGTCGGACCGTCGGGCTGCGGAAAGTCGACGTTATTGCGGATGGTCGCGGGGCTGGAGACGATCACGCAGGGCGATCTGCTGATTGACGGCAAAAGGCTGAATGACGCCGAGCCGATGGATCGCAACATCGCGATGGTGTTCCAGAACTACGCGCTCTATCCCCACATGAGCGTGGCGCAGAACATGGGCTACGCGCTCAAGATCGCGGGTCGGCCCAAGGGCGAGATCGCGGAACGGGTGCAGGGAGCAGCCAAGATGCTGCAGCTCGAATCCTATCTGGCCCGCAAGCCCCGCGAGTTGTCCGGCGGGCAACGGCAGCGTGTTGCGATGGGCCGCGCCATCGTGCGCGACCCGGCGGTTTTCCTGTTCGACGAACCGCTCTCCAACCTCGACGCGAAGCTGCGTGTGCAGATGCGGCTGGAGATCAAGGCGCTGCAACGCAAGCTCGGCGTGACATCGCTCTATGTCACCCACGACCAGGTCGAGGCGATGACGCTCGCCGACCGGATGGTGGTGATGAACGCCGGCGTGGCAGAGCAGATCGGGACGCCGCTCGACGTCTACGAACGGCCCGCAACGGTGTTCGCCGCGCAGTTCATCGGCAGCCCGGCGATGAACGTGCTTGCCGGACGGTCGGAAGGGCGGGTTGTCCGGCTGACCAACGGGGTCGAGATCGAAACCGGCACGGACGCGTCAGGGGACATCCTTCTGGGCATTCGCCCCGAACACATGGAGCGGGATGCCGAGGGGCCGGTCGCTCTCGACATCCGGATGGCCGAGCCGCTTGGTGCGAACACGCTTCTCCACGGACGCCTTGCAGGGCTCGATCAGGAGATCGTCGTCAGCCTTCCCGGCGTTCACCGGGACGACGTCACGGCTGGATCGGCACGATTTCGGGTTCCGCCGGACGCCTGCCACCTGTTCGATCCCGCAACCGGGCGGCGGATGGCGGCATGAACGGCGGCACGACGGGCGCTGACGCTCCGTCTGCAAGAGATGTGGCATCCTCGGAAGTGGTGAGTGCGGCCGCTCCTCTCCCGGGTCGGCCTGCTGCCTTGATCGTCAGGTCGCGTGGTCGTCGATCAGGGGGTTGGGCCTGGCGAACCGCTCGAGGTCCATCTGGTCGCCGATGGTGATCCGGGTGCCGTTGACCGAGACGCCATAGGGCCGAAGTCCCTTGAAGGCCCGGCTGAGGTTCTCGGGCGTCATGCCCAGCACCGATGCCAGCCGGCGCTTCTCGACGTCGAGCTCGAAGGTGGCCTTGCCGCCGTGAAGCCTCTGTTGCCGCAACAGGAAGTTCGCGAGCCGTTCAAGCGAGGTTCTCAGCTTGAGGTCCTTCTGGGCCTTGATGACCGAGCGATAGCACTGCGCCAGTTCCGTGACGATCGCACGGGCGAAGTTGCTGTCGGCGTCGAAGATCGCGCGAACGTCCTGACTGGGAATGAGCGCGATCCGGCTTTTCTCCAGTGTCCTCGCCGACATCAGGTAGGGCGCGTCCTTGATCGTTGCGGCAAGAATGAAGGTCGAGATGGGCCGCACGGTGGCCATGCTGGTGTCCCTGCCATTCCACTGCGAGAACAGATCGACAGACCCGGAAAGGACGACATGGAGAAAGTCGCTCGGCTCTCCCTCGGTGATCAGTTCGATCTGGGCCGGAAAGTTCTGCACGTAAGCGCCGCGCATGAGCGACAGGAAATGCTCTTCCGCCATCTGGGAGAAAAGATCGAGCTTCCGGATATCGCGGTATTCGGAATCGGGCATCCCAGAATCCCTTGATTCGTCATGGCGGTAGACAACAGTCGAATTGATAAATGTCAAGGGAGGGGTTGACGCCCGCTGCTCGCGCCTTGATCGCTCCACCCACCGGAGATGACATTCTACGGCATGACATTTATTTCGCTATTCCTTTGGCTGACAGGTGATCTAGATCAAATCACACGGGCCGCTCCGACCGCAGGTCTGGCACTGATCCCCACCTCGGGGTGAACACGCCATTCCTGCGGGAGACCCCACCATGCAGTCCGTAGCCACAGCCTCACGCGCCGATCAGACGCGCGCCCTGAGCCTGAGCACGATCGCCTTCACCGCCTGTTTCGCGGTCTGGACGATCTTTTCGATCATCGGTGTCGCCATCAAGGGCGAGCTGGGCCTGAACGACACCCAGTTCGGCCTGCTGGTGGCCACGCCGATCCTGACGGGCTCTGTCACGCGCCTGTTTCTCGGCGTCTGGACCGAGAAGTACGGCGGTCGACTGGTGTTCTCCAGTCAGATGATCCTGACCGCGCTGGCCACCTGGGCACTGACACTTGCCGACAGCTACATCATGTACCTGATCGCCGCTCTCGGCATCGGGCTTGCGGGCGGATCGTTCATCATCGGCGTGGCCTATGTCAGCCGCTGGTATGACGCCGGCCATCAGGGCACGGCGCTGGGTATCTTCGGTGCAGGCAATGTCGGCGCGGCGGTGACCAAGTTCGTCGCCCCCTTCGTCATGGTTGCCTATGGCTGGCACGGGGTGGCCTATGTCTGGGCGGCGGGACTTGCCATCATCGGTGTGCTGTTCTTCCTGCTGGCCAAGGACGATCCCGCGCTTGTGGAACGCCGCCGGACCGGCACCAAGGCGCCGTCCCTCGCGCAGCAGTTCGCGCCGCTGAAGAACCTGCAGGTCTGGCGCTTCTCGCTCTACTACTTCTTCGTCTTCGGCGCCTTCGTGGCGCTGGCGCTGTGGATGCCGCACTACCTGATCGACGTCTATGGCATCGACGTGCGCTTCGCGGGCATGGCGGCCGCCTCGTTCAGCCTCTCGGCCTCGCTGTTCCGGGCCTATGGCGGGGTCCTTTCCGACAAGTTCGGCGCCCGGTCGGTGATGTACTGGACCTTCGGCTTCTCGATGCTGTTCCTGTTCATGCTGTCCTACCCGCCGACAGACTACATCATCCAGGGCAAGGATGGTCCGATCGCGTTCTCGACGAGCATGGGCCTGTGGCCGTTCATCGTCACGCTCTTCGCGCTCGGGTTCTTCATGAGCCTCGGCAAGGCGGCGGTCTTCAAGCACATCCCGGTCTACTATCCCAACCACGTTGGCGCGGTCGGCGGTCTGGTCGGCATGATCGGCGGCCTTGGCGGCTTTGTCCTGCCCATCGCCTTCGGCGCGCTTCTGGACCTTACCGGCATCTACACCTCGTGCTTTGCCCTGCTGTTCGTTCTGGTCGCCATCGCGCTTGCCTGGATGCACCTGTCGATCCGGGCGATGGAGCGTGCGGCCCATGGCGAAGTGCTCGACCGTCTGCCGCAACTGCCGGAGATGCAGGCCATCCACCACCCCGAGAAAACCGCCATGCCGCGCGTGCTGGAGGACTGGCGGCCCGAGGATGTGCAATTCTGGGCCAAAACGGGCCGGGCCGTTGCCCGCCGCAACCTGTGGATCTCGATCCCGGCGCTGCTTCTGGCCTTCTCGGTCTGGATGGTCTGGTCGATGGTCGTTGCGCGCCTGCCTGCGATCGGCTTCGCGTTCGACCCCGAACAGCTCTTCTGGCTTGCCGCCTTGCCGGCCCTCTCGGGTGCGACGCTGCGGATCTTCTATGGCTTCATGGTGCCGATCTTCGGCGGACGGCTCTGGACCACGGTGTCCACGGCATCCCTGCTGCTGCCCGCCATCGGCATCGGCTACGCCGTGCAGAACCCCGAGACCCCGTATTTCATCTTCCTGGTCCTGGCTCTTCTCTGCGGCCTCGGCGGGGCCAACTTCGCCTCCTCGATGGCCAATATCGGCT
>CAZOHN010000018.1:0-31609 GCA_964579325.1 uncultured Rhodobacterales bacterium
GCCTGATGGGCTTCGGCCACCGGGTCTACAAGAACTTCGACCCTCGGGCGAAGGTCATGAAGCAGTCGGCCGACGAGGTCCTGGGCCTGCTCGGCGTCTCGAACAACCCGCTGCTGCAGGTTGCCAAGGAACTGGAGAAGATCGCGCTCGAGGACGAGTACTTCGTCTCGAAGAAGCTCTACCCGAACGTCGACTTCTATTCAGGCATCATCCTTGAGGCGATGGGCTTCCCGACGTCGATGTTCACACCCATCTTCGCGCTGTCGCGCACCGTGGGCTGGATCAGCCAGTGGAAAGAGATGATCGCGGACCCGACCCAGAAGATCGGCCGCCCGCGCCAGCTCTATGTCGGCCAACCGCGCCGCGACTACACCGACGTCGAAAAGCGCTGAACCGTCGCCACACCCCGATCGAGCGGCCGCCCCCCGGGGCGGCCGTTTCACGTTGATGTGCGCTGCTGCGTTGTGCCGCAGAGCAGCAGGATGAAACCGTGGGTCGGTTCTCTATCTGTCGAGGTGCGAACAGATCCGAGGGAAACGCCATGAAAGACACCTATGGTCCGGTCGGCCCGGAGCTTGACCTGCATCACGCGCCAAAGGACATCCACGATCGCATCGCGCTGCGCTTCGTGAAGTTCCTGCGCGTCTTCGCGGACCGCTTCTTTGCCAAGCGCTACGGGCACCGGGCTGTCGTGCTTGAAACGGTTGCGGCGGTTCCGGGAATGGTCGGAGGACTTCTTCAGCATCTCAAGGCGCTGCGCCACATCCGGGACGACGAGGGCTGGATCCGCGAGCTTCTAGACGAGGCCGAGAACGAACGCATGCATCTCATGACCTTCATCCAGATCGCCCAGCCCAGCCGCCTGGAGCGCCTGATCATCATGATCGGGCAGGCCGTCTTCTACAATTTCTACTTCTTCCTCTACCTCTTCGCACCGCGCACCGCACACCGCGTGGTCGGCTACCTCGAGGAAGAGGCTGTGGTCAGCTACACCCAGTACCTCGCCGAGATCGATGCTGGCCGCGTGGAGAACGTGCCCGCGCCCCGGATCGCGCTCGACTACTGGAACCTGCCAGAGGGCACGCGGCTTCGGGACGTGGTGGTTGTCATCCGTGCCGACGAGGCCGGCCACCGAGACAAGAACCATGGGTTCGCCGACGCGATAGCAGCAAGGCAGTAGGCCGCCACGCATCGAAACCAGCCGGACTGCCGTGGCGGTCCGGGACTGGATGAAGTGCCCCGAAACACCATAGTGCCGCCGACCTGTCGTCGCGTTCCTGCCACGCTCCGCCGCCAGACCGCCGCCATAGCCCCGAGGGGTCGAGCTAAGGTCTGGGAGAGTTGCAATGGCGTATACAGAGTTCCTGATCACCGGTGCGGTGAACGTGCGTGTTCGGGTGACCGACCTCGGCGGAGGTCAGTTCCAGTTCGACGTGGCGGTCGTCACCGAGGGCCCGGACTACACCGGCATGATCGGCGAACTGAACGGCGTCTACTTCAACCTACCCGATGAAAACGCCAGCTTCGACTACGACGACCTCTCCATCGACGGCGTGCTGAAGTCGGTCATCAAGGAGGATGGTGTGAACAACCTCGGCGGCGGGATCAACCTGTCGGGCGAGGTCATCAAGGAGAACGGCGGCGGCTTCGATGCCGGTGTGGTCATCGACTGGACCGGACTTGCCGGCGGTGAAGGCGCACTTTCGGGGTCGTTCGTGCTCACCGATGCCTCCAGCACCCTGACACTCGAGCATTTCACGACGGACTTCCCCGACCAGTACTTTGGCATCCGGCTGACATCAGTGGGAGAGCCTGACGGACCGCGGAACGACTCGCTCAAGCTCGGCGGATATCCCGACGATGAGATCGTGACGGACGATGGCGGCGACCCGACGACCACGGCCGTCGATGACATGATGTTCGTGCTTTCCGATGAGGCGTTCAATGACCCGGGCGTCTTCGATTTCCTCGACGGCACCGACACGATCCTGTTCAATGACATGACCGATGACAGCCCCTACGCCGACGCCGTGACCGCGGTGAACGGCTTGGCCGACAATCTCGGACAGGTGGTCACCGGGTCCAACGGCGGGCTGATGATCATCTATGCCGATGGCAAGGTCGACTTCTCGGCCAATGGCGAATTCGACTATCTCGGCGACTTCGAAACGGCCGAGACTGCGTTCACCTACGAGATCGAGGGCGGCGCAACGGCGACGGTCTTCGTCACGGTGGCCGGCATCGGCGGCGTCGACATCGGGTGACGCGCCAGCAAGTCACGCGGTCGCCTCGTCTTCCTCCGTCGCGGCGCCCTTGCTGCGGCGGAGCGGGCGGGCAAGTGCGAGATCCGCGCGTCCCTTGGTGAGCCAGGAAAGCGCGAAGGCCCAGACGGCGATCGCCTCGAGCCACAGGACAAGCCGCAGGTCATTCACGATGGCCTGCGGCGCCGCCGGTCCGCGGATCTTGAACCAGGAAGCCAGGATCACGAGGCCTGCCATCACGAGGATCAGCCAACCACAGGACCGGTAGATCTTGCGGCGGTAGGGCTTTGCCGTGCGCGCGAACTTCACCAAACAGATGTAGGCAAGGCAGAGCAGAAACACGATGGCGGAGGCATAGTGGCCAATCGCTGCACCGACACTCCCGAGCATCGCTTGGGAAACGGAGGAGACGGCGGAACCGGCAGGTCCCTCGTTTGGAAAGAACGCAACGCCCAGGGCGGCGATGCCGGCCAAAGTCGTCACGCTGTCGTCCGAGATCGCTTCGCCCGACTGCCTCAGGTGCCCAGGATAGGCGATAAGGAAAATGGCGATCGCCGTCATGATGCCTACGAAGAGGTCGCGCAGGAGCGTGTGATAGTAGTCGGAGATCGAAGGCTCCATGTCGCCCAGCGAAACCATCCCCCCAAGGATCAGGATCAGCGGGAGCGACAGGCCGAGCCAGCCAAGCGCTTGTCGGACCCGGTAGTACGACAGCACCAGTTCATCGCGCAGTTGCTCGGGCATGGATCGGCTCCGCTGTCGAAAGGGTGACGCGAGAGTAAACCTGTGGCCGCGGTCCGTCGAGTAGGGCGTTCCCGCCCTGCCCCGGTCAGTGCCCCGCGAACCTCGGTGCGCGCTTTTCGAGGAAGGCAGTGACCCCTTCGCGAAAATCGGCGGTGCGGCCGCAGTCGCCCTGGAGCCGCGCCTCGAGCGCAAGCTGTTCGGGCAGGGTGTTGGTGGCACTCTCCCGCAAGGCCGACTTGAGGTGCCGGAAGGCAGCTGTCGGTCCCGCCGCGAGCTGTTGCGCACGAGTGCGCCAGTGGGTGGCGAAGTCGGCATCGGGCACCGCCTCCCAGATCATGCCCCAGTCGGCGGCCTGTCGCGCCGGGACGGCTTCGGCGAAGAGGCACGCGCCCATTGCGCGGGCGAGTCCGATCTGCCGGGGCAACCACCATGTGCCACCCGCGTCGGGAATCAGCCCGATCCGGGAGAAGGCCTGAATGAACTGGGCACTGTCAGCTGCTATGACGACATCTGCGGCGAGCGCAAGATTTGCGCCCGCGCCAGCCGCGGTCCCGTTGACTGCCGCGATGGTTGGAACCGGGCAATCGTAGATCGCCTTGAGAAGGGGTTCGTATTCGTCACGAAGGGTAGCTTCGAGGTCAATATCGGCGGCACTCCCGCCATCGGCGAGGTCCTGGCCGGAGCAGAAGGCGCGACCAGTTCCAGTCAGCACCACGACGCGCGCCTTGCCACTGGCCTCGGCCAGCGCCGCCAGAATCTCGCGCCGCATCTGGCGGTTGAGGGCGTTCATCACCTCGGGTCGGTTCATCGTGATGACGGCCACATCGCCGACCATGACTGAGGTGATCGTGTCGTCAGCCATTTTGTCTCTCCTGCCCGCACATCGGGAGCATAAGCGCCGCCATGACAGGGAGAGAAGCGGAACGCGGCGTCAGTCCTTGAGAAGCTCGGCGAGGTGGGCCTTCTCAGCCTCACTCAGATCATCCGCCGACGGTTCCGGCGCACTGCGCCGATGCATGACGTAGGCGGCGCCGACGCCGACCGCGATGAGGAACATCGCCGGCCCCGCTATCCAGAGTATCAAGTTGGCACCGCCCCGGGTGGGGTTGAGAAGGACGTACTCGCCATAGCGCGCGACGACGAAGTCAATCACCTCGGCATCGCTATCGCCCGCGACCAGGCGCTCCCGCACAAGAAGGCGCAGGTCGCGCGCGAGTTCCGCGTTCGACTCGTCGATCGACTCATTGCGGCAGACAAGGCAGCGCAGGCCAGCCGAGAGGTCGCGGGCGCGCTCCTCAAGGGCCGGGTCGGCGAGGATCTCGTCGGGCTGTACGGCAACTGCGGGCGTCATCAGCCCGCCCGCCGATAACAACAGCCCGGCAAACGCTCCGATGAGTGGTCCCCTGATCATTCCGCCGGAACCGCTCCCGGCGCGGTCTTGCGTGCGCCTGCAGCCACCCGGTAGCGCCGGTCAGTGAGACTCAGGACACCGCCAAGCGCCATGATGACCGACCCGCCCCAGATCCAGTTCGCGAGCGGCTTGATGTAGGTCCGCACTGCCCAGCCTCCGCCATCCTGCGGATCACCGATTACGAGGTAGACGTCCCGCCAGAAGCCGTTGTCGATTGCGGCCTCAGTCGTCGGCATCTGCGCGACGGGGTAGACACGCTTCTCGGGGAAGAGAACGGCAACCTCCCGGTCGTTCCGGTAGACGGCCATCTCGGCCATCGTCGAACGGTAGTTCGGCCCCTCCACGTCCCGGACGTCCCGCAGTTCGATCTCATAGGAGGCCACCGTAAAGCGTTCCCCCTCGCGCGCCACGCGGATGTCCTCAACCTGCCAGGCCAGGTGGACCGCAACACCCGTGACGGTAAGGCCGAACCCTATGTGAGCCACCGCCTTGCCCCAGTCCGCCCGCGGGAGGCGCCCAAGCCGGCCGATCCGTTCGCCGAGGGCACCACGCCCGGCCCGCTGCCAAAGGTCGAGCGACGCCCCGATGACCACCCAGACCCCAAGCGCGATTCCGACCGGAGCGAGCGCTGAGGTGCCGGTCTGGACCGAGAAGGCGAGCGCCGCGGAGGCGAATACCAGTATGGCCAGCGGCCAGAGGGGCCTGGCCGCACGGCCGAGCCGGGCACGCTTCCATGGCAGCACCGAACCGAGCGGAAGAAGCACGGCGATAGCGACCACGAAGGGGGTGAAGGCCGCATCGAAGAACGGCGGTCCGACCGACAGCTTGCGGTCGAAGGCCATCTCGGCGATCAGCGGCCAGATTGTGCCGATGAAGACGACGAAAGCGGAGACCGTCAGCAGGATATTGTTCGCGAGGATCCCCGTCTCGCGGCTGACGGTCGAGAACACTCCCTTGGCTTCCATGGCATGCGCTCGCGCCGCGAAGAGCGTCAGCGCACCCCCCATGAAGACAGCAAGGATCAGCAAGATGAACACCCCGCGCTCGGGGTCGTTGGCGAAGGCGTGCACGCTCGTCAGGACGCCTGATCGAACGATGAAGGCACCCACCAGCGAGAACCCGAAGGCCATGATCGCCAAGAGGATCGTCCAGGCCTTCAACGCCTCGCGTTTCTCGACCACGATGGCCGAGTGCAACAGAGCCGCAGAGATCAGCCAGGGCATGAAGGACGCATTCTCGACCGGGTCCCAGAACCAGAAGCCGCCCCAGCCCAGTTCGTAGTAGGCCCACCACGAACCCAATGCGATCCCGATCGTCAGGAACAGCCAGGCGGCCAAAGTCCAAGGCCGCACCCAACGGCCCCAGGCTGCATCGACGCGGCCCTCGATCAACGCGGCAACCGCGAAGGAGAACGTCATCGATAGACCGACGTAGCCGAGATAGAGGAACGGGGGGTGGAACGCGAGGCCCGGGTCCTGCAAGAGCGGGTTCAGGTCCTGCCCGTCAAAGGGCGGCACCGCGAGGCGCAGGAACGGGTTCGAGGTGAACAGGATGAACGCCAGAAAGGCCACCCCGATCGCTGCCTGCACGGAAAGAACGCGCGCCCTGAGCGTCGGCGGAAGGTTGCCGCCGAACCAGGCGGCGCAAGCTCCGAAGAGTGCCAGGATCAGCACCCACAAAAGCAGCGAACCCTCGTGGTTCCCCCAGACGCCGCTTATCTTGTAAATGAGCGGTTTGGCCGTGTGGGAATTCAGCACCACCAGTTGCAGGGAGAAGTCCGAGGTCACGAACGCATATGTCAATGCCGCGAAGGAGAACCCCACGAGCAGGAACTGCACCGTCGCCGCAGGCTCGGCCACGGCCATCCAGCCTGGCCACCTTTTCCAGGCACCGATCATGGGCATCACCATCTGCACGGTGGCAACGGCGAGGGCGAGGACGAGGGCGAAGTGGCCGAGTTCTACGATCATGACGCGATCATAGGCGGCGACGTGGCGCTGGCCAATGGGGTGTGCGCCCCTGTCGCGGGTATTTGACCGCGACCTGCTTCTGGCCGGGTCAGGAACCCTGATGAGACCTCCATTCCGCAAGCGCCGGATTGTCGCCCTCGAAGGCGTCCACGTCCGTTCCCCGCTGCGGATTCATCTCGGGTGCGCCCGATCCCGCCGCGAGTGCGGCCACCGGGCGGCGGCCAGCCACCCGGCCACGGACGTAGTGGGCCTCACGCGCACCGAAGTAGAAGCCCACGATAGCGCCCAGAAGCCACCAGAGAGGTTCGGGCACATAGGCAAGGCCCACCATGCGTTCGGCGAAACGGACCGGATCGACCATGGCGTAGACGAAGAGTCCAAGCGTGCCGAGGGCGAGCATGGGCCTCGGCAAGCGGTTCAGACCATTCACGAAGCGATCGAACAGACCGGGACGGATATGCTTGAATTCCTCCGAATGGGCCCCTAGCGCCGCAGTGTAGGCTTCGGCAGAAAGCTCCATCTGCCGGGTGGCATTCGGCACGAAGACCTCCGCAACATTGGTCGCGGCGTTCGCAAAGGCGGTAGTTGCCGCCGGACCGCCGAAAATCCGTCCGATCAGCCCCATTTTGACACCCGTGCGCGATGCTGTGCGTCCGTGAGGTGAAAGCGCGGCGCGATGAACTCCTCGGCCCGCGTGATCCAGCCACCCTTCCCGCCATCGCGGCGGCGGGCGTACTTGCGGCTCGCGGGGCGTGCGTCGGCGATGCTGTAGTAGTAGTTCCGGCGAGCGATCCCATAGGCGTCGGCGATGTGCTCGGGGGCGGCCCCCGCCGCGCGCTCGGCGGCGGCAAGTGTCATCGGGCCGAGTTGACCGTCCACCACGAGATCCTCGCCCATGTCGTTCAACAGGCGCTGCAGGATCCGCACCGCGTTTGCGCCCGAGTTCACGTACATGTCGAAGACCGTGGCCTGCAACTGCGCGGGCAGATGTGCAAGGCCGGGTCGTTTGAAGTAGTGCTCGACGTAGATTCCGCGGGCCTGTTCCCGTGTAAGTCGCCGCACATCGGCCGCCGTGACCCGGCCGTCGCCGGTGAGGTCGATCCCCAGCCGACGCATGGTGTGAATGGTCACGCCGTACTTCGTTGCCCCGCCCGGATCATCGGGGTCATTCACATAACCGCCTTCGCGAGCCACGATTTCCTCGGCGATCTGTTCCACGCTGCGCATCGTCCGGTCCCCTGTTGCGACGCGGGGAAACTGCCGGCATTTGGATTAATTTGGCGGGAATGGACCGTACGGTGGGGATTCAGGACCCTGACTGGTCGTCGGGATCGACGTAGACGCCCTGCTCCTTGAGGGCATCGATCACTTCCTTTGGCATGTAGGTTTCGTCGTGACGCGCCAGGATTTCACTGGCCTCGAAGACGCCATCCACATAGCGACCGGTGCCGACCATGCCCTGCCCCTCGCCGAAAAGGTCGGGAAGTACACCTGTATAGGCGACGGCGACAGATGCGCCCCCGTCGGTGACACTGAAAGTGATCGTCTCACCCTGGCCCCGAACCAGCGTTCCTTCCTCGACCAGTCCGCCGATGCGAAAGGTCTCGTTCGGCCCCGGCGGCTCCGCGATGATCTGGCTCGGGGCACGGAAGAAATTGATCCCGTCGCGCATTGCATAGCCGATGAGCGCCGTCGCGACGACGAGCGCCACAGCGGTTACGGCGATGACCTGGATACGGCGCTGCTTCTTGAGGTTCTTCATGGGAACACCGGTGCTAGCATGAGGCCCTCGGTCTCGGGCAGACCAAGCATCAGGTTGGCGTTCTGGATCGCCTGCCCCGAGGAGCCCTTGGTAAGGTTGTCGAGTGTCGCAACCACAACGGCGCGGCCCGGAACCCGGTCGCCAATCACACCGATATGGCAGAAGTTCGACCCGCGGATGTGACGGATCGACGGGAGCTCGCCGAAGGGAAGCACCTGCAGGAAAACTTCATCAGCATAAGTGGTTGCAAGCGTTTCATGAACCACTCTGGGGTCGCCGTCGACATAGACGGTGGCGAGGACGCCTCGGTTGGCAGGGATCAGGTGCGGTGTGAACTGTACCCGCACCTGTCGACCCGCGACCTTCGAGAACTCCTGGTCAAATTCGCCGAGATGCCGGTGTGTACCGCCGGCCGAATAGGCATGCGCCCCCTCCGAAAGCTCGGCGTGCAGCAGGTTCTCCTTTAGCGAGCGCCCCGCCCCCGAGACGCCGGCCTTCAGGTCGATCACGATCCGGTCTAGGTCGATCACTTCGGCCTCGATCAGTGGCCGCACGGCGTACTGCCCCGCGGCCGCATTGCAGCCGGTGCCCGCCACCAACCTGGCATCGGCGATCTCTGCACGATAGAACTCGGTCAGTCCGTAGACCGCCTCCTCCTGCAGGTCGGGCGCGGCGTGGGGCTTGCCATACCACTTCTCGTAGTCGGACGGGTTGCGCAGACGGAAATCCGCCGACAGATCGACGATCCTGAGATCGCGCGGCAGGCCCATCACGACCTCCTGCGTAGTCGCATGAGGAAGCGCGCAGAAGCACAAGTCGACATTGGAGAAATCGACGTCTTCAATCTTGGAAAGCCGGGGCAGCCGAAGATGCCGCAGAAACGGAAACACCTCCGCCATCTCCATCCCGGCTTTCCGCTCGCCAGTCAGTGCCTCGATGGCGAGTGTCGGATGCGACTCGATCAGACGCACCAGTTCGGCGCCCGTATAGCCGCTTGCCCCAAGGATGGCGACGCGCTTGACCATGATCCGTTCCCTTCGTCACGCCCGGAGATAAGCCCGGGGGCGCAGGAGTTCAAATGGAAACGGGGTCGCAGGCATCGCGATCATGCAGAACGGCGGTCTTCGGGAAAGGCCGGTTCGAAGGGCATCGCGCGACGGAGGAACTGGGTGGCTTTCGCACCGACGTTCTTGGGGTCGCCGGTGGTAAGCAGCCGCGCCTGGGTGCCTGTGCCCAGGAACTCAGGACGCCGGGCGAGGTAGTCGGCCAGGCTCGCAGCCACGAGGCTTGCCTGTGAATACACGGCGACGCCCGCTCCGAGTGCGTCGCGAAAGACGTCTTCCATCAGCGGGTAGTGGGTGCAGCCGAGAATTGCGGCCTGGGGCTTCGGCATCCGCCGCAGAAGTGCTTCGACATGGCTTCGCACCAGAGCTTCCGCGAGGATCATGTCACCCTGCTCGATCGCGTCAACCACGCCACCGCAGGGCTGCGCCTCCACGTCGACGCCGATGGCCCGGAACGCGAGTTCCCGCTGGAAGGCGCGCGAGGCCACAGTGGCGGGGGTAGCAAACAGCGCCACATGCTTTATCGCGACTTCCCGTGGCGGCGAGTTGTCGCCCCATTGCCTCTCCGTCAGCGCCTCGATCAGCGGCACGAACACGCCGAGCACGCGCTTGTCCTTGGGCACCCAGCTTTCCTGCATCCGCCTGAGCGCTGCCGCCGAAGCCGTGTTACATGCGAGCACCACAAGATCGCAGCCCTCATCCCAGAGCCGTTCGACCCCCATGCAGGTCAGCCTGTAGATGTCGTCGGCGTCGCGAACGCCATAGGGCGCATGGGCATTGTCACCATAATAGACGAAAGGAAGCTCCGGCAGGCGTTTCGCGACCGCATCGTAGACGGTCAAGCCGCCCAACCCCGAATCGAATACGCCCACCGCCATTACGCTCTCCTTCCGCGGGCTCCAGCCCGCGCAGGGCCATCAGGCGCGGTACTTGGCCTCGAACTCGTAGCCGTAGTCGTAGGACTTCAGCGGCTGCGGGCTCAACTCATACGTGGCGCGGCGGAGAAAATCCATCATGCCCTTGGGATCCGTGCGAAGCTCGGTCAGCCGCGCCGGATTGACCGGTTCACCGATCACGACGCGGACAGGCTCGTCGATCCGGGAGCGGAACTCCTTGATCAGAAGGGCAAGACGCAGCGTCTGGTGCAGGTGCGAGGCGACCTGGAACAGGCGCGAGTTGTGGCCTTCGAAGAAGATTGGCACGACGGTCGCATTCGATTTCGCGACCATTCGGGCGGTGAAGTTGCGCCAGCCCGGGTCCATCGGCTGGCCGAAGGGACGAGCTGCCGTCGAGACCGTGCCGCCCGGAAAGATACCGATCGCGCCTCCTCTGGCGAGGTAGTCGAGCGCCACCCTCCTGGTCTCGAGGTTCGAGGCAACCGCCTCCTTGGTCTCCTCGAACGACACCGGCAGGATGATTCGATTCAGTTCCTCGGCCTTGCGGAAAATGCGATGTGCCAGAATCCGGAAATCGCCGCGCACCTGGGACAGAATGTGTCCCATCATCAGCCCGTCGAGGATGCCGTAGGGGTGGTTTGCGATGAGGATCAGTGGCCCGTTGGCGGGAATACTGCCAAGGTTGCCGCCGCTCAGATCAAGCGTGAGGCCGTAGCGTTCGACCATCACCTCCCAGAAATCGCGGCCGCACGCCACTTCGCGCTCGTATCCGTTCGCCCGCCGGATCAGGCCGAGTCGGCCCGTGGCATTCTCGAGGACCCGGATGACGGCGCGGCCACCCTTGGTAACCGCCGAGGAAGCGTAGCTTATTTCCCGAGCGACCTGTCTCTTGTCCATCGCGCGCCCATGTTCGGAGCCCAGTCTCGAATACCTCTGAAGCGGGAGAATCGCCAGAGTGTGTGACAAATACTTGAAGGCGCGCGACCGTTCACTCCGCGGCCTCGCGCAACGGGGTCGCACCCGACCGAATGGCCGCCAGCAATGCCTCGCGCTGTGTGGCCGCTGCCTCGGCATTCCTGGCTTTCACCGGACCAAAGCCTCGCACCTGCAACGGCTGATCAGCCAACGCGATGATCGCATCTCGGGTCTCCGGGCCGAGGAGCGGCAGGACCTCGGCGATATCGGACTCGTACTGGCGGATCAGCAGTCGCTCCATTCGCCGTTCCGCAGAATAACCAAACGGATCGAGGGGGGTGCCTCGCAGGACCTTCATGGCCGAAAGAAGCGGGAAGAATCCGCTAATCCACGGCCCGAAAGCCTGCTTTCGAGGGCGGCCGTCGCTTCCCTCCCGTGACAGGAGCGGCGGGGCGAGATGGTAGGTAATGCGCAGATCGCCGTCGAACTCCGTCCGGGCCTTGGTGGCGGTATTTCGCAAGAGACGCGCGACCTCGTATTCATCCTTGTAGGAAAGGAGCTTGTGGTAGCCGAGCGCTACCGCCTCGCGCAACCTGACATCCTCAATGCGATCGACGAACCGGCGGTAGCGCCGCGCGAGACGCCGCGACTGGTATGCGGCGAGGTGGCGTTCTCGGTAGGCAATGCGCTCTTCGAGCGTCGCCGGCTTCTGCGCAACGCCGGACACCAGAACGCGTGCGGCGGCGGCGGGGTCATGTGCGGCCCAGCGGCCGAGATCGAAGGCACGCCGGTTGGCCTCGACCCCTGCCCCGTTCATCTCGATGGCCCCCTGTATGGCCTCAAGCGAGAGTGGCACCCAGCCCTTCTGCCAAGCTGCCCCAAAGACAGCCATGTTGGCAAATATCGTGTCACCCAGCACCGCCCGCGCCAGATCCGAGGCGTCAAAGGCGACGAGCCGGTCACGCAGCCGGGCCTCCAGTTGCAGTTGCAATTGCTCGCCCGGGATGCGGAACTCGGTGTCGCGGGTGAATTCGCCCGTGACGATCTCATGTGTGTTGACCACCGCAGCCGCCCGACCCGGCCGCATGAGGCCCAGTGTCTTGGCCCCCGCGGTCACCACGAGGTCACCGCCGATAACCACGTCGGCCTCACCCACCGCGACGCGGATCGCGCTGATGTCTTCGGGGCGGTTGGCCAGGCGGCAGTGAATGTGGACCGCGCCGCCCTTCTGGGCGAGGCCGGCCATTTCCATCAGCCCCGCTCCCTTGCCGTCAATCTGCGCCGCCTGCGCCATGATCGCGCCAACGGTGACAACGCCGGTGCCGCCCACCCCGGTGACCACGACGTTCCAGGTGCCCTCGATCTCTTGCAGCGCAGGCAATGGCAGATCAGGAAGACTGACCGTCGCTGTCGCAGCCTTCTTCGATTTCGCTCCCTCGACCGTCACGAACGAGGGGCAGAACCCCTTGAGGCAGGAGAAATCCTTGTTGCATGATGACTGGTCGATGGCGCGCTTGCGGCCGAGTTCGGTCTCGACCGGAACAAGGCTCACGCAGTTCGACTGCACCCCGCAGTCACCACAGCCCTCGCAGACGTCGGTGTTGATGAACACGCGCCGGTCGGGGTCGGGAAACTGCCCGCGCTTGCGGCGGCGGCGTTTCTCGGCCGCGCAGGTCTGAACATAAAGTATGACCGACACGCCCTTGATCTCGCGGAATTTCTTCTGCACGAGATCAAGCTCGCCCCGTTCGTGACGCTCGATCGCCGAGGGGAAGTCGCTCCAATCAGGCTCTTCCTTCTGGTCGTAGATGACGGCGAGGCGCTTGACGCCCATCGCCAGCACCTCTCGGGCGATCCGGTCGGCACTCAAACCGCCCTCGTTCTTCTGGCCGCCGGTCATGGCGACGGCATCGTTGAACAGGATCTTGTAGGTGATGTTCACGTCTGCGGCGAGCGCTGCACGGATCGCCTGGATGCCGGAATGGTTGTAGGTGCCATCGCCGAGGTTCTGGAACACGTGCCCCGTCTTCGAGAATGGCGCCTCGCCGATCCAGTTGGCACCCTCGCCGCCCATGTGTGTGAAGCCAACGGTCTCGCGGTCCATCCACTGCACCATGTAGTGGCAGCCGATCCCGGCATAGGCACGACTGCCCTCGGGCACCTTCGTCGAAGTGTTGTGCGGGCAACCCGAGCAGAAGTATGGAAGCCGGGCCGCGAGGTCCCGGGCATTGTCGGCCTTGCGGGTCTCGGCAAGCCGTTGCAGCGCGGCCTTCAGGTAGTCGGGGTTGCGGCCTTCCTCCAGCAGGATGCCGCCGATCTTCTCGGCGATGAACACCGGATCGAGCGCAAAGCGCGTCGGGAAGAGCTCTTCGCGGTGCACCCCTCCCGCGCCGCCCTTGTACCAGCCCCAGACACGGCGGCCCCGGCGGTCGTCGAAGATGGCCTCCTTGATCTGCACCTCGATCAGCTTGCGCTTCTCCTCGACCGCGACGATCAGATCGAGCCCCTCCGCCCAGTCACGGAACGAGGTCATGTCGAGCGGGAAGGTCTGCGCGACCTTGTAGGTGGTGATCCCAAGCCGCTCGGCTTCGGCCTCGTCGATGCCGAGAAGAGACAGCGCGTGGACGAGGTCGAGCCAGTTTTTCCCCGCTGCCACGAACCCGATCTTCGCCCCGGTCCGGCCCCAGACACGCCGGTCCATACGGTTCGCGCGGCTGAAGGCCTCGGCTGCGAAGCGCTTGTGGTCGATCATGCGCGCTTCCTGCGCCACAGGCGTGTCGATCAGACGGATGCTCAGCCCGCCGGGAGGCATGGGGAACTCCGGACGGACAAACGTCATCCGGTCGGGCCGGCCATCTACCACCGCAGTGGCTTCGACCGTATCCTTCATGGTCTTGAGGCCGACCCAGACACCGGCAAAGCGGCTGAGCGCATAGCCGTAAAGCCCCAGATCGAGGATCTCCTGAACACCAGCCGGGCTCAGCACAGGCATGTAGGCATCTACCATTGCCCAGTCGGATTGGTGCAGCGTGGTGGACGACTCGCCAGTGTGGTCGTCGCCCATCGCCATCAGGACGCCGCCGTTCGGAGAGGTGCCCGCCATATTGGCGTGGCGCATCACGTCGCCCGAACGATCCACACCGGGGCCCTTGCCATACCAAAGCGCAAATACGCCGTCGAAGCGCCCTTCCCCGCGAAGTTCTGCCTGTTGCGTTCCCCAGCATGCCGTGGCGGCAAGGTCTTCGTTCAGGCCCTCCTGAAAGCGGATGTCAGCGGCCTCGAGGTGCTTGCGAGCCCGGTTCATCTGCTGGTCAACAGCACCCAGCGGAGAGCCACGATAGCCGGTGACGAAGCCCGCCGTGTTCAGCCCCGCCGCCCGGTCTCGGGACCGCTGCATCAGCATGAGTCGAACCAGAGCCTGCGTTCCGTTCAACAGAACAGGGCTCTTGTTCAGGTCAAACCGGTCCTCCAGCAAAACGTCCTGCCGGGTCATCGCGCGCCTCCCGAGCCTCGTGACACCTTAGCAGCATTATAGGTCAATTAAGCTGACCTACAAAGCCGTTTTTCACCAAGTCTTTGTTTGCAAACGCAGCATGCGGCAGCGTAGGGTTGCGCGCTGTTAGCGGGCTACAATTTGAATGGTATTGCGCGGATGGACTGGGACAAGCTACGAATATTTCACGCGGTCGCCGATGCCGGCAGCCTCACTCATGCGGGCGAGCAGTTGCACCTCAGCCAGTCGGCCGTTAGCCGACAGATCCGCGCTCTTGAAGAAAGCCTGAGCACCACCCTGTTTCACCGCCACGCGAGGGGCCTGATTCTCACTGAGCAGGGCGAACTTCTGCACGATGCGACCTCGGCGATGTCAAAGCGGCTGGAGACGGCTTCCGCGCGCATCCGCGACAGCGAGGAGGAAGTGTTCGGCGAGTTGCGCGTCACCACCACGACCGGCTTTGGATCTCTCTGGCTCGCGCCGCGCCTCCCGGCGCTCTATGCGAAGTATCCCGATCTCAAGATCGACCTCATCCTCGATGAACGGGTCCTTGACCTTCCGATGCGCGAAGCCGACGTGGCGATCCGCATGAAGGAGCCGAGCCAGGCCGACCTTATCCGCAGGCGCATGATGGGCGTGAACATGCGCCTCTATGCCAGCCCCGACTACCTCGCCCAACGAGGAACGCCGGAAACGCTGGAGAACCTCTCCCAGCACCGGCTGATCTGCCAGAACGTGACATCGGCGCAGGTGTCGGCAGGCGCCACGCTGGTCCGAGAGTTGCTGAGCTTCGACATCCCGTCGACTCTCACCGTCAACAACTATTTCGGCGTCCTTCAGGCCGTGATCGCCGGTCTCGGGATCGGTGTGCTGCCCGACTATGTGATCGAGGATTTCCCGGCCATCGTGCGCGTGTTGCCAAACGTGGAATCGGGCGAGATCCCCGTGTTCCTCGCCTATCCGGAGGAACTCCGCTCGTCCAAGCGCGTTTCCGCGTTTCGTGACTTCGTGACGGAAGAAATCTTTGCACGCAGACAGCGTCAGCGTGAAACGCACTCAACCTAAAGGTGCGTCTTGCGTGCAACGCATGGCCGCCATGCGCATCCCGCAGCCAGTTTTTCCTTGAAGGACAGCAGTGCTGCCCAT
Source organism: uncultured Rhodobacterales bacterium (assembly GCA_964579325.1). GTDB lineage: Bacteria > Pseudomonadota > Alphaproteobacteria > Rhodobacterales > Rhodobacteraceae > CAZOHN01. Next base: position 15,663 of record CAZOHN010000018.1, read on the forward strand.
AATTGAGGCATAAGGTCGATGGCGGGTTCGCTCGTCCGGCCTTTACCTCCCTGTTGGACTTTGGCCGAGCTTAGTCTCGGCCTTTTTTTTGTTCCGCTGGCAGTCTGGCAGCCCTTCCGCCCCGCGCGCCCCTGCCGTATCACGGCGCCCAATCCGAAGGGGGCACCGATGACCGAACCGGAAATCACCGAGGACCTCGTGGCCGCGCACGGGTTGAAGCCCGACGAGTACGCGCGCCTTCTCCAGATCGTCGGGCGCACGCCGACCTTCACCGAACTCGGCATCTTCTCGGCAATGTGGAACGAGCACTGCTCGTACAAGTCGTCCAAGCGCTGGCTCCGTACTCTGCACACCACGGGCCCTCAGGTGATCTGCGGCCCGGGCGAGAACGCAGGCGTAGCCGACATCGGCGACGGGCAGGCGGTCGTCTTCAAGATGGAGAGCCACAATCACCCTTCCTACATCGAACCCTACCAGGGGGCCGCGACCGGTGTAGGCGGCATCCTCCGTGACGTTTTCACCATGGGCGCACGCCCAATTGCGGCGATGAACGCGCTCAGTTTCGGCGAGCCGAGCCATCCCAAGACCGCCCACCTCGTGAAAGGCGTCGTCGAGGGTGTGGGCGGCTACGGCAATGCCTTCGGAGTACCGACCGTGGGCGGCGAAGTGCGCTTCCACCGCAGCTACAACGGCAACTGCCTCGTCAACGCCTTTGCTGCCGGGCTCGCCGATGCGGATGCGATCTTCTACTCGGCCGCGTCTGGTGTGGGCATGCCCGTCGTCTATCTCGGCGCAAAGACGGGGCGTGACGGCGTCGGCGGTGCGACGATGGCGTCGGCGGAGTTCGATGACACCATCGAAGAGAAGCGTCCGACCGTCCAGGTCGGTGATCCGTTCACCGAGAAACGTCTGCTCGAAGCTTGCCTCGAACTGATGGCCTCTGGCGCCGTGATCTCGATTCAGGACATGGGCGCCGCTGGCCTGACCTGCTCGGCGGTCGAGATGGGCGACAAGGGCGGTCTGGGGATTCGGCTCAACCTCGACCAGGTGCCGCAGCGCGAACGCGGCATGACGGCCTACGAGATGATGCTGAGCGAGAGCCAGGAGCGGATGCTTATGGTTCTGAAGCCCGATCGGGAAGCCGAGGCCCGCGCGATATTCGTCAAATGGGACCTCGACTTCGCCATCGTCGGCGAGACCATCGCTGAAGACCGCTTCCTGATCCTGCACGGCAACGAGATCAAGGCCGACCTGCCGCTCAGCCAGCTGTCCTCGCAGGCGCCGGAATACGACCGGCCCTATATCGAGACGCCGCGCGCCCAGCCCCTGGCAACGGTACCCGAGATCGACCCTATCGCGGCGCTTACCGCGCTGATCTCGTCCCCGTCCTATTGCCACAAGGCCTGGGTCTGGGAACAATACGACACGCAGGTCGGGGCCGACACGGTCGTGACGCCGGGGCTGGGTGCGGGAGTTGTCCGGGTGCATGGCACCGACAAGCTTCTTGCCTTCACCTCCGATGTGACCCCGCGTTACGTCCGGGCGAACCCTTTTGAGGGCGGCAAGCAGGCGGTGGCCGAAGCATGGCGCAACCTGGTGGCCAAGGGCGCCCAGCCCCTCGCCGCGACCGACAACCTCAACTTCGGCAATCCCGAGAAGCCCGAGATCATGGGCCAGCTCGTCGGAGCGATCCGAGGCATCGGCGAGGCCTGCCGCGCGCTCGACTTCCCGATCGTGTCCGGTAACGTCAGCCTGTACAACGAAACCGATGGCCAGCCGATCCTGCCGACCCCGACGATCGGCGGCGTGGGCGTCCTGCGCGATGCCTCGGAGTTGATCGGCAACCTGCCGTCGGACGGGATGGTGGCGCTCGTTGTTGGCGAGACACACGGCCACCTGGGACAATCGGCGATTCTCGCCGAGATGTTCGGCCGCGAGGAGGGCGACGCACCACCCGTCGATCTCGGGGCCGAACAGCGGAACGGCGCGTTCCTGCTTGCCCATCGCGCATTGATCGGGGCGGCGACCGACCTCTCCGACGGAGGCCTCGCCCTGGCCGCATTCGAGATGGCCGAGGGCGCCGGGATCGGCGTCACGCTCCATCCAACCGACGTTTCCGCGCTCTTCGGCGAGGATCAGGCACGCTACCTGATCGCCTGCTCGATGGATCAAGCAGAAGCACTGAATATCGCAGCGGAAGCGGCGGGAGTTCCGCTGCACGCGGTTGGGCGGTTCGGTGGCGAACGGGTGAGGCTCGGCGCTTCGGAAGCCCCTCTGTCTGGCCTTTCGTCACTTTACCGCAATGCCTTCCAGGCTGCGGTTGGGTAAGGCCGGGTCTTGCGCCAGAGCACCGGCGTGTCAAACTGGTCATGCCCGGGCATGGCCGGGCTGTGCCCCGGTATCACGATGACTCGACTTATTGCATTCGCGGCCGCCATCGGCTTCTTGCCGACGTGCGCCGACGCAGGGTGCCTCTTTCTCTGCCGAGACAATGGCGAGCTCTCCCTCACCGAGGCGGCAGAGGTCTTTACGGGAGATCTCGGCAAGTCACTTCCAAGTGGCGTGACGGTTCTGGGCATGATCGACGGTGGTTTTCAGGATCGGTTCGTGCAGGTCAAGCTTGGCTCCGACACCGCAGGGGCAATTGCCCTGATGGCGGCGTTGAGAGCTGATCCGGCGCGGGCGTTGCCGCCAGGAACAGCCCAGACAACGGTGGCGAGCGCCGACTGGTGGGATATCGACACGCACCCGGATCTCGTACTGTTCGAGGCCCGCCTGGGAAGGTTCCCCCATGTGATCGTCGGGCGCGCCGCCGATCCGGAAGACCCGGCGCGTTGGTTGATCTATGTGTTCGCTTTCGAAACCTGACGGCGCCGATCACGATGCAGCCGGAGGTCGCTTGCGGCGGACCGGCGCGCATTCTACATCTTGGTGAGAGTTGATGAGAGGATGCTCAAGCCGATGGCCATGCGTGCGGAAGAGATCGAAGAGCTGATCCGGGCAAGCTTCCCGTCGGCGAAGATCACGATCACCGACCTCGCCGGCGATGGCAACCATTGGGCCGCAGAAGTCATCGACGAGAGCTTCAAGGGTATGAACCGGGTTCAGCAGCAACGTGCAGTCTATGCGAGCCTGAAGGGCAAGATGGACGGCGCACACGGCGAGCTCCACGCTCTGGCCCTCACGACGAAGGCGCCGGAGTAATGGGCCTGGTTGTTGTTCTCGCGCTGATCGTCGGTGTGGCCATTGTGCTGGCGGCGCAGCGCGCGCGGAAGGACGATGATGACGAGGACGGACCCGGCGGACCGCGCAGGATCCGAATCCGCGTTGACGATAGTGACAGGACAAGACGCAGGGGACCGAGATGAGCGACGCTCACGACCGAATTCGCGAGACCATCACCGCAAACGAAGTCGTGCTCTACATGAAGGGCACGAAAGCAATGCCGCAGTGCGGCTTCTCTAGCCGCGTGGCCGGGGTGTTAAACTATATGGGGGTCGACTTCGTTGATGTGGACGTACTGGCAGATGCCGACGTTCGCCAGGGCATCAAGGATTTCTCCGACTGGCCCACCATCCCGCAACTCTACGTCAAGGGCGAGTTTGTCGGGGGATGTGACATCGTTACCGAGATGACGCTCTCGGGGGAACTCGACCAGCTCTTCGACGCCAAGGGTGTGGCCTACGACAAGGACGCTGCGACAAAGATCCGGGAGGCGAACGCCTGAGCGCGCTCTGTCAGTGCTTGTGAGTGCACTCGGAGTGAAACGCAGCCCCCGCGATCTTGGCCTGCCGCACCACGGGAGTTTCGCCTCCTCGATCATCGTTAACCGGACATGGGAACGTCTTCCCGGCGGCCAGCTGTATCGAATTCCCGAGGCCGCGCGTTAGGACACGAACGCGATCGTCCGCGCGTGCACATGCAGGATCCCCGCGGAGGCATCGCCGCTGGTGACCGGGACCTAGGGAACCAAGGCGCCTCGCTTACCGGAATTGCGCGCAGCCGCCGACTCTGGTGAGATTGCCGCACGCGCACTCCCGGCGATCACTCAGGCCAGCAGTGCCGCGCGGGGTGTCAGGAGTTCAGCCGCTCTTCCACGCGGGCCGCGAGAGCCTCGGCCTGCTCGGCGAGAAACGCCAGCCGTTCGATCAGGTCCTCGGGAACGACCGGCACCTCGACAGGCGTTGATGACGCGCCCGGGATCGCCAAAGCCTCCGCACGCGCCGCACGCGCCGCCTGCGCTTCCGCAAGCGTCTCGGCATCGCGAAGCCGGTCTTCGAGTCCAGCGGTCTTGTCGGCAAGCATCAGCGCGGACATCAGGAGCATCTGCGTCTCGGGCATTCGGCCAAGCTGGGTCACGAGGGCCGACGCTTCGACGTCGAGGAGGCGGGCCGCAGCCTGGAGATAGCCCTCCTCACCGGGCTGGCAGGCGACCTTGAAGGGCCGACCTCCTATGCGGATCTCGACCTCAGACATCGGTGCCCTCCTGGATCAACGGTGCGAGTTCAGCGATGATGGCATCAAGCTCCGAGCGGTCGGCGGATTGCGCCGCGCGCGTCGCATCGAGTTCGGTCAGCATCGTCTTGTTGAGGAAGTGGGCATCGATCGATCCCGAGGCCGCCTCGCGCAGCGCCTTCGAGTTTTCGCGAAGCTGTACGTTCACCCGCCGGAGCTGGCCCATCTCGGCCTCCTGCGTGGCCACGCGATCCTGCAGCCTCAGGACCCGCTTCTCGAGCTGGTCCACCATCATGTCCTGTTTTTCGCGGATCGCACGAACACGCTCGTTCAGCTGGGCGTTGGCGGTCTTCTCTTCCTCCAGCGCCTGCCGAAGCGCCGCAGTCTCCACCCCGTCGTTCCCCGCCGAAGCCGGTGGGGATGCCGCCAGCGCCGCGAGCCCATGCGCAATCCGCTCCATCGCGGAAGTCAGCCGCTCTTCCAGCGCAGCGATATCGGTCATGTGCTACTCCTTGCGCCCCAAGTCCCGATGCACCGCAGGCCGACTCCGAATCGCACGGCCTCCACCTGCATCGCCAAGTTTAGCCAACGCGAAAGGGAATTACCCCCCCTTTTTTCTCAATGCGTTACAGCGCGAGCTTGATCCTGCCAAGGGCACGCTTGCACTCGACGGCATCGCTGTTAAGACCCTGACACGCGCCCACCCTCTGCCGCCGCCGGAAAGGACCCTGCCCTATGGATATCGCCACGCTCCGCACCATGCACCCCGATCATTGGAATCGCGCTTGTGCAATTCGTGTGCTGACGCTGGACGCAGTGGCGGCCGCCAACTCGGGACACTCGGGCATGCCGATGGGCATGGCCGACGTCGCGACAGTCCTCTGGGCCAAGCACCTCAAGTTCGACGCCGCGAACCCGCGCTGGCCGGACCGCGACCGCTTCATCCTGTCCGCGGGCCATGGCTCGATGCTGATCTACTCACTGCTGCATCTCACCGGCTTTGCCGACATGCCGCTGCAGCAACTCAAGGACTTTAGGCAATGGGGCGCGCGCACCGCCGGCCACCCGGAATTCGGCCACGCCGACGGCATCGAGACGACAACGGGCCCCCTGGGGCAGGGCATCGCCAACGCGGTCGGCTTTGCAATGGCCGAGGAGATGCTCCGCGCGCGTTGGGGCGCGAAGATCGTCGATCACCATACCTACGTGATCGCTGGGGACGGCTGCCTGATGGAAGGCGTCAGCCACGAAGCCATCGCGCTTGCCGGCAAGCTGCAACTCTCAAAGCTCATAGTGTTCTGGGACGACAACGGGATCACCATCGACGGCAAGGTCTCGATCGCCGATATAACCGACCAGAAAGCGCGCTTCGCTGCCGCTGGCTGGGATGTCTTCGCCTGCGACGGTCATGACCCCGAGGAGATCGACCGCGCGATCAACGCCGCGAAGTCGTCGCCACGCCCAGCGATGATCGCGTGCAAGACCCACATCGCTCTGGGATCGAGCGCACAGGACACCTCGAAAGGCCACGGCGCGCTGACCGACGCCAAGCTGATCGCCGACACGCGTGCGGCCTATGGCTGGACCCACGGCCCCTTCGAGATCCCGGCCGACATCAAGTCGTGGTGGGAAGGCGTGGGCCGCCGCGGCGCCGCGGAACGCGCTGAATGGGAGACGCGCCTCGCCACGCTCTCGCCCGCCAGGCAGACTGACTTCCTGCGCTGCGACGCCAAGGAGCCGCCGAAGAAGCTTGCCGCGACGATCCGCGCCCTGAAGAAGCAGGCGAGCGAGGGCACACCCAAGGTTGCCACGCGCCGCTCCTCAGAAATGGTCCTCGAGGTCGTCAACCCCATCGCCCCCGAGATGATCGGGGGGTCGGCCGACCTCACCGGCTCGAACAACACCAAGACGGCCGATCTGGGCGTGTTCTCGCCAGAAAACCGCAAGGGGCGCTACGTCTACTATGGCGTGCGCGAACACGGCATGTCCGCCGCGATGAACGGCCTGTCGCTCCACGGTGGCCTGCGCCCCTACGGCGGCACCTTCATGTGCTTCACCGACTACGCACGCGGCGCGATGCGCCTGTCGGCCCTGATGAAGCAACCCGTCGTCTATGTCATGACGCATGACTCCATCGGCCTTGGCGAGGACGGCCCGACGCACCAACCGGTCGAGCATCTGGCGATGCTACGCGCCACGCCGGACATGCTCGTGATGCGCCCTGCAGACACGGTCGAGACAGCCGAGGCCTGGGAAATCGCGCTGACCACCGGAGACATGCCCACCGTCCTGTCGCTGACCCGTCAGAACGTGCCGACCGTCCGAACGGCCCACACTGCGAAAAACCTGACGGCTCTCGGCGCCTACGTGCTTGCCGAAGCTGAAGGCGGCAAGGCCAGGGCCATCCTGATCGCTACCGGGTCCGAAGTGGAAATCGCGATGAAGGCCCGCACCGCTCTTCAGGCGGACGGCATCCCGACCCGCGTGGTCTCCATGCCATGCTGGGAGCTGTTCGAGCGCCAGCAGGAGTCCTATCGCAGGAAGGTCCTGCCAGCGGGCCCGGTCCGGGTCGCGGTTGAGGCGGGCGTCCGTTTCGGTTGGGACCGCTGGCTCTACGGCGAACGCGGCAAGCGCGAGAAGTCCGGTTTTGTCGGCATGCACGGCTTCGGTGCATCGGCGCCCGCGGACGTTCTCTACGAGAAGTTCGGGATCACCGCCGAAGCCGTGGCCACCAAGGCACGCGATCTGATCGAGGGCCGCTGGGCGCCCGATCCTCGCACCTGACATGTAGTCTGCAGGCGAGGACACGCATCAGTGCCCGCCGTCGCCAGCCGCCTTGCCGCGCCGAAAAAGCCCCGCAAGCGGCGCAAAGACCCGCGTCGCCATCGGTACAAGCGCGATTCCTAGTGCGAGGCCGAAGAGGCCATCCAGCCCAGCGGTTGCGAGCCATTGCGCGGCGGGAGCGGCGGCATCGGGGACGGAGTGGGCAACAAACTCGGCCGCGTGGTGGATCCAGTCGTAGATCGGGCTCCAGCCCATCTCGTGCGCGGCGTGCAGCACAATGGACCCCCCGACCCAAAGCATCGCCGCAGTTCCAATTGTCGAGATCAGCGACATCAGACTGGGCATGCCCTTCACGATCCAAAGGCCCAGGCTACGAGTCGCTGCCAGTCGCCCAACTTGGGCGAGGCGCAGCCCGAAGTCGTCCGCCTTCACAAGAATCGCCACCGCGCCATAGACCAGCGCAGTGATCCCGATGGCCACGACGGCCAGCACGACCCCCTCGATCCAGACGCTCTCCGCCTCGATCGCCGCCAGCGCGATTGTCATGATTTCGGCGGATAGTATGAAGTCGGTCTTGATCGCTCCGGCAATCCTCTCGCGCTCGAGGTGGGCCGCGTCCAGTGTCTCGGGAACCACGGCATGATCGTCGTGCGGCGACAGGGCGTGCTGCACCTTCTCGGCGCCCTCGAAGCAAAGATAGGCCCCGCCGATCAGCAACAAGGGCGGGATCAGCCAGGGCGCGAAGGACTCCAGCGCAAGCGCCGCAGGCAGCAGGATCACCAGCTTGTTGAAGAGCGAGCCCTTGGCGATGGCCCAGACGATAGGGATCTCGCGCGCGGCGGGCAGGCCCTGCACATACTTGGGCGTCACCGCCGTATCGTCCACGACAACACCGGCCGCCTTCGCGCCAGCCTTGGCGGCATCATCCATGACCGATCCGGCCACCTTGACCCCGACCTTGGCCGCCTGGCCCGCGATGTCGTCGACCTGCGCCGCGGCAAGCTTGGCCAGCGCCGCGATATCATCGAGGAGTGCCAGCAACCCGCTCATTCCGGGTGTCTCCGTCCGTGTTGGTCACTGCGGAGCCTAGCGTTGGCGCGCACCTGCGCAAGTGCCCCGTCAGAGGCGCAGCAGGCCTCGGCACGTATCGGCGCGGGCTGCGCACTGGGGCTTTCTCCCGGCGTCCCGCAGCGCTACCGTCACAGCAACATGCCGGACTGTCCCGGCCCGGACGGTGAGGTCATGACGGACCGGCTTGCACTCATTCTCGCGCTTGCCATTGTCGGAGCGGTTGGTCTCGACCTCTGGCAGGGCTGGGGCGGAACAATCTTCCTCGCGCGCAAGTTCCTGCTGCTGGTGGACTGGGTCGCATTCTGGCGCTGACGGCGAGCCGTCCCCCGCAGGGATATTGCCGCAACGAAAAGCTCCGTCCTTGAAGCCCGGCACCGGGAGCGGTATCGGGTTGGCGAGAACCGGAGGCCGGGCCGGAAGGCAGCGCCCGCGCCCAGACATGAGGGAGTGCCGCGCATGGCCATCAAGGTTGCAATCAACGGGTTCGGACGGATCGGGCGCAACGTTCTGCGCGCCGTCATCGAATCCGGCCGTACCGATATCGAAGTCGTCGCGATCAACGATCTCGGCCCCGTCGAGACCAACGCGCACCTGATGCGCTATGACAGCGTGCACGGCCGTTTCCCCGGCACCGTCACAGTGAAGGGTTCCACCATCGACGTCGGCCGCGGACCGATGGAAGTATCCGCGATCCGGAACCCGGCCGACCTGCCCTGGGGTGGCGTGGACATCGTCTTGGAATGCACCGGCATCTTCACCAGCAAGGAAAAGTGCCTGCCGCACCTCGAAAATGGGTCGAAGCGGGTGCTGATCTCGGCGCCGGGCGACGGGGCCGACAAGACCATCGTCTATGGCGTAAACCACGATACGCTGACCAGGGATGATATGGTCGTCTCGAACGCCTCCTGCACGACGAACTGCCTCGCGCCGGTTGCACAGGTGCTGAACGCCGCCGTCGGCATCGAGAAGGGGATGATGACGACCATCCACTCCTACACCGGCGACCAGCCGACGCTCGACACCATGCACAAGGACCTTTACCGCGGGCGCGCCGCGGCGCTAAGCATGATCCCGACCTCGACGGGGGCGGCCAAGGCGGTAGGCCTCGTCCTGCCGGAGTTGAAAGGCAAGCTCGACGGTTTCGCGATCCGCGTCCCCACACCGAACGTCTCGGTCGTCGACCTCAAGTTCATCGCCAAGCGCGCCACCAGCGTCGATGAGGTGAACGCCGCGATCAAGGCCGCGGCGGATGGCCCGCTCAAAGGGGTGCTCGGCTATACGACCGAAAAGCTCGTGTCGTCCGACTTCAACCACGACCCTCACTCGAGCATCTTCCACATGGACCAGACCAAGGTCATGGACGGGACCTTCGTGTCGATCCTGACCTGGTACGACAACGAATGGGGCTTCTCGAACCGGATGAGCGACACTGCCGTCGCGATGGGCAAGCTCATCTGATATTTCATCCCTGACGCAAAATTTCAGGCCCGTGCGGTCCCCGCGCGGGCCTTTCGATGTTATCTCGGTCTCATGGACCTTGCCGTCGTCCTTTCCCTCATTGCGGGCCTCTTCGTGGTGGTCGCGCTGACCGAGCCGTTGGCCGCGCGGCTTGGCCTGCCCTTCACGGTACTGCTTGCCGCAATGGGCGTGCTGATCGGCGCGGGAGCGACCTTCTTCTGGCGGACGGACCTTACCGACGCGCTGAACCCTGTTGCCCTGGCAATCCTCCAGTTCCCGATCCGCGCGAACGTGTTTCTCTACATTTTCCTGCCGACACTGCTGTTTCAGGTCGCACTCACCGTGAACGCACGGCGGATGCTCGACGACTGGGTGCCGATCCTGACGCTCGCGGTCGTTGCCGTCGCCGTGGCGACGGTGTTCATCGGCTACGCGCTGATGCCGTTCACCTCGCTGCCGCTGGCGGCCTGCCTTCTGATCGGGGCCATCGTCTCGACCACAGACCCCTCAGCGGTGGTCAGCCTGTTCCGCGCGCTTCCCGCACCACAGAGGCTCGCGCGGATCATCGAGGGCGAAAGTCTGCTGAACGATGCCGCCGCGATCGCGCTGTTCGGGTTGTTCCTGGGCTTCGTCACCGTCGGCGCTCCCGACCCCGACCTTGCCCAGGCGATACTCGGCTTTCCCTGGCTCCTTCTCGGGGGCGCGGCGGCCGGGTGGGTCGCCGGGCGTCTCGCTGTCCTGCTGATGGAGCACATCCCGGCGCATCCACTGGCCCAGGTGTCGGTCAGCGTCGCCCTGCCCTACCTCACCTTCCTCGGAACCCAGAACCTCCTCGGCGCTTCCGGTGTCGTGGCCGTCGTCGCGGCAGGTCTTGCTGTAAACCTCACTGCGCCACGCCGGCTTAGCCCTGCGAGCCTCGCCACCCTTCGCGACACCTGGGACCTCCTCGCCCACTGGGCCGGCGCCTTCATCTTCATCCTCGCCGCCATCTTCATCCCGCGACTGCTCTCCACCGCAGTGGCAAGCGACCTGGTTCTGATCTTCGTCGCGGCCGTCGCCGCTCTGGTCGCCCGTGCGGCGATCCTCTTCGGTGTGCTTCCGCTGCTCGGCCTCCTGCGCCTTTCGCCCCGGGTCGAGCGCCCCTACCGCGTGGCAATACTATGGGGCGGACTGCGCGGCGCCGTGACGCTCGCTTTGGCCCTTGCGGTGACCGAGAGCTTTTCGATCGCGCCCGAGGTCAAGCGCCAGGTCGGGATCGTGGCCACCGGATTCACGCTCTTCACCCTGATCGTGCAAGGACTTTCGCTGAAACCGCTCATTCGGTTTCTTGGCCTCGATCGCCTGACCCCCGTCGACTCCGCACTCGGCGATCAGGTCGTGGCAGTCGCGTTGCAGACCGTCCGCGACCGGGTGGAGGACACAGCCCAGCGGTTTGGGCTGAGCCCAGGCGTGATCGAGGCCGAAACGGTGGTCCTGAGCGACAGGCTGGACGCAGCGCTGATGCTTGCCGACGAAGGCACCGAAATCCTTGACCGCGACCGCATCACATTGGGCCTCGTTGCCCTTGCCGGCCACGAGCGCAACCTCCTGCTCGATCTCTTCCGCCGCGATGTCATCCCGGCCGATCTCGCCGAGACCCTGCTGGGCGGAGCCGAGCGGCTGATCGAACGCACGCGCGCCGAGGGCCGGACCGGCTATCTGCGGACGGCGCGCGCGGCCCACGCGACCGGGCGGGCGCAACGGCTCGCCGAAGCGGCCCACAACCGGCTGGGGCTGTCGCGCCCGCTCGCGCGGATGACCGAGACACGGTTCGACCTGCTTCTCGCCGAGGGCCTTGTCCTGCGGGAGTTGCACAGCTTCATCGACGAACGCATCCGCCGTATCCACGGCAGTCGTGTCGCGGACCTGCTGCACGATCTCCTGGACCGGCGGAGCGAAAGCTCGGCCGATGCCCTGACGACGCTGCGCCTGCAGTTCCCCGGCTATGCCGAAGCGCTCGAACGACGCTTGATCCGACGCACTGCCGCGCAACTGGAAGAACGTGAGTATGACCAACTCTGGGCAGACGGTCTCGTCGGCCCCGAGCTTCGCGCCATGCTCAAGTCCGAACTCGACCGCCGCTGGATCGACCTTGCGACCCGTCCCAAGCTTGACCTCGCGCTTCACAAGGACGACCTTGTGCGCCGGTTTCCTCTGTTCGCCGACATGGACGAAACGCAGCTTGCCCGCCTCAAGCGCAGCCTTCGCACCGTGTATGCACGCTCCGGCAAGATCGTTATGCGCCGCGCGGTGCAGCCACGACAGGTATCCTTCATTGCTTCAGGCGCCGTAGAAGTGAGTGATGGCAGCGTGCAACGCCGCCTCGGCGCGGGCGAGATGTTCGGGCACTTCTCGGCCCTCAGGAAGGTCAGGACGCAAGCCGAGATCACCACCCTCTGCCCGACAACGCTGCTGGTTCTCGACGAGGCGCGGTTCATCGCCCTGCTTTCGCGCAATGAAGGCCTCCTGCGAGCGGTAGAGGAGAGCGCGCGACGGCGCGGCATCGACTTCGACCTCGCCCCGTTCACGACCGGAACACGGAGCAAGCCGTCCGAAGGAGACACAGGAGGGAAGCCCCCCGAGACCGAAGCGAGAGAGGACAAGACAGCCGCAGAGTAGCGGGGAGCCATGCCGACAGCGCAGGGCGGCATGTCCGCAACGGCAGTTGATAGCGGTAACGGAGTTGCCATTTCATCAGGAGGGAGGATCACGGCCCATATCACAGGAGGGCTTCCTGATGGACTTCATTCTCGCAGTGCTCACCCGCATCAGCTCGCGCTTGCGCAGCTACGCCCGCTATCGCCAGACCGTCACTGAACTTGAAGCGATGCCTCTCGACGTGGCTCTCGATCTCAATATCTACCGGGGCGACGCGCGCCACCTTGCCCGCCGTGCAGTCTATGGCGCACGGAGCTCGGCCCCCCGGATGACCAACTCGATGGTGTCCCAGTAGGCAGGCAGGGTCACCATGTCTTCGTGACCGGCCCCCTCCAGAGGCACAACCGAAGCTTGCCCCCGCGGGAATGCCCGCCCAAGGCGCAATCCGTCGGTGTAGGGGATCACCTCGTCCGCGGCGCCGTGCAGGATAAGCACCGGAGCAGTAACCCGAGGCACGTCCGCAAGGCTGTCCCAGCGCTGCACGAATGGTAGAAGGCAGGCGGGCAGGCGGCTGGCCCGCGACATCAGCTCACATAGCCGTGCGTAGGGTGCCGACAGGATCACCTGATCCACAGGGCGACGCGCGGCAACATGGAGTGCCAGGCCGGAACCGAGCGAGTAGCCATGAAGCACGGTAATCCGCTCTCCGAACCGAGAGGCGGCCCAGTCGGCGACCGCCAGAGCGTCCTCCTTCAACCTCGGTTCGGACGGCCTGCCCGCCACGCCGCCACCGCCGCGATACGTCATCGCCACGACGTTGCGCCCGGAATCCCGATGCGGAGCAAGCTCAGGCTCGAACCAGGCAAGGCTTCCGGCATTGCCCATGAAGTACAGGACAACCGGCGCTCCATCGGCGCCATCATGAACGAGCACAGGCAATGGCTCGGCTCCGGGCACAGCGATCGTGACCATCTCGAACCCGTCGATCCGAGCGGGTTCTGACGAGAACGGATAGATGAAGCTGGGGTGCAGCGCGACAAGCGCTACGGCATACGCAACGAGCGCAAGCCCAAACCCTCCGAGGACTGTGCGTGCAAGGCCGAATGCAAGACCGCGTGTCATGGCACTTCCTCGCACACCCGGATCCGGACACAGGCATTGTGTCCGGGCGGGGCCTCCCTTCCCCGCCCGGACGGGCCTCAACGCCTCGGGTATCGGGCGTCGAGGGCGGCCTTCACGGGCGGTGTCACGAATTTCGTGACGTCGCCACCGAGGCGCGCGATCTCCTTGACCAGCTTCGATGCGATGGCTTGATGTTCCGCTTCCGCCATCAGGAACACGGTCTCGATGCTGTCGTCGAGGCGGCGATTCATCCCGACCATCTGAAATTCGTATTCGAAGTCCGCGACAGCCCGCAGCCCGCGGATGATGACCCCTGCGCCGACATCGCGGGCGCAGTCAATCAGGAGGTTCTCGAACGGATGCGCGACAATCTGGACACCTGTTTCGGCGGCCAGTTTGGCGGTCTCGATCTCGATAAGCTCGACGCGCTCTTCAAGCGAGAACAGGGGTCCCTTGTCACGGTTGATCGCCACGCCGATCACCAGCCTATCCACCAGTGCCGTTGCCCGGCGGATGATGTCCAGATGCCCAAGCGTCACCGGATCGAACGTGCCCGGATAGAGCCCGATACGCATCATCTGTCCCTCACTCACCCGGCGGGAGGCAACAATATTGCGAGTACGATTGCAACCCCGTTATGGCCCGATGGTTGCAGCCCGCATCAGAAGCCCTTGATCATGCCTTCAAGGGCGTCCTTCTCCATCGCCAGTTCCGACAGCCGCGCCTTCACCACGTCGCCGATCGAGATCATGCCGACCATCTCGTGGCCTTCCATCACCGGAACGTGGCGAAAGCGGCCGTCGGTCATCTTCTGCATGATGGCTTCCGCGGTATCGTCCCGCTGACAACTGACGATCTCCCGGGTCATGATGTCCTCGATCTTCTCGGCAAGGCAGGCCGCGCCCTTGCGCCCGAGTTCGCGGACAATGTCGCGCTCGGAGACGATGCCCGAGACGCGCTTTCCATCCGGCGATACGACGACTGCGCCGATGCGACGCTTTGCAAGGATGTCGGCTGCCTCGGCGAGTGTCGCTCCTGGCGCCAATGTGACGACACCGTCATCTGCCTTGGTTCGCAGGATCTGGTGGACTTGCATTGCTCCCCTCCCGTTGAGGTTGTTTTCCCAAGCGTCACCCCCGCGAACACTTCTGTCAAGAAACGCTTTCCAGATGCGCAAGTTCCGCCCGTATTCCCTCCGACAAAAGTCGGGCAAAGCGGTTGAGCCGCTCCACCCTGCGGTCGTCGGCATGGCGCAGCAGCCAGAAAGTCCGCATCAGGCCGACGGTCCCTGGCAGCACGCGAACGACTTCCGGGGCCGCCGCCAGCGCAAAGTCGTGCACGATGCCAAGGCCCGCCCCCGCCCGGATCAAGTTGAGCTGCACAGCGACCGAATTCGACGCTACCGCCACGCGGTCGACGCCCGCCTCGGCCAGGTAGTCGAGTTCAGCGTCGAAGATCATCTCGGGAATGTATCCCACGATCCGGTGGCCCTTGAGATCGCCGATCTCCCCGATGGCCGGGTGGTCGGCAAGGTAGGCACGAGAGGCCGCGAGGCTCAGCCGATAGTCCGCCAGCCGCTCGGCCAGTAGGCGGCCCCCCGGCGGACGCGATACCGCGACGGCCATGTCCGCCTCGCGTCGCGACAGGTCGAACACGCGCGGCAGTGCAACGATCTGCACGTCCAGCGCGGGATGGTCGCGCACAAGCGCTGCCACGACCTGCGGCAGCAGGAAGTTCGCGCAACCGTCCGGTGCGCCAATCCTGATCTGGCCCGACAACGCATCGCCCTGCCCTCGCGCGGCGCCCAATGCCCCTGAAACCGCCTCCTCGACCCTCAACGCCGCCTCGAACAGCCGTTGTCCTTCAACGGTTGCCGCATAGCCCTGCGGGCTCCTTGTGAAGAGCGAAGCCCCCAACGCCTCTTCCAGCCGAGCGACGCGCCGCCCGACCGTCGCCGCATCGAGTCGCAGCACCCGACCGGCGGCCGAGAGGCTGCCAGACCGCGAAACGGCGAGGAAAACGCGCAGATCGTCCCAGTCGGGATCCATACCCCTCCTGCATTCTTGCAAGACGCCTTTGGCAAACTGCCCCTTTCAAGGGCATCTGTGCAAGACTATCCTGCGCGGCAACCAAAGGGAGGATCGCATGCAGGACATCGGACACTGGATCAACGGCAAACGCGTGGCCGGCACGTCGGGCCGCTTCGCCGATGTCTTCAACCCGGCCACTGGCGAGGTACAGGCCCGTGTCGCACTTGCATCCGGGTCCGAGCTCGATGCAGCGGTCGAGGCAGCCGCCAAAGCACAGCCTGCCTGGGGCGCAACCAACCCTCAGCGCCGCGCCCGAGTGATGATGGAATTCGTCCGTCTTCTCAACCGCGACATGGACAAACTCGCCGAGGCGCTCAGCCGCGAGCACGG
>CAZOHN010000019.1:0-22646 GCA_964579325.1 uncultured Rhodobacterales bacterium
ATCGCGCTCACCTTCGGGGGCAATCCGCTCTTCGAGGGGTTGTCGCTGGCGGTGCAGGCGGGTGACCGGATTGCGCTGGTGGGGCGCAACGGGTCGGGGAAGTCGACGCTTCTGAAGGTGATGGCGGGGCTGGTGGAGGCCGACCGGGGCGAGCGGGTTGTGCCGGCGGGGGTGACGGTCGGCTACATGGAGCAGGACCCCGACTTTGCGGGATTTGCCACGCTGGGCGACTGGGCGGCGGCGGGGTTGGCGCCGGGGGAGGAGTACCGGGTGGAGCTTGCGGCCGAGGGGCTGGGGTTCCGCGCCGAAGCATCCTGCGCCACGGCCTCGGGCGGGGAGCGGCGGCGGGCGGCGCTGGCACGGCTTCTGGCGCGCGAGCCGGAGCTGATGCTTCTGGACGAGCCCACCAACCACCTCGACATCGCGGCGATCCGCTGGCTGGAGGCGCGGCTGTCGGAGACCCGGGCGGGGTTCGTGCTGATCTCCCACGACCGGGCGTTCCTGCGCGCGCTCAGCCGGGCGACGCTCTGGATCGACCGGGGCGAGGTGCGGCGGCTGGAGAAGGGTTTCGAGGCCTTCGAGGACTGGCGCGAGACCACCTGGGCCGAGGAGGACGAGGCGCGCCACAAGCTCGAGCGGAAGATCAAGGCCGAGGCGCGGTGGGCGGTCGAGGGGATCTCGGCGCGGCGCAAGCGCAACATGGGCCGGGTGCGGGCGTTGCAGGCGCTGCGTGCCGAGCGGGCGGCGATGATCCGGCGGCAGGGCACCGCGGCGATGGCGCTGGAGGCCGGCCAGACCTCGGGCAAGCTGGTGATCGAGGCGAAGGGGCTGGCCAAGACGCTGGGTGGCAAGCAGATCGTGTCGGGCTTCGACTTCCGGGTGATGCGCGGCGACCGGGTAGCTTTTGTCGGGCCGAACGGGGTGGGCAAGACGACGCTTCTGAAGCTCCTCACGGGGGAGCTTGCGCCCGATGCGGGGACCGTAAGCCTTGGCACTGCGCTCGACATCGCGGTGTTCGACCAGGCGCGGACGGCTATCGACGGGGACGTGACGCTTTGGGAGGCGTTGACGGGCGATACCGAGATCGGCGTGTCGGGCCGGGCCGACCAGGTGCTGGTTCGGGGAGAGCCGCGGCACGTGGTGGCCTACCTCAAGGATTTCCTGTTCGACGAGGCGCAGGCGCGCGCCCCGGTCCGGTCGCTCTCGGGCGGCGAGCGGGCGCGCCTTCTGCTGGCGCGGATCATGGTGCGGCCCTCGAACCTTCTGGTGCTGGACGAGCCGACGAACGACCTCGACGTCGAGACGCTGGACCTCCTGCAGGACCTGCTGGGCGACTATCCCGGAACGGTGCTGCTGGTAAGCCACGACCGCGATTTCCTCGACCGGGTGGCGACGGTGACGGTGGCGATGGAGGGCGACGGAAAGGCCACGGTCTATGCCGGGGGCTGGACCGACTATGTCGCGCAACGGGGAGGTCCGCCGGAACCGGCCGCGCCGGCGAGGGCGAAGTCTGCCGTCGCGCGTCCGGTGGAGGCGCAACGGAAGGGCGGGTTGACCTTCACCGAGAAGCACCGCCTGGAGGCGCTGCCGGGGCTGATCGCAAGGATCGAGGCCGAGATCGCAAAGCTCACCGAAGTTCTCGCCCAGCCGGACCTCTATGCGAAGGATCGGGCGAAGTTCGACAAGGCGGGCGCCGCTCTGGCCGAACGTCAGGCGGCGCTGGCGTCGGCCGAGGAGGAGTGGCTCATGTTGGCGGAGAAGGCGGAGGGTTGAGCGCGCTCGGGTGCAGCACCGGCAGGTAGCCCGCGCGCAGGACGGCGACGGTCGGGGCCGGGGTGAGTACAGTGACCTGGCCAGAGGGGCGCCTTGCCGGTGCGCCGTACCCTGATGCTCCAAACGGAAGGATCACAGGGCCGCTGAGAAGGTATGGTGACCCCGCTTGAAGGACAATCGCCCCGTCCGGGAGATCCGCGGCGTCTGAGTAGTGCGTCACCTGCGTGCGGTCGCGTCGAACGCGGGCGGTGTGCAGCACCGCGTCGATTTCAGGCGCGCGTTGGCCCGGCAGGTCGGCGGCCAACCACGCGGCGCGAAAGCGCGCGAAGGCCTCACGCCGGCAGTAGGCACAAGGCCGGTGTCCCGCTGCGAGCGCCACGGCCTCGTCGAGGAAGAAGAGTTCGGTCCACCGCCCCGGCGCCATCAGTGGGCGCGGTGGCTTGCCCGGCAGTTCCAGCACACAGACGATCCAGTGCGGGTGCCGCCAGCGCGCGCTCCCCAGTTGTCCCTGCCCATCGTGCAGGACGCCGCGGTTGCCCGTGAACAGCCCGCGCGCGGGGTCGGCGACGATCTCGCCCGTGGGCAGGACCCGGTTCTGCCGCGTCATGGTCGACCTCCCGTCGTTGTGCGAAGCCATCGGTCCATCGGCGCGGCGGGAGTGCAGGGGGCCGTGCCCCTTGCCGGTGGGGGTCGCGGGGGGCGAGCAGTCCCCCGCGCCTGCGCTCACCGCATCCGCAGTGCCCCGTCGATCCGCACCACCTCGCCGTTGAGGTAATCCGACCGGAGAAGGAACAGTACGAGCTCGGCGTATTCTTCCGGCTTGCCGAGGCGGCGCGGAAAGACGACGTCGGCCGCAAGGCCGTCCTGGAGTTCGGTGGAAAGACCTTCGAGCATCGGTGTCAGGAACACGCCGGGTGCAATGGCATTGACCCGGATGCCGTGGCTCGCAAGGTCGCGCGCAAGCGGCAGCGTCATGCCCGCAACACCGGCCTTGGAGGCCGCATAGGCGGCTTGGCCCTTCTGGCCGTCGAAGGCGGCGATGGAGGCGGTGTTGACGATCGCGCCGCGCGCCCCGTCGTGGCCCGGAGCGTTCCGCGCCATCGCAGCCGCGGCGAGGCGGATCATGTTGAAGGTGCCGGTCAGGTTCACATCGAGCGTGCGGCGGAAGAGACCGAGGTCGTGCGGCCCCTCGCGGCCCACCACCCTTGCCCCGGTCGCGATGCCGGCGCAGTTCACCAGCACGTCGAGCCGACGGTCGACGGCTGCGACGGCCGCAGCGGCTGACGCTTCGGCGGTGACGTCGGTCAGGACAAAGGTGGCGCCGATTGCAGCGGCAGTGACCGCACCGCGCTCGGCGTCCCGGTCGAGGATCGTGACGCGCGCGCCCGCCTCGGCAAGCGCACGCGCCGTTGCCGCGCCAAGGCCCGATGCCCCGCCGGTCACGATCGCCCCGGCTCCGTTCAGATCCATGTAGGCCTCCGTTGCCCGGGGAGGTTCGTGTTGCATGACCTTTGCGCCAGAGGCCGACCCCTGTGTCAATCCTGTCCGCGCCGTCGCATGGGCAATTCTGCGCCATTCGTGCCGCGCAGGCCCGGGCTTCGTCACCGCACTCAGGTCGGTTTCACTCCATGGCTGCGCTCCCGCCTATCACCGGCGTCACGCGAGGCTCACGGCGAGTTGACCCCCGGGTGCTCCCTTGGCGGAACCATGCCGGAATTGTCGCCTTTCGGGAGATCGTGATCGGCGGTGAACGGCCGGATGGGCGGCGTGGCCTTGTCCTCGGGACGGGGGAAACCTTGATGCATGAGATGGCCACGGTGCCTGTGCCGGTCGGTTGGCCCGGAGCGGATCGAAGGGCCGGCACAGGAGGCTCCGAGGCAGAACCAGCAGGAGACCTGACATGAAGACCATCTTCCTTGCGGCTGTCGCCGCGACCCTCGCACTTCCCGCTGCCGCCGGCGGGCTGGCTTCCCCAGCCCCCGAGTCCGCGCCGGTTGCCTCCGCGCCCGTCCCGGTGGTTTCCGGAACCGACTGGACCGGCGGCTATGTCGGTGCACAGCTCGGTTATGGCGACATTTCCGGGGGCCTGTCGGGCGATGGCGCGCTTGGCGGCGTGCACGCGGGGTATCGCCAGGACTTCGGTGGCTTCGTCCTTGGCGGCGAGATCGACCACGACGTATCCGACATCTCGCTCGGCGGGGCCGATACGCTCGAGTCGGTGACGCGGCTCAAGCTTTCGGCCGGCACCAGCCTCGGCCGCACGCTTCTCTATGCTACCGCCGGTGGCGCCCAGGCACGGGCCGAGGTGGGCGGTGTCTCGCTCTCGGACAGCGGTTGGCTCGGTGGGGTGGGCGTCGCCTACCAGGTAAACGACAACTGGGTACTCGGCGGCGAGATCCTCGCGCACCGCTTCGGGAACTTCGACAACAGCGGGTTGGACCTCGATGCCAACACCGCGACCTTGCGGGCCTCGTTCCGGTTCTAGGACCGGTCCCGTTTTCCGGTTCCCATTTCCGGTTCCCGATTCCTGAGCCCGACTCCTGGATCCGACCCTCGGGCCCGACTCTTGGCCCGTTCCCTACTAGGAGAGTGCGCGGACGAGGCGCGGGAGGGCCATCACGTCCTCCCGCGTCGTATCCCACTGCCCGACCGATACCCGGATCACCGCCCGGCCCTCGTGGCGGCCCTGGGTCAGGTAGACCTCGCCAGAAGCGTTGAGCCGTTCGAGAAGGCCGAGAGTGGCATTCTCGTCCCCGAGCGCCAGGGTGAAGAGCGCCAACGAAGGTGGCGTCACGATTTCGACTCCAGGTATCGCCGATAGCGCGGCGCATGCCTCGGCCGTCCAGGCCACATGATCTCGGATGCGGGTGCGCAACCCCTCCAGCCCATAGGCGCGCAACGTGAACCAGAGCTTGAGTGCCCTGAACCGGCGGCCCAGCGGCACCGTCCATTCATTGAAGTTGACGATGTCCGCAGCACCGGGCGTCTCGAGATAGGCCGGGCGCAGGCCCATGGTGCGGACTTGAGGGCCAGGGTCGCGCAGGAACTGCACCGCGCAGTCGAACTGCGCGCCGAGCCACTTGTGCGGGTTGAAGACGATCGAGTCGGCGCCCTCGACGCCGGCCCAGAGGTGCCGGAACTCCGGGCAGATCATCGCCGACCCGGCCCAGGCGGCATCGACATGGGTGGGCACGCCATTGGCGTGGGCAACGGCGATGCAGGGGCCGATCTGGTCGAAGGCACCGATCCCGGTGCCTCCGGCACAGAGGATCACGCCGGCCGGGCGGTGGCCCGATGCGACGTCGGCGCGGATCGCGGCATCGAGTGCGTCTGGGTCCATCGCGAAGCCGGAGCCGGTCGGCACCTTTACCAGATTGGCCTCGCCGATCCCCGAGAGCCGCGCTGCCTTGTCGACCGAGGAATGGGCCTGGTCCGAGGCGTAGAGCCGCAGGCGCGGACCGCCCGAGAGCCCCTCGGTCAGCCCGGAAAAGCCCAGCGCGCCCTCGCGCATCGTCAGGACTGCCGAAAGGGTAGCGGTCGTGGCGCTGTCATGGATCGTGCCGCTGAAGCCTGCAGGCAGTCCTAGCGCCTCGCGCAGCCAGCCGATCATGACCTCCTCGATCTCGGTCGCGGCGGGCGACGTCTGCCAGAGCATGCACTGTGCGGCCATCGCATTGGCCAGCTGCTCGGCCAGCATCGAGGCGGGGGAGGCGTTGGCGGGGAAGTAGGCGAGGAAGCGCGGGTGCTGCCAGTGCGTCATCGCGCCTGGCACGATCCTCTCGAAATCGGACCAGATCGCCGACATCGGTTCGGCGGCCTCGGGTGCCGTGGGTGGCAGTGCCGCAGCGACGGACCCGCGCGCCACGGCAGGCCGGACGGCCCGGTCTCGCAGGCCGGCATGGTAGTCCGCGGCCCAGTCGGCGGCCCGCTTCGACCAGTGGCGCAGGTCCTCGTGGTCCACCGTGCCTACCCCAGAAGGATACCGACAACGACCATCATCAGCCCGATGACCGAGAGAAACAGCGCACCGAGGTTGAGCGCGACGACCCGCTGCAGGCGGGCGCGCAGCTCTGCATCGGCAAGCCCCGCGCGCCGTGCCCGCGCCGCGAGCACGATGCACCAGACAAGTCCGCAAAGCCCCGCGAAGGAGACCGCCGCGCCGCCCCAGACCAGTGCCTCCATGTCCGCCTCCTCTTCGCGGCCCGCCGCATCGCCGCGCCGCACCTCCCCGCCGCATCGCCGTGCCGTGCCGACCTATCGCCCCGACCCGCATCGCACAAGTCCGCCGGGCGTGCGGGCGACATGCTTCTTCCGACCCCAAATATCCTCGGGGGGTGAGGCCGCAAGGCCTCAGGGGGGCAGACGGCCCCCCTCAGGCTCGCGGGCTTGCCCGCGAGCCCGGCCCAACTCCGGGCAAGCGGAAGCCGTGCTTCCGCGCCGTCCCGGGGGCGGGAGGGCCCCAGGGCCACCCGCGAGCCCGGAGGCCTTGGCAAGCGTCGCGCCCCCCGCTAGGGATCGGCCTCCCGACTGACAAGGAGAGCCGCATGTCCGATACCCCCGACACCTATGGCCTTGCCGCCGACGAAATCCGCCAGTTCGTCGAGCGCTACGAACGGCTCGAGGCCGAGAAGAAGGACATCGCCGACCAGCTCAAGGAGGTCATGGCCGAAGCGAAGGGGCGTGGCTACGACACCAAGGCGCTGCGCAAGATCATCGCGCTGCGCAAGCGCGACAAGGACGACCTCGCCGAGGAAGAGGCCGTGCTCGAGATGTACAAGGCCGCGCTCGGGATGTGACCGGGGCCGGGGCGGCGCGCCGGCTGGGCGACGCCCGGTCGCGCTTGCCGCCGCCCGGCTCCACGCCTAGCTTGCGCGGCGCAAGGGAGATCGCCATGGCGGGACAGCGCAAGCTTTTCGAGGATGTGACCGGGGCCGAGAGCGCCGCACGGCCGGTGCCGCAGGGCGGATTGATCGACCGGGCCAGGCCGAGGGGGCGCACGGGGCTCAGGCTGTGGCTCATTGCGCTCTTTGCGCTCGTGGTGGTGATGATCGGCGTCGGCGGCGCGACACGGCTCACCGACTCGGGGCTGTCGATCACCGAATGGAACGTGGTGACGGGGGCGATCCCGCCGCTGTCCGAAGCCGACTGGCAGTCGGAGTTCGACAAGTACCGGCAAAGCCCGCAGTACCAGATCATGAACCGCGGCATGAGCCTCGAGGATTTCCGCGTCATCTACTGGTGGGAATGGGGGCACCGGCAGCTTGGCCGGCTGATCGGGCTGGTCTGGGCTGTCGGGTTCGTCGGCTTCTGGGCGGCGCGCCGGATGCCGCCGGGATGGGCGCCGCGGCTTCTCCTCCTCGGCGCGCTCGGCGGGCTTCAGGGTGCGATCGGCTGGTGGATGGTGGCCTCGGGCCTGACGGGTGAGATGACCTCGGTCGCGAGCTATCGCCTCGCCACGCACCTCGGCCTCGCCTTCGTGATCCTCGGGCTGATCGCCTGGTACGTCTATCTTCTCGGGCGGCCCGAGGCGCAGATCCTCAAGGCTCGGCGGATCCGTGAGGCGGGGCTGTTCTCGGCTGCGACGGGTGCGATGCACCTTGCGTTCCTCCAGGTCGTCCTCGGCGCGCTGGTCGCAGGGATAGATGCCGGGCGGGGCTTTACCGACTGGCCGTTGATGGCGGGAGGGTTCTTCCCGCCCGATCCGTTCTACATCGAGCCGCCGTGGCGCAACTTCTTCGAGAACCCGGGCCTCGTTCAGTTCATCCACCGGATGGCCGGGTACGTCCTGTTCTTCTACGGCCTGTGGCTCTGGACCCGGGGCCGCGCCTCGCCCCATCCGCGCACCCGCGCGGCGGCGAACATGATGGCGCTGATGCTCGCGATCCAGGTCGTGCTCGGGGTCGTCACGGTGATGCACTCCGCGCCTCTGGCGCTGGCGCTCTCGCATCAGCTCGGCGCGGTGGCGCTTTGGGCGATGATCCTGAGGCTGCGGTTCCTGGCGCAATACCCCATCGAAACCTCCATCCGGGGAGCCGGCGCATGACCGCACTACAGGATCTCATGGCTTTCCAGCGAGAGACGGAGGCCCTGGCGGAAGTCGCCGGACGGCTTGAATGGGACCAGGAGACGATGATGCCGCGCGGCGCCGCCGGGCAGCGCGGCGAGGAGGTGGGGGCAATGGCGGGCGTGCTGCATGCCCGCCGCACCGATCCGCGGGTGGGTGACTGGCTGGCGGCCGTCGACGAGCGCAACCTCGACGATGCCGCCCGCGCCCAGGTCCGGCTGATCCGGCGGGCCTGGGAACGGGCCGGAAAGGTGCCGGCGCGACTCTCCGCCGAGATTGCACGCGCCACGAGCCTTGCACAGGGCATCTGGGCCGAGGCGCGGGAGCAGGATGACGTGGCGCATTTCCTGCCAACGCTCGCTGAGGTGATCCGGCTCAGGCGCGAGGAGGCCGCAGCGCTCGCGGCCGGGGGTGACCTCTACGATGCGCTGCTGGACGATTACGAGCCCGGGATGACGGGCGCGCAGGCCGATGCGATGTTCGCCGCTCTTCGGCCGCGGCTCGTCGCCTTGCGCGAGAAGGTGCTCGGCAGCACGCGCCAGCCGGCGGCGCTTGCGGGGCACTTCCCGGCAGAGGGGCAACTGCGCCTGGCCCGCGACCTGGCGGGCGTCTTCGGCTATGATTGGGAGACCGGGCGGCTCGATCGCTCGGTGCATCCGTTCTCCTCGGGGTCGGGCACCGACTGCCGGATCACCACGCGGGTGGTGGAGACCGAGCCGTTCAACTGCATCTACTCCACGATCCACGAAGTTGGCCACGCGACCTACGAGCAGGGGATCGATCGCCGGTTCCTGCTGACGGCGGCGGGACATGGCGCGAGTATGGGCGTGCACGAGAGCCAGAGCCGGATCTATGAAAACCAGTTAGGCCGCAGCCGCGCTTTCACCGGTTGGCTGCATGGCCGGATGCGCGAGGTGTTCGGAGACTTCGGTGTCGCCGAGGCCGACGCCTTCCACGCCACGGTCAACCGGGTGACGCCTGGCTACATCCGGACCGAGGCCGATGAGGTGCATTACAACCTGCATATCCTGATGCGGTTCGACCTCGAACGTGCGCTGATCCAGGGTCTGCTGCCTGTGGCAGACCTCGAGGCGGCGTGGAACACCCGGTTCGAGGCGGATTTCGGGGTCAAGGTGGATCGGCCTGCGCACGGGATGCTGCAGGACGTGCACTGGTCGGTGGGCCTGTTCGGCTATTTCCCGACCTACACGCTGGGCAACGTCTATGCCGGGTGCCTGCACGCCGCGTTGAGCCGTGATGTGCCGGAGCTTGATGACGCATTGTCCCACGGTGATGCCCGTCCGGCAACGGCCTGGCTTCGCGACAAGGTGCAGCGTCACGGCGGGCTCTACAGGCCCGCAGAGGTCATCGAGCGGGCTTGCGGTGAACCGCCGACGGTCGACCCGCTGCTGTCGTACCTCGAAGCGAAATTCGGGGCTATCTACGGCGTGTAGGGAGAAAGCGCGGGGGACTGCTCGCCCCCCGCGACCCCCTCGGCAGGGGGCACGGCCCCCTGCACCCCGTCGCTCGACGGGATGCTTCACGTGGTGGCGGCACGCACCGGGCCGTCCGTGAGCCCACGCCAGAGGTACGCGA
Source organism: uncultured Rhodobacterales bacterium (assembly GCA_964579325.1). Classification (GTDB taxonomy): domain Bacteria; phylum Pseudomonadota; class Alphaproteobacteria; order Rhodobacterales; family Rhodobacteraceae; genus CAZOHN01. The sequence continues at coordinate 9,434 of CAZOHN010000019.1, forward strand.
GGGCCAGGAGGCGCTTGCGAAAGGGCGCCAGCGGGAAGCGCCGCGGGGGCGTGGCGAGGACGGCGGGCAGGCTCAATCGATCGCCGGCCATGATCCGGCCGATCAGATGGCCGGAGTAGCTGGCCGACGAGACGCCGTTGCCGTGCCAGCCGAAAGCGGCGTAGAGGCCGTCGGTGCCCGGCACCGGTCCGGCGAAGGGGGTGAGCGAGCCGGTGAGGCAGACGAAGCCCGACCACTCTTGATCGGTCTCGACCCCGGCCCAGGCGGGAAACATGATGTCGAAGTGGCGCCGTGCTTCGGCGCGGATGCGGGCCTGCGCCTGCGGTGCGGCCGAGAGGCCGCCGCGCATCCCGAAGAGGAACCGGTGGTCCGGCAGTAGGCGGAAGTAGTGCAGGAGCTGGCGGCTGTCGGCGGCCATCACATGCGTGGTCCAGCCCTGCGCGGCCAGTTCGGCCTCGGTCAGCGGGCGGGTCGTGAGGATTGTCGAAAGCGCGGGCAGGGTGCGGCCACCGATCCAGGGCGGCAGGTCCTCGGACGAGTAACCGTTGGTAGCGATCAGGACCTTCCCTGCGCGGAGCGTGCCGTCGGCTGTGCCCAGGCGCCAGCCGTTGCCCTCGGGGTCGAGCGAAATGACCGGACTTTCGGCGCGGATGCGGACGCCTGCGGCCTCGGCAGCGCGGGCGAGGCCGAGGACATAGCGCATCGGGTGGAGAGGGAAGCCGTCGGGGTCGTGGATGGCGCCGTGCGCGACGGGGCTGAAGGCGCCCTCCTGCCGAAGCTCCTCGGGCGGGATCAGGCGGACATGGTGGCCCAGCACCTTGGCACGGTGCCCGGCTTCGGCCCGCATGTCAGCCCAGGCGGCTTTCGAATGCGCGAGGATCAGTTCGCCCGGGGGGCCGCGCTCGGCGTCGATCGCGTGGCGCTCAAGCTCGGCGGCGACGTGTGCTATGGCGGCTTTCTGGAAGGCGAGGAAAGCGCGAGCCTCGTCGAGGCCGAAGCGTGCAGCGATGGCCTCGTCCGATAGCTTCGAGCCGCCGCGACAGCAGAAGCCACCGTTGCGGCCGGAAGCGCCCCAGCCCGGCTGGCCCGCATCGACAACCGTGACAGTGGCGCCTCGTTCGGCGAGGGCAAGCGCGGCGGAAAGCCCGGTGTAGCCTGCGCCGATGACCGCGACGTCGGCCCGTTCGTCGCCGTGGAGCGGAGGGCGCGAAACTTCGGTCACACGGCGCCAATGGCTCTCGGGCCAGACCGTGGTGTCGTAGGCGGAGGGTTCGTAGAGGCGTTGCATCGCCCGAGCGGAGCCCGTGCCGGCCGGGTTTGTCAAGCTGGCGCGATGAAGGGTGCCGCGAGGCGAGCGCCAAGGCCGGTCGAGAGACCGGCGGCCGCAGCACGGACCTGCGCGCCGACCCGGGTCGTGACATCTTCGGGCAGCCTTGCGGCGGGACCCGAAACCGAGAGGCCCGCGACCGGCTCACCGTATGCGTTGACGATTGCGGCGGCGATGCATCGCATGCCCTCGGTCCGTTCTTCGGCATCGACGGCATAGCCGCGGTGGCGGATCTCGACGAGGTCCGCGCGCAGTGCATCCGCCGCGGTCAGCGTCGCGGGCGTGAACCGATCGCGGGGGCCGCGCGCCAGGTAGGCTGCCAGGCGGTCCTCGTCGAAGCTGGCGAGGAGCGCCTTGCCAATTCCACTTGCGTGGAGCGGCGACTGGGTGCCCGGCGGAAAGAAGGCGCGGATCGAGGCGTGGGTTTCGACCTGGCTGACGAAGAGAACCGTATCGCCGCGCTCGATCCCGAGATTTGCGGTCTCTCCAGTGGCGTCCATCAGGTCGCGCAACACCGGGCGGGCGCGTTCCACGACCGAGGTGCGCCGCAGGAAGGCCGAGCCGATCAGGAAGGCGCGCGGGCCGATGTGCCAAGCCTGGGTCGCGGGGTCAAGTTCGGCCATGCCCCGACCTTCGAGCGTGGTGAGAGCGCGGTAGACGGTCGCTGGCGACTGGTCGAGCCTCTGGGCGAGCGCCGACAGGCCGACGCCGCCTGTCTCTGCGATTTCCTCGAGGATAACGAGTGCCCGGTCGAGGGACTGCACCGTGTTCTGTTCGGTCTTGTCCTCGAAGGCTCGAGGGCGTCCTCGTCTCCTAGGCTCGTCCATGCCCACTTGCCCCCCGGATCTGTCGGCAGCCCTTTTCGCAGGGCGAAACGGTAGTCCGGGCGTCGTGCCGGTCAACGCATTTCTCCTCCCCTCCTGGCGGAGAAGCGAGCGGCCCCGTTCACGACGGCGGCTCAGAGAGTGGAGCGCTCCGCGATTTCCATGCCGTTTGCCAGAGCATCGGAAGGGTGGGTCACGACCTGGTCGCCTTCGGACAGGCCCGAGCGCACCTCGGCGGCGGTCGCGCTGCGGCGGCCGGTTTCGACGTGGACGAGGTGGGCAGTGCCGTTTCGGGCGACATAGACCGCCCAGCCGCCATCGGACCGGAAGAGCGCCGAGAGCGGCACCTGCAGGACATCGCCGGCCTCCCACTCGACGATCCGCAGGAATACCGCGAAACCGCCGCCCAGGCCGGCGCGCGAACCGGCTGGCGAGACAAGTTCGAACACGGCGTCAACGCGCTGCTCCTCGATGCCGAGTGCCGAGACCTTGGTGCGTGCGGTGGGGTCGATGCGGATCAGGCGGGCTTCGAGCGAGTCCGGCCCGCCCCAGCGCTCGACCATTGCCCTCGCATCGGTGGGCAGGCGCACCGCATCGGAAGAGAGGAGGTCAGCCACGATTTCGAGGTCGGTAGGGTCGCCGATCGACAGCAACGGCGCACCCGCGAGGACGGGGCGTTCGCTGATCTCGGCCACGGACAGCACGGTTCCTGTCGCGGGAGCGCGGATCTGGATGCAGCAGCTCTCGGAGCCGGCCTCCTGGAGTCCCGGTTCGATCAGCATGGCAGCAGTGCGGTCGCGCGCGCCCGTGACCATTGCGAGGTTCGACCGCGCTGCGTCGAGCGCGGCGGTCTTGACGGCGACAAGCTGCGACATCGTTTCAAGCTGGGTGGTCGACACCACGCCGCGTTCGACCAACGTCCGGGTGCGTTCGTACTGCGAGCGGGCATAGGCCTCGTCCTCTTCTGCCTGACGAACGGTTGCCGCGGCAACCTGGAGCCCCGCCTCGGCCTCGCGCAACGCCGCCTCGGCCTGGATGCGCGAACGGGCGTCAAGCAGCGTCGGTGCGACAGGCTCGACCACGGCGACGACGGTTTCGCCCTCAACCACCCGGTCACCGACCGCGACGGGCGCGCGGCGCGCGGTCCCGGTGATCGGCGCGGAGACGTCCCAGACCTCACGAATTCGGGTCCGGCCATCGGCGGTAACGGTGACGGCGAGCGGGCCGCTGGCGACGGTGTGGAGATCGACCGGCACCGGATCATCCCGGAAGGCGACCCAGGCGAGGCCGCCGGCGAGGGCGAGTCCTAGGGCTGCGAAACCGATCATGCGGGGTGTCATGGCTTACTCCCGGGTCTTGAGGACGGCGACGAGATCGAGCCGGTCGATCCGGCGCCGCACGGCAAGCGCGGCGCCGAGGGCGGCGGTTAAGGTGACGAGGCTGGCGAAGGCAAAGGTTCGCGGCGTGACGATCAGCGGGACCGAGTAGAGGTCGGAAGCGAAGCTGTCGGTCATGATGCGCGCAAGCTCGTAGCCGATCAGCCAGCCGACGGGTTGTGCGAGCAAGGCAAGCAGCATGGTCTCGCCCATCAGCACGTAGGAGACTTCCGCCCGGCTGAAACCGAGGATGCGCAGCGAGGCGAGTTCCCGGGCGCGCTCTGAAAGCTGGATGCGTGCCCCGTTGTAGGCGACGCCGACGGTGATGACAGTGCCGAGGATGGCGTAGATCGAGGTCATCACAAGGACATTCTGGCTGATCGTGTCCTCGAAGGAGCGGCGGTTCTCCTGCATCATGATGGTGCCGGCGAGGCGGGGGATTTCCTTGACGGCAGTATGGAACGCGTCGGTCTCGGCGGGGTCGATCAGCACGTTCGCCGTGGTGAGCCGGGGCGACTGGCGCAGGAGGGCCGATACGGTCTCGAGGTCCATGTAGGCGCCGAGGCCGAAGAACTGGGTCACGGTGCCGGCGACGGGCACCTCGTGAAGTTCGCCGCCCTGGCCGAGGAACTCGACCTCGATCAGGTCGCCGGGGCGCACGTGCAGCGCCAGCGCAAGGCGTTCGGACAGCAGGATCCCGTCGTGTGGAAGCTCGGTGACCCTTCCTGCGCCATCGACGACGCGAGAGAGGTCCGAGCCGGGACGGCGCGCCTCGACAGGGGTCTGGCGCATGTGCTGGCCGTGGCGCAGCCGGGCCGAGAGATAGGCGTGACCTTCGGTCTGCATCACCCCCGGCAGGCGGGCGACGGCGGAAAGCGTGCTTTCGGGCATGTCGTCGGAGAACAGCAGCATCGCGTCTTGTCGATTCGACTGGTTGAAGGCGGAATCGATGATCTTGTCGAGGCTGTCGGGGAAGAACATCGACGCGGTGAGGACAGCCGTGGCAAGCGCCATGCCAAGGGTGGTGAGCGTCGAGCGGACGGGCCAGCGCCCAAGGCTGCGCAGGATCATGAGCGTCGGTTGCGACAGTCGCAGGAGCGCGAACAGGCGGTCTGGCGCGCCGCGGCGGAACCGAGGCGGGGGTGGCGGCGCCATCGCGACGGCGGGCGGAAGTACGGCGGCGGCGAGTGCCGAGCGCAGGGCGCCGATGCTGGCGGCGGCAAGGCCAAGAGCGCCCGCGGCGGCATAAGTGGGAAGGGAGAGCGACTGGATCAGGAACGGAAAGTCGAAGTACTGGGCATAGAGCCTTGCCATGGCGCGGGCGAGCCAGGCGCCAAGGCCCCAGCCGATCAAGACACCGAGCACGGCGACGAGGGCCGCGAGCAGGATGTAGTGCAGCGCGATGGCGGCGTTGGCGTAGCCGAGCGCTTTCAGAAGCCCTATTTCGGCGCGTTCGAGCAGAACGATCCTGCCGATCACCATGTTTACCAGGAATACCGTGATGCCAAGGAACACCGGGGGAAGCACCCAGGCGATCGTGCGCAGTTGCTTGATCTCGGCGTCGATGAAGGCGTCGGACACCTGATCGTCGCGGCCATAGGCGCCGTTCGAGCCGTAGGGTTCGAGGATCGTCTCGAGCGCGTCGATTACCGGCTCGGGGTCTTGCCCCGGCTCGAGCTTGAGGCTCACCTGGGTGAAGGCGCCGGACTGTCCGAATGCGGCAGCGACCGCGCGCTCGGGCATCCACAGGATGCCGAAGTGGGCGTTGTCGGGCATCAGCGCGCCGGGACCGATGGTGTAGATGAATTCCGGCGAGAGGGCGGTGCCGGCTATGGTGAGTTGCCGCTTGCGACCGTTTAGGTTGGCGGTGAAGCTGTGGCCCACGCGGAAGTTGTTGGCCTTCGCGAAGGGTTCGTTGACAACCACGAGGTCGGATGCGCCGGGGTCCGGCCAGTCGCCCGAGCGCAGGATAGGCACGTTGAGGAGCGGAGCCGAACCGTCGGTGGGAAGTGAAATGATGCGTCCGGTGGCCGAGCGGGTGCGGCCCTCGATGTCGAGGACGGCGTAGGCATCAATCCGGCCTTCGGCGGCCCAGACACCGGGAATTGCCCGGATCTCCGACAGGAGCGACAGCGGCGCGCGGCGCACCTCGGCAAAGACCTCGGCGAAGCGGTTTCGCTCGTAGTAGGCCGCTCGTGTGCCCTCCAGAGCGCCCGACATGCCGATCGACATCAGGATCACGGCGACGCCGCATCCCAGCACCAGCGCGATCGCAAGTCCCTGGGTCCGCAGGCGGCGGAAATCGCGCAGGAGTTTCAGGTCGAGCGCGCGCATCCCGGCTACCACTCGATCTCGGCCGGAGCGACGCGGCGTTCGTTTTCGGAAACGTCTGCGATGCGGCCGTCGGCAAAACGGATGACCCGGTGCGCCATGCCGCGGATTGCGGCATTGTGGGTTATGACGACGATCGTGGTGCCGAAGCGCTGGTTCACCTCGGCCAGCACGTCGAGGACCCGGACGCCGGTCTTCGAGTCAAGCGCTCCCGTCGGTTCGTCGCACAGGAGCACGTCGGGTCTCTTGGCGATGGCGCGGGCGATGGCGACGCGTTGCTGCTCGCCGCCCGACAATTCGGCGGGGAAGTGGTCGATCCGGTCGGTCAGCCCGACAAGCTCCAGCGCCTCTTCGGGGCGCATCGGGTCCTTCGCGACATCGGTGACAAGCTGGACGTTCTCGCGCGCCGAGAGCGAGGCGACGAGATTGTAGAACTGGAACACGAAGCCGACGTGATCGCGCCGATAGCGGGTGAGGCCGCGGTCGGAGAGGTTGGTCAGTTCGAGGTCGCGGAACCAGACCCGGCCCGATGTGGCATGGTCGAGCCCGCCGAGGATGTTGAGGAGCGTGGACTTTCCCGAACCGGAGGCCCCGAGGAGCACGGTGAACTCGCGGGCATGCAGCGTGAGGTCCACGCCCGCGAGAGCATGGACCTTCACCTCACCTGTGTCGTAGACCTTCGTCAGGCCCTCCGTACGGAAGACCGTCGCGCGTGCCTGTTCCATGCGGCCACCCTAGCCGAGCCAAGGTCGCCCGCGCCTTGACCGGGGTCAAGACGCGATCAGGGAACGAGCACCGTCGCGCCGGTGGTCGCGCGGGCCTCGAGCGATCGGTGCGCCTCGGCCACCTGCGAAAGCGGAAAGCGCTGGTCGATCCGGATCCGGACCCTTCCCGATGTGACCATCTCGAAGAGTTCCCGAGCCATCTGCTGGCAGGTCGATGGGTCGGCGATATGGGAGAACAGGGTCGGGCGGGTCAGCATCAGCGAGCCACCGGCGGCGAGGCGCTGGATGTCGAAGGGCGGGACAGGGCCGGAGGCGGAGCCGAACAGGATGAGAGTGCCGAAGGGACGCAGGCACGCGAGCGACCCGTCAAACGTGTCCTTGCCGACCGAGTCCATCACCGCGTCCACGCCACGACCGCCGGTGATCTCCTTCACGCGGGCCACGAAATCTTCAGTGCGGTAGTTGATCGTATGCGCCGCGCCATGCTCGGCGGCGAGTGCGCACTTGTCGTCGGACCCTGCTGTGCCGATGAGCGTGATGCCTTCGGCCTTCGCCCATTGGCAGGCGATCAGTCCGACACCTCCGGCCGCAGCGTGGAACAGGACCGTATCGCCGCCCTTCAGCGGCACGGTGCGGCGGAAGAGGTAGTGGGCGGTGAGTCCCTTCAGCATCATGGCCGCGCCTTCCTCGAACGAGATCGGGTCCGGAAGTCGGCAGACCTGGCCAGCGGGCATCACCCGCGCCTCGCTGTAGGCACCGGGCGGCTGGCAGGCGTAAGCCGCGCGGTCCCTGGCTTTCAGGTGTGTGACGCCTGCGCCAACGGCCTCGACAGTGCCCGCGCCTTCCATGCCGAGCGCGGCGGGAAGTGCCATCTTGTAGAGGCCGGAGCGCTGGTAGACGTCGATGAAGTTGAGGCCGCAGGCATGATGGCGGATCAGGATCTCTCCCGGCCCGGGCGCGGGAAGGTCGCGGTCGACAAGCCGGAGTGCCTCCGGCCCTCCGTGCGCCTCGATGATGACCGTCTTCGCGGTTGCCATGGCCCTGTCCTCCCCTGATGCGTCTTTGCGCCGTTGCAAGGTGACCGAAGCGGGGATGAGGTCAAGGCCAGACAGACAAGCAAAGGCCCCGGCGGGGAGGACGCCGGGGCCTTCTTGAGCCGCCTCGAGGGAGGAGGAACGAGGCTGCTGTCTCGTGGCCCTTCGGCCGTTATCTCACTTCGTGCCGTAGGCGTTCTGCCAGGCGAGGTCGCCGATGTCGGTCCGCGAGATGCCGAGGTCGGCGAGGTCACGGTCGGTCAGGGCCTCGAGCTCGCGGACCGTCTGGCGGTACACGGCGCGGCGAGCGGCGGCCGCACGGAATTGCTGCGCTGCGGCGCGAAGGGTTTCGCCGATGGAGGGGCGGAGGATTTCAGAAATATAAGCCATGTCATGTGCCTCGTGTGGTTTCCTGGAGCTGTTAGCGCTCTCGTTGCGTTGCAGCAAAGATGGATGTTTTCTGCAGATGCACAATGGACGATGGAGAAAAGCCCCTATGCGCTGGCTGCATTGGTTTCTTCATCGGATGTTCACGAAATGGTCGATTCTGCCGGAGAAGTGGGCAATTGGGGTGCAACTGGAAACCTGCCCTTGCGTAATGCGCAGAGGTCGGGCTGTTCGGGGCCTCGCATCGTGTCCCTGCGCCATGTCGGGCACCGCGACTCAGCCCCCGCCCCTTGAGGTGTCCGCCTCAGGTTCCTGGCGCCTCAGTTCCATCAGGAACAGGCTCGCAAGCGCCTGGCCGTAAGGTGCCGCGACGTTTGGGATGCGGTTATAGAAGTCGAGCGTGTCGCCCATCGGCGTCCCGTCAGAGACATCTGCGAGGACCCCGTCGGGGCCGATCCGGGCAAGGATCGCGGCGCGGGCTCGGTCGGCGACGGAGCGGGCAGAGGGGTCCAGCAGGCCCTCGCGCAGTCCTGCCAGGACGCCATATCCGAAACCGGCGGTTGCCGAGGCCTCGACCGGGCCCGATGGGTCGTCGAGCAGCGTGTGGAACATCCCGTCGGGGCGCTGGACACCGGCCAGCGCCGCGACCTGGGTGCGGAACACGGTCGCGAGGTAGCGCCGCAGAGCGGGATCTGACGGGGGTGCAATGCCGAAGAGCTCGGGGATCGAGATCGTCACCCAGGCATTGCCGCGCGCCCATCGGGCGCGTGCATAATTGTGCCGGCCCTCGAAGCTCCATCCGTGAAAGAACAGGCCGGTCGCGGTGTCGGCGAGGAAGCGGAGATGGACGAGAAACTGGTAGTGCGCTTCGGCCACCCAGTCGGGCCGCGCTTCCATCCGTCCGGTCTGTGCGAGGAACAGGACCGCCATCACAAGCGTGTCGTCCCAGAGTTGGCCAGGGCGGCGGCCTTCCTTGACGACATGTTCGAAGCCGTCCTCGTCGGTTTTCGGAAGGTCGGTCACCAGCCAACCCGCCCAGTCGACGCAGAGCGCGCGCCAGTCGGCACGATTCTCGTGTTCTGCGAGGCAGGCGAGGGCGAGCATCGGCGCGGTGGAATTCACCTGTCGGGGTGGCAGCCCGCGTGCGATCTGACGGTCGTACCAGCGACCGAGGGCTGCGAGCGCCGTGGTGTCGGCCCGCCGGGCAGCGTCCCGGTAGAGGCCATAGAGCCCAATCCCGACCTCCCAGTCCCACTCGTCGAAAAGTATCTCGTCACTCGGCCCGGAGGTGGCGGTGTCGATGCCTTTCAGGCGCTTGAAACCGGAGGCGAGGCGGTCGAGTGCAGCGTCAAGCGCGTGCATGGAGGTCCTCCAGAGGGGTCAGTGGCCCGCCGTTCAGGGCAACGTGCGGGACGGAGGAAAGCGGCGCGAAGGGGCGTGGAGTACCACCGATGCGGAGCGGGCCGTCGAATGCAAGGTCTAGCGGAGCAGAGCCGAGGCCCGCGACGTGCAGGCTCAGTGCCGCGGCGTCGAAGGCGAGGTGGGCTTCAGCCAGGCGGCGCGAGAAGCCGGCAGGCATCTCGCCGGGCTCGCGCAGCACCACTGTCCAGCCGACCCGGAGACCCTCCGCGCGCCACAGCGCCCCTCGATAGAGGCCAGTCGTCACCGATGCGAGTGGTTCGGAACACCAAAGTCCGACCGTTCCGGCAAAGACGAGCCAGCCTCCGACCCTGTCCGGTGTCCCGAACGCATCGGGGTCGGCGAAAGCCTGCGTGAAGGGCAGGTCGGTCCAGGGCCGGTCGAGATCGTAGATCGCCAGGGCCACCGGCCCGACTTGCGCCACGCATGGCATGACGTGGCTCCCGGCAAGGAGTGAGGGACGGCGTTCGCCCCAGGGCTTCAACTCACCCGGGTGGTTGATCCACAGTCGCGCCATCGGGTGGCAGGCCAGCTGCACGTCGACGACCTGCGCCTGGTGCCCCTGGGCGCCTGAGGCGAGGTCGGTGACGGTGGCAAGCTGGCCGTCCGATGATTTCCAGATCGTCAGTCGACCCTGATGGTCGAGCCCCTGGGTGTAGCGCGCCTCGATCCGGTCGCCGGGGTCGGGGGCGGCAAGATAGCCGAGTGGCGGGGGAGCATAGGCCGAGAGGCAGAAAAGCGCGGCCGCCCGGTCATAGCCGGTCCGAAACCTGCCACCAAGCGCAATGGCCATGGCAGAGCCAAGCTCGGTCATCGGGCCGGCGAGGAGTTCCTTTTCGTAGCAGCGTCCTTGCGTTCCGGCGGGCGTGCCGCCCGTCGTGTGAAGTGCTGCCATGATGAAGATTCGGTCGAGCACCCGGGCCGCGCGGTCGCGGAAGTCGGGGGCCATGTCGTGCAGGGTGAAGAGGCCCAGCATGTCGATCGGGTAGTAGGCCGCCGAGTTCCACTCGCACAGACCATGCGCGTCGATCGAGGCAAACCAGCGGTCAAGCCGCGCGGCGGCCTGTGCTTCATGCTGGCGACCGGTCTTGCCGCTGTTGGGAAAGACGGCATCGGGGAAGAGCCGCCCCGCGACCAGTTGCGCGCTGTGGAAGCACAGGACGTGGTTTTCGGACCAGAACCACATCACGTCATCGCCGGGTTCGTCGAGCCAGTAGCGGTAGCCCAGAACGGCCTCTTGGACCCGCCCGCGCAGAGGGCTGGCGAGGTTGTGACCCGAGTCACGCCAGAAGCGGAGGAGGGGCAGAATGGAGAAATCCGAGCAGTCCCAGCGTTCCTCGATGGTGCGGAGCGAGGCGGAGAGGATGTGTGCTACGCGCTCAGGCTCCTCGTTGCGCGCGGCAAGGAGGGTGGCGACCGAAGGCTCGAAGCCGGTAGACCCGGCAATCAGGTCCGCTGCCCGTGCCTTGCGGTCGGCCAGCGTACCGGAAAGCAGGTGCCCCGGGGGCAGTGTCGTGGTGCCAAGCTGCCGGACAAGACGCGCTCCCCCGACCTGGGCCTCGAGGCGCAGCGAGAGGCAGCCGGGCGGGGCTGTGGCGCCTTCGGCGAGCAGCGCCTCCGGCGCTTCGGGCGTGAGGACAACAGAAACCGTGTTCGCGGCATCGGGATCGGCGACGAGGCCGCCGCGCGAGAACGGGGCGAGGTTGGCGATGGTCAGGGCGAGAGGGGCGGTGGGCGGAACGTCAGCGACCAGCCGGATCGGTCCGGCCTCGTAGAATACGCGGTCGGTCCGGAGGCTGGCCATCGTGGCCGTCACAGCATCGACCTCTCGTGCATCGAAACCCTCCGGGAGTGCGGTCGCGACGCTGTTGCCCTCGAGGAGAGCCAGCGAGAAGAAGCAGGTCGTGTCCCGCTCGTGCAGGTCTTCGAGGCGGAGGGTGAGGGGTGCGGCGGTGTCCGGGAGGTGGACTTCCACTTCTCCCACCTGCGGTGTGTTGCGAGTGAACGGCTCAAACACCGCAACAGGTACGTCGGCAAGCCAGAGCCGCGCGCCGCCGCAGGTGGCAAGCCGGAACCGCGCGCGGCCCTTGCCCCGCATTAGGCAGCGGAAGGCGCGGGCGATGAGGGTGGGGCGGTGGCAGAAGCGCGAGAAGTCGATCTCGCCGCCGTCGAGGCCGATCACGAGGTCCGGGAACGGACCTTCGGGGCATGTGATCTTCCGGCCAGGCAGGGCCGACAGAAGCGCCTCGCGGCAGGGCAACGGGCCGGTATCGGTCCAGCCGTTGCGGAAGCGGTAGTCCACCCGGTCGGGCATTGGCCGCGCTGCCCCGGGGAACAGCCGCTCTTCCGGCGCCGCCATCGCCCATCGTACCACCGGCGCGCCCTGCGCTAGGTCGGTCCAGTCGGTCATTGCGCTTCCCCTGCTCGATACGGAAGTGTTGGCGCAAGAGCGCGCCCATCGCAATCGGCGCAAGGGAGGGACCATGGCGGACCGCGCCACCATCGCAGCACTTCTCGGGCCGGACTGGCCGGATACGCGGTTCGCGCTCCAGCAAGACAATCCTGCTGGCCGGGGCAACCTCCGGCGGCTGTCTTTCCTGAGCACGACGAGGGAGCAGGTGCCCGCGCTCTGGCTGCCCTCCCGCACCGGCGCAGCGGTGCTCTACTGCCATGCCCACGGCGCGCGCTACGACATCGGCATGGCTGAGCTAACCGACGGCCGGCCGGCCTTGCAGGCCCCTTGGCTGCCCGAGTTCGAATCGCGCGGATGGGGTGTCCTTTGCCTCGAGATGCCCTGCTTCGGGGCGCGGTCAGGACTGGACGAGAACGCCGCGGCAAAGGCCCGGCTTTGGCACGGGCGCACGCTCTTCGGTCAGATGCTGGGCGAGCAACGGGCGGGGCGCGACTGGCTGGCGTCGCAGCCCGGCATCGACCCCGGGCGGATCGCCGTGATGGGCATCTCGATGGGCGGAACGCTCGCCTGGTGGCTCGCCGCGATGGATGGCCGGTTCGCGGGGGCGGTCACGATGTGTTGCTTCGCCGATCTCGCGCGGCTGATCGAGAGCGGGGCGCACGATGGGCACGGGAACTACATGACGGTGCCCGGACTGCTTGCGCGGTCGAGCACTGGCCGGCTCTGCGGCCTCGCCGCACCGACACCGCTCTTGCATTGCGTCGGACTTGCGGACTGGAGCACGCCCCGCGATGCCTTCGCAGTTGCGAAGGCCGAAGTGGCGGCGGCCTATGGTGCGGCAGGAGCGCCCGAGGCGCTGCGGTTTCACGAAGCCGTGGCTCGAGGTCACGAGGAGACCCCGGCCATGCGCGCAGAGGTGCTTGCCTTCCTCGGCAGCACACTGAATTAGCGGCACACGAGGTCGCGTGCGAACTGTTGACGCTCGTGGTGGATGCTGCGCAAACTCAGTGCAGGCTGAAAACAGCACAGTTCCAGGGAGGGAACCCATGGCATTCATCGGACGCCTGCGGCCGCGCGCCGCCCTTTTCGGCGCGGCTTCTGCCGCAGCTTTCCTGAGCGCGGGTGCCGCGCTCGCGGTCGACCTCGATTTCATGATATCGGACGTGGACGGCAAGGCCAACATCATCGCCGAGTTCGCCGAGCGCTACAAGGCGAGCAACCCCGACGTGACCATCACGATGAACGTGGTGGGGTACGACATCATCCGCGACCAGCTTTCGGTGCAGCTTGAAGCTGGTGCTGGCCCGGACCTTGCCTTCGTGACCAACCTCGGCGGCCTCCACCCCTACTATGTCGACCTGACGCCCCATGTCGATG
>CAZOHN010000019.1:22746-31491 GCA_964579325.1 uncultured Rhodobacterales bacterium
TTCAAGACCTTCGCACAGATGATGATCGACTGGCACAGCGAAGGGCTGATGCCGCCCGACATCTGGCCCGCTGTCTCCGGCTCGAAGTATGCCAACGGCAACGAGCTGTTCTTCGGAGAGGAAGTTCCCTTCTACATGTCAGGGTCGTGGAACACCGGCAACGTCCAGAACAATGTCGGCGACAAGTTCGACTGGACGGTGGTGCCGGTTCCCTGCGGTCCGTCGGGCTGCGGTGTGATGCCGGGCGGTGCGGGGCTTGTCGCATTCAAGTCGGGCGATGCGGCCTCGGAGGAGGCGGCGGCGAAGTTCGTGGCCTGGATGGGCGAGGAAGAGCAGGCGAAGGAATGGTACACCCGCACTTTCGCGATTCCCGCCCATGCGAAGCTGCAGGCCGAAGGCCTTGACTACACCTCTGCCGGCGCCGTGCAGGGCGTGAACGATGGCCTGAACCTCTTCGCGGCGATGGCTGCAAAGGCTGCCGCAGAAACTCCACAGGCCTTCGCCCTTCAGGGCAGCCCGGTGAACACGGTCGTCTTCACCGCGACCGTTCAGTATCTCGCCGCCGCCATGAACGGAGAGCTGACGCTCGACGAGGCGGTTGCCAAGATCACCGAGGAAGTCGACAAGAACGCCAACAACTGACGGTTCCCGTTCGGAACCCGCGCGGGGCTGCCGGTGAGGCGGCCCCGCGGCAGTCGAATTGCGGGCCGACAAGCCCGCGCGCCGAGCGGGGGCATCCATGACACCAGCCGGGATCCTGTTGACCGCGGTCGTCCTCTTCTGGGGGCTTGGCGGCGCGATCTGGCTGTTGACGCGGCGGCGCTACACTCTGCGGCAGGTGCCGCAGTTCCTGATGGATCTGCTGGGTTTTCCTGTAGAACTCGCCCAGGCGGTCTTCGGGCGGGGGGGCGTTCCCTATGCGCTGCTTCTGCCCAACATGCTGATCTTCGGCCTTTTCACCTTCGCGCCGATGATCCTGAACTTCTACGTCTCGATGACCGGCGGCTCATCGATCGCGCTCTTCGACCGGCCGTGGATCGGCTGGAACAACTACACGCGCGTGTTCAATTGCGAGAACTTCTTCGAACCCCGCACCTGTTCCAATGAGGGGTTCAACTTCTGGACCGCGATGTTCAACACGCTGTGGTTCGTTGCCGTTCAGGTGCCGCTGATGTGCGTCGTGGCCCTGGCAACGGCTCTGGTGGTGAACCAGAACATCCGGGGCCGTGGATTCTGGCGCGCGATGTACTTCTACCCGGTGATGCTGTCGCCGGTCGTCATCGCAAACATCTGGCACTGGATGCTGCACCGGCGCGGCGCGCTGAACGAAATGATCGGCACCACCCAGAACGGCATCGCCGATCTGGCAGGCCAGACGGGCTTTGACATCGTGGTCACGGTGCTGCTGGCCGTTGTGCTGATGGTCGTCATGGAGCGGGCGCTGCGGGTTTCGGACGAGCCGTCGCTTGCCTGGACCGGCCTTTTCGCCGTCCTTCTGGCGCTGCTCGTGACCTGGGCCAACCCGGCGAGCCTTCTGGGTTGGGAAGGCAGCGGTTTGATCGGCCTCGGCCTAGGTATCGCACTGTTCTGGGCGGTAGCGGGGGGGCGGAGTTTTGCGCGCAAGGCCATCGTCGCCGGTGGCATCCTTTCGGCGCTCCTTCTGCTCTCGATCCAGTTCGACAGCGTCTTTGCGTTCGAACCCTACCGGCCGGTCAACTGGCTGGTGACGCCGAACACCGGCTGGCCGTTCTTCTGGCTGGTCTTCGTGTTCTGTTGGAGCCACATGGGGTTTTACATGCTGATCCTGCTGGCCGGACTTCAAGCGATCCCGCGTGATCTCTATGAGGCGGCGAAGATGGACGCCACGCGACCCGCGCGCGCCTTCTGGAGGATAACGCTGCCGCTGGTGATGCCGACGCTGACGGTAGTGCTCGTCCTCAGTCTCATCCGCAGCTTCCAGGTCTTCGATGAGGTCTATCTCCTTACCGGTGGCGGCCCGGGGCGCGAAACCTTCATGATCGTGCAGAACATCTACGAGACCGCCTTCGCGACCAACCAGCCCTCCTATGGCGAGGCCGCTGCCGGGTCGGTCCTGATGGCGGTGGTCATCGCGGTATTCACCTTCTTCCAGCTCTGGATTACGCGGCGGCAGTCGGGGATCTGAGATGAACCGCGTGATCCCCTTCCTCACCCGCACCCGGGGCAGCGCCGACAGGGCAGGACGGTTCGGTCTTTCGGATGCGCTCGCCTACGGCTACCTGCTGTTCGGCGTCTTCGTCATCCTGATCCCGGTGCTGTGGACCGTGCTGACCTCGGTGAAGGACCAGCGCGCGGTCGAGAACTTCGACACGCGGCTGTTCCCCTATGCGCAGGATATCCGGGAGATTCCCGGTGTGGGGCTGAAGGACACGTGGGTCTACATCGCTCCCGACGGGAGCGAGACGCTGGTCTACAAGGCCGGGCCGACCCGGGCCATGACCGACGTGGCGCCGGTGGACGACCCCGACGCCGTGTTCCAGGTGCCGCGCGGCGACCTCGCACCGAACGAGAACCTGCGGGTCGCGGTTGAGAATTACCTCGATCCGATCCTCAAGCGAAACGGGCAGGACAACTTCCATTTCTGGCGCTACCTCTGGAACTCGGTCTTCGTGACGGTGATGGCGACGCTCGTCACCCTTGTCATCAACGCAATGGCTGCTTTCGCACTGTCGAAATACAAGTTCCGTGGTCGGCTGACCTTCACGATCCTGATTGTCGCGACGCTCCTGATCCCGTCGTCCATCATCCTGGTGTCGCTGTTCTTCGTCGTCTGGTCCTTCGGGATGTTCGGCTCGCTCTGGGGGGTCATCATCCCCGCCGCCGCGACGCCAACGGGGGTGTTCCTGCTGCGCCAGTACATGCTGACGATCCCCGACGAGTTGCTGGAGGCCGCGCGCATGGATGCCGCGTCCGAGTGGCGCATCTTCTGGCGGATCGTGATGCCGCTTTCGCTCCCCGCACTCTCGGTGCTGGCGATCCTGAGCGTGATCTGGCGCTGGAACGACTTCCTCTGGCCGCTGATCGTGCTGATCTCGAACCCGACCCAGCATACCCTGCAACTCGGCCTCACCCAGTTCGCGGGCGAGTTCAACACCAACTTCCACTACATCCTGGCGATGACCGTGGTCTCGCTCATCCCCATCACGCTCGTCTTCGTCTGGCTGCAACGCTTCATCACGACGGGTATCGCCACCACGGGACTGAAATGACCGAGACGCTTCCCGCCCTCGAACTGCGCCAGATCCGCAAGTCCTACGGATCGGTGGACGTGATCCACGGGGTGGACCTGAGCATCGAGGAGGGCGAGTTCGTCGTCTTTGTCGGCCCTTCGGGCTGCGGCAAGTCCACGCTTCTGCGCCTGATCGCGGGGCTCGACGATCCGACCTCGGGCGACATCGTGCTCAAGGGCAAGCGGGTGAACAGTGTCCCGGCCTCCGAGCGGGGCCTGAGCATGGTGTTCCAGTCCTACGCGCTCTACCCCCACATGAGCGTGCGTCAGAACCTGTCCTTCGGGCTCGAGAACCTGCGGATGCCGCGCGAGGAGATCGCGCGGCGGGTCGACGCCGCGGCAACACTGCTGCAGATCGACCATTTGCTTGCCCGTCGGCCGGGGCAGCTTTCAGGCGGGCAGCGGCAGCGGGTCGCGATTGGGCGGGCCATCGTGCGCGAGCCGATCGTGTTCCTGTTCGACGAGCCCCTGTCGAACCTCGATGCCGAGTTGCGCCTCCAGATGCGGGTCGAGATATCGAACCTGCACGCCGAGCTCGGCAACACGATGATCTACGTCACCCACGATCAGGTCGAGGCGATGACGATGGCCGACCGGATCGTCGTGCTGCGGGGCGGGCGGATCGAGCAGGTCGGGCGACCGCTCGATCTCTACAACCACCCTGCGAACCGCTTTGTAGCCGGGTTCATCGGTGCGCCGCAGATGAACTTCCTCAAGGGCGCGCTCGACGGGCGCGCGCTCCGGCTTGAGAGCGGTTTCGCGCGGGATGTGCCGGTGGCGGATGCCGGGCGCATCCCGGTGACGCTGGGCGTGCGGCCGGAAGCCATCGGCGTGTCGCTGGAGGGGGACGGGGACGCGCAGGTCACGGTCCGGAACTTCGAGCAACTGGGATCGGTGACCTACATCTATACTGCCTTTGACAACGGCGAGACGCTGACGGTGCAACTGCCCCGGCAGATCCCGCTTACACGCGGGCAGGTGATCGGGGTCACCCTGGACCCGGCCTCGTTCCACCTTTTTGGCGGCGAGGGCGAGCGCGCGCTGCCGATGACGCGATGAAGCGGGCAGCCCTCATCGGGCTCGGGATGGTCTCGAAGACCTACGCCGATGCCTTCCGTAACTCCTCGCGGGTTCGCCTCGTGGCGGTCGCGGCCCGGAGCGAGGAAAGCCGCACCGCCTTCGTTGCCGCAAACCCCGATCTCGGCGCCCGGGCGGCGCGGGTTGACGAGCTTGCCGCCGCGCCGGACGTCGATTTCGTGATCGTCACGACACCGCCCAACGCCCGCGCCGAGATCGTCGAGGTGCTGTCGGCGGCCGGCAAGCCGATCTTGATGGAGAAGCCTGTGGAGCGGACGCTGGCTGCGGCAACCGCGCTGGTCGACCTCTGCGAGGCACGGGGAGTGCCCCTCGGCATCGTCCTCCAGCACCGGGCGCGGCCCGTGGTGGCCGATCTCCGCCGGGCGCTGGCTGGCCTTGGTGCGCTCAGTGGCGTCGAGGTCAACGTGCCCTGGTGGCGGCCACAGGCGTACTACGACCAGCCGGGCAGAGGCAGCTACGCCCGGGACGGCGGCGGCGTCCTGATCTCGCAGGCGATCCATACGCTCGACCTGATGTTGACGCTGACGGGTCCGGTGGACTCCGTTACCGCGCTCTGCGCCACTACCGGCCTGCACCGGATGGAGGCAGAGGATTTCGTCTGCGCGGGCCTGCGCTTCGCGAATGGCGCGGTCGGTCAGTTCTTCGCCACGACGGCGAGCTTTCCGGGCCGCGGCGAGACGATCACGCTGCACTGCACCGAAGGCTCGTCACACCTCGAAGCCGGGCTTCTGCGCATCGACCGGCATGAAGGCACCTCGCAGACCATCGGGCAGGCGGCTTCCTCGGGTGCCGGGGCCGACCCGATGGCCTTCACCTCGGACTGGCACCGCTCGGTGATCGAGGATTTCGCCGAGGCGCTCGATACGGGCCGGCCGCCGCTCTGCCCCGGGCGCGCCGCGCTTGAGGTGCATCGACTCATTGCCGCGCTGGAGAAATCCGGCCAATCAGGCGCGGCAGTTTCGCTTCACGAGGTCTGACATGGCGTTCAAGCTCGGCGTGATCGGGATAGATCACGGCCATATCTTCGGGATGCTGTCCAACATGATGGCGCAGGGCTGCACCTGCACCCATTGGTGGACCGATGGCCCTGCCGTGACCGAGGCGAAGTTCCGCGATACCTTCCCCGCCCTCACCCGCGCCGAGGACCGCCGCGCGATCCTCGAGGATCCGCAGGTCGCGATGGTCCTGATCTCTGCCGTCCCGGCCGACCGTGCTGCGCTGGCCATCGAGGCCATGGAGGCGGGCAAGGACGTGATGGTGGACAAGCCCGGCTGCACGACGCTTGAACAGCTGGCGGCGCTCCGCGAGGTCCAGGCCCGGACCGGCCGGATCTGGACGGTGAACTTCTCCGAGCGCTTCGAGGTTCCGGCGGTGACGAAGGCCGAAGAACTCGTCTTCGGCGGTGCCATCGGGCGTGTGGTGCAGACAGTCGGCCTCGGGCCGCACAAGCAGAACCTCGCGACGCGGCCCGAGTGGTTTTTCCGCAAGGAGCGGTTCGGCGGAATCCTGTGCGACATCGGCAGCCACCAGATCGACCAGTTTCTGCACTTCACCGGGTCGGAGACCGCAGAAATCGTGCACGCGCTTGTCGAGAACACCACGATGCCCGAACACCCGGGATTCCAGGACTTCGGCGAGATGGTGCTGCGCTCGGACAAGGGCCACGGCTACGTCCGGGTGGACTGGTTCACGCCGAATGGCCTGCCGACCTGGGGCGACGGACGCCTTTTCATACAGGGGACAGAGGGGCATATCGAACTGCGGAAATACACCGACATCGGGCGCCCGCACGTCACCAACACGCTGTTGCTTGTGAACGGCACCGAGAACGCGCGGATCGACTGCAACGATGCCGGGCTTCCCTACTTCGCGCGCCTCGTCGCCGACGTGCAGGATCGTACTGAAACCGCGGTGTCGCAGCGCCATACCTTCACGGTGATGGACCTCGCAATCCGCGCCCAGCGAACGGCCGAAGGACAATGACCCGCTCGATCGCCGTCGTCGGTGCCGGGATCGGCGCGTCGCATCTCGCGGGCCTTGCGCAACTGCCAGACCGTTTCCGCGTCCATTCGGTCTGCGACCTCAACGAAGCGCGCGGGCGTCCTTTGGCGCAGACCTATGGCGCGGCCTTCACGGCCGACTTGGCCGAGCTTCTTGCCGACCCCTCGGTCGATGTGGTCGATATCTGTCTGCCGCCACACCTGCACTTCCGCTCCTGCATGGAGGCGCTTGATGCAGGCAAGGCGGTGGTCTGCGAGAAACCGCTTGTCCCGTCGCTGCGCGAGGCCGACCTGCTTGGCGAAAAGCTTGCCCGGACCGGCGGATTCCTGTCGCCGGTGTTCCAATATCGTTTCGGCCTGGGCACGGCGCAACTCCGCGCGTTGATGGATGCAGGGCTTGCCGGGCGCTGCTATGCCGGCAGCCTCGAGACCCACTGGGACCGCCCGGCGACCTACTACACGGAAGTTGACTGGCGCGGCACCTGGGCTGGAGAAAGCGGCGGCGCGCTCCTGGGGCATGCGATCCACATCCACGATCTCCTGCCGTCCATCCTCGGCCCCGTGGCGCAGGTCTACGCGGACGTGGCGACGCGGGTGAATCCCATCGAGGTCGAGGACTGCGCGGCGCTGACGATCCGCATGGAGGAGGGGGCTGTCATCACCTCGTCGGTCACGCTTGGAGCCTCGGGCAACATCAGCCGGTTACGCCTGATGTTCGAGGGCTTCACGGTCGAGTCCGACCACGCACCCTATGCTCTTGCCGAGAAGTCGTGGACCTTCACCGCCCGGGCCCCCACGACCCAAGCGCAGATCGACGCGGTTCTGACGGGCGTCGCTGCGCCGAAGCTCGGCTATGCCGGAATGTTCGAGGCCATTGCCGACGCCCTCGACGGGCGTTCTGGCCGGGAGGTGACATTGGCGGACGGGCGCCGGTCGCTTGAATTCGTCACGGCCTGCTATGCCTCGGCGCGGGCAAGCCAACCAGTCCGGCTGCCGATCGGCCCCGACCATCCGCTTTATTCAGGCTGGCTGCCCTGAACTGACGTCCGGCCGGGAATTCGCGCGGGAGACGTAGAGGCCGCGCAATGTGCAAACGATTGCACTTCATGCCACCTCGTGCTATGGTTGTTGCGGGCGCAGGAAAATCGAACGCTCTGCGCCGGTTGCGGGGGGACATGACCGATACGGGACGCACCCTGAAGGAACTTGCCCGCGCATTGGGTGTTTCGCCTGCGACGGTTTCGCGCGCACTCTCGGACAACCCGCGCATATCGCCCGAGACACGGGAGAGGGTGCAGGCGGCAGCGCTGGCCGCCGGCTATGTTCCGAACCGGGCAGCGCGGGCTCTTGTGACCGGGCGCGGGTCGGGGTTTGTCGGCCTTGTCATGCAGGACCCCGGTTATGGCCGCGAGCACAGCTATCTCGGCGAGTTCGTCCAGGGGCTCGGGCTGGGTCTTTCGGAGAAGGGCATAGATCTCTTTCTTGCCTTCGTCCCGGATGGACAGTCGGAACTCGCCGTGATCCGCAATATCGTCTCAAGCCGCCGCGCCGATGGCCTGGTCCTGGGTCGGACGACCGAGGCCGATCCGCGCGTCGCCTGGCTCCTCGAAGCGGGTTTTCCCTTCGTGACCCACGGCCGCACCGATCTTCCCGAGGCTCCCTTCGACTGGATCGACACCGATGGTGCCGCTGCCTTCAGCGAAGGGTTCCGGCTCCTGCATGGCCTCGGACACCGTCGTTTCGGCCTTGTGTCGATCGAAGAGCCGATGACCTTCCGCCACCACCGCATCGAGGGTCTGCAGGCCGCAATGGAGGGGACCGGTGCCACGCTCACCATTGCTGCCTCGCCGCGGTACGACACGGCCCGGCGCGATGCGGCGATACGGGCGATGCTGACTGCTCCGGAAAGGCCAACGGCGGTGATGTGCCTGTTCGATGGCCTGGCTCTCGAGGTTCTGGAGATCGCTGCGGAGCTTGGCCTCGCGGTGCCGGGCGACCTGTCGGTCACAGGCTTCGACAACATCGGTCCTGCCGCCCACGCCCGGCCACCGCTGACGACCTTCGACAGCGACACGCTCGCAGCGGCCAAGGCTCTTGCCGGCATTCTCGTGGCGCGCATGACAACGCCGGCTGCCCCTCCGGTCCATCGATTGATCCGGCCGGCCTTCGTGGCCCGTCAGAGCCACGGGCCAGCCCCCGCCTGACCGACGACATGACTGAACACCAAGGGAGGAAGACAATGACAAGAACGATCATCAAACCCGCCGCCGCAGCCTTGGCGCTGACGCTTGCGCCTGTTCTGGCCCAGGCCGAAGCGCTGTTCTGGTCCACGCAGGCCAAGCCGGTCGAGGAAAGCCAGAAGATGCGCGAGGAGGTGTT
>CAZOHN010000020.1:0-29931 GCA_964579325.1 uncultured Rhodobacterales bacterium
CGGCGATCACGACGGCTGCCGCATCTACCGCCATTCCCGCCCGGAGCCCCGCGCATGACCGATCCCGCCGCCCGCGCCGCCGATCTTCTGAAGGACCACCGCGAGTCGATCGACCGGCTCGACGCGATCCTGGTGTTCACGCTGGCAGAGCGGTTCAAGCACACCCAAGCGGTGGGCAGCCTCAAGGCAACCCACAGCCTTCCGCCGTCCGACCCCGCACGGGAAGCGCAGCAGATCGCCCGGCTCGAGCGCCTCGCCCTCGAAGCCGACCTCGACCCCGAATTCGCGCGGAAGTTCCTCGCGTTCATCATCTCGGAAGTGATCCGTCACCACGAGAAGCACCAGTCGTCCGGCGCCCCTGCCGGCGCCGAAACCAAAGAGACAGTTCAAGGAGACAACTGACATGGCCATGAAGATCCGCCTTGCCCGCGGGGGCAGCAAGAAGCGCCCGTTCTATTCGATCGTCGCCTCCGACAGCCGGATGCCCCGCGACGGCCGCTTCCTCGAGAAGCTCGGCACCTACAACCCGCTCCTGCCGAAGGACAGCGAGGATCGGGTGAAGATGGACATCGACCGCGTGAAGCATTGGCTCGGCCTCGGCGCCCAGCCGACCGACCGCATCGCCCGCATGCTCGAAGCCGCCGGCGCGATGCCGAAGAAGGCCCGCGCGAACCTCAAGAAGGGCGAGCCCGGCAAGGCCGCCAAGGAGCGCGCCGAGCAGAAGGCCGCGCGCGCGGCCGAGGCGTCCGCCGAGTGATGCTTGCCCCGCACGCCGGGGGTGACCGTTGAGCGGTCCGCGCGTTTGCGTGGGCGCGCTTGGCGGAGCCTTCGGCGTGCGCGGCGAGGTCAGGGTCAAGAGCTTCTGCTCCGAGCCCGAGGCCATCGCCCGCTACGCCCCCCTCCATACCGAGGACGGCCGCCGTACTTTCGACATCGAGATCACGCGCTCGATCCCGGGGGGATTCGCGGTGCGGTTGAGTGGCGTGTCGACGAAGGAGGAGGCCGACGCCTTACGTGGCGTCAGCCTCTACGCCGACCGCGACCGACTTCCACAGCTTCCCGACGACGAGTTCTACCATGCGGATCTGATCGGGCTTGAAGTGCTTGATACAGGGGGGAAATCGCTCGGTCGCGTGACCGCCGTGCACAATCATGGCGCGACCGACCTTCTGGAAATCCGCGCATCAGGCCAGAAAGATGCCTTATTGTTGCCATTCACCAAGGCAATCGTGCCAACCGTGGACCTCGCAGCAGGCCGCCTGATCGCAGACCCGCCAGAAGGACTAGGTTAATGCCACTCCGCGACCGCGCGTTCTTCGCCACCTCGGCGCTCCTCTACATGGGCCCGCTCTACGCCGGCCTGTCGGGGCACGGCTTTGACACGATCCCCCTCTTCGCCGTGATCTTCATGCTCTGGTTGCACGTTGCTCGACCCGGCGACTGGCCTGCCACACGGGCGCAGTGGACTTCCCCCCGCGCACTGGCATGGCCGCTTCTGCTCTTTGCGGGCCAGATGGCCGTGGTCGCGTTCTGCCTGGTTGTCGGGCGCGGCATCGGCGGGTTGTTCGGCTTCACGCCGGCTCTGCCCTTCGTCTTCACGCTGCTGATGTCGATGCTCGCCATCGGCGCGGCGCGGCTACTGCAACGCTCGGAAACTCCGTCGTCGGCGGCCGAACTCGACGGCAGCCTTCAGTTCGGGTCATGCATCCTCGACATGCCCTCGATGGGCCGGGAACAGAAAGCCGACAAGGGCGAGATCGCCGCCGCGGTCATGGACGCCCTGCGAGCCCTTCCGGCGCACGGGGCAACCCGGGCCGAAATCGCACCCTACGTGGACTTCGCCGAGCGATCTGCGATCGTGGACGAGCTCCTCACCGAGTTGGCTGAAGCCGAGGCAGCACACCTGCCCTTCGTGCAGACCCAGGCGGCCCTTGCGCTCAGACCCGTCACCGCCCGTCGGTTGGTTGCCGACGGCCGCTTCGGCCCGGCGATCGCCCGTAGCCTTGCAAGCCGAGTGCCGAACCTGGTGCAGGAGGTCGCGATCGACCTGCGCAAGCTGCTGCCTGTCACGCCCGGACTTGCGGCCGCGATCCCCAGCACGATCCGCCTGCAATCCATTGCAGCCGACTTCGAGAGCCGCGATCCTTTCGTTGCGCGCGCGCTGCGCACGCTGGCCGAAGACGTGTCGCAACCGAAGGTCGCCTGACCCCCGACCCCAGAACGACGCGCGACGAGCCTCGGCCCGCCCTGACCCAGCGGCGCCGGGGCTTCCGTTTGACGAAAGCCCATGCGAGAAGCCCGGCCCATGAGCGAGACGCCGAAATCTCCCGGGCAAACCGGCTCTGCCGTGCCGGCAAGGTCGCACGGGCGCCTGCGCATGACGCCGACGCTCACGCCTCGCGATCTGATGGAGGAACGTCCGCAGCTCAAGGGCGCCTGGGTGGCAAAGGTGATCACGCTGCTTCCGGAGGCTTTTCCCGGCGTTCTGGGGCTTTCGCTGACTGGAAAGGCGCTCGATACCGGGCTCTGGGCACTGGAGACGATCGACCTGCGCAGCTTCGGCGAAGGCCGGCACCGCGACGTTGACGACACGCCCGCCGGGGGAGGCGCTGGGATGGTGCTGCGCGCGGACGTCGTGGCGCGCGGCCTCGACGCGGCTGCGGCGGGCACTCCGTCCGACCGATCGAGATGGCCGGTGATCTACCTCAGCCCGCGCGGGAGACCGTTCTGCCAGGCGGACGCGCGACGCCTGGCGCAGTGCGACGGCCTGACCCTGCTGTGCGGGCGCTTCGAGGGCGTGGACCAGCGCGTTCTCGATGCCTATTCGTTGGAGGAACTCAGCCTTGGCGATTTCGTCCTGACAGGAGGCGAGATCGCTGCACAAGCCTTGATCGACGCGACGGTCCGGCTTATACCCCGCGTGCTCGGGAATCAGGTGTCCACCGAAGAGGAGTCCTTCTCCGACGGACTTCTGGAGCACCCGCAGTATACAAGACCCGCCGATTGGCTCGGCCGCGCGATCCCCGAGGTTCTGCTCTCGGGGCATCATGCGCGGGTTTCGTCGTGGCGGAAGGAAGAGGCCGAAAGGCTGACGAGAGAACGGCGACCCGACCTCTGGCGGGCCTGGTGCGAGGCACATGGGCGCGACCCCGAGGATACCGGTGAGCACCAACATCCGCGGAAGCAACCGCGCGTAAAGAAGGACTGATGCGATGGACCTGATCGCGCAAATAGAAGCCGAGCAGATTGCGAAGCTCGGCAAGACGATTCCCGACTTCAAGCCCGGCGACACGATCCGCGTTGGCTTCAAGGTAACCGAGGGCACCAGGAGCCGCGTGCAGAACTACGAAGGTGTCTGCATCAGCCGCAAGAACGGCCACGGCATCGCCGGTTCGTTCACGGTGCGCAAGATCTCGTTCGGCGAAGGCGTCGAGCGTGTCTTCCCGCTGTTCTCGACCAACATCGATTCGATCGAGGTGGTCCGCCGCGGCCGCGTGCGCCGCGCAAAGCTCTATTACCTCCGCAACCGCCGCGGAAAGTCGGCGCGCATTGCGGAGCAGACCAACTACAAAGAAAAGTCCGAGTAAGGAGCCTCAGCCATGAAAAAGGGCATTCACCCCGAATACCACGTCATCAACGTCAAGATGACCGATGGCACCGTGTTCCAGACCATGTCGACCTGGGGCAAGGAAGGCGACCAGCTGGCGCTGGACATCGACCCGTTGGTGCATCCGGCCTGGACCGGCGGCAACGCCAAGCTGATGGACGCCGGCGGCCGCGTGTCGAAGTTCAAGAACAAGTACGCTGGCCTCGGCTTCTGAACCCATCGCGCTTTTCAAGCGAGCGCACACAACATATAGTGACGGCGCGCCGGGCCACTGGCGCGCTTTTCGATTCCGGGCGGGCTTGGGGGCAGATCCGTGGCGCATATCATCGTCGTCGGCAACGAAAAGGGCGGGTCCGGCAAGTCCACCACCTCGATGCATGTGGCCACTGCGCTCGCGCGGCTCGGCTTCCGAGTGGGCGCGCTCGACCTCGACCTGCGGCAGAGAAGCTTCGGCCGTTATGTCGAGAACCGCCGTGCCTATGCAGAGCGGAATGGCCTCTCCCTTCCAACGCCGGACTACCGCGAGCTTCCCGAGATCGACCCTTCAACGCTCTCTCCGGGTGAGAACGCCTTCGACCGGCGGCTGTCACAGGCCGTCGCCGGACTCGAGCAGGACACCGACTTCATTGTGATCGACTGCCCCGGCTCGCATACAAGGCTGAGCCAGGTGGCGCATTCGCTGGCCGATACGCTGATCACGCCGCTGAACGACAGCTTCATCGACTTCGACCTGCTGGCCCGGACCGATCCGGACACCAACAAGGTCCTCGGGCCGTCGATCTATTCGGAGATGGTGTGGAATGCGCGCCAGTTGCGGGCGCAGGCGGGGCTGAAGCCGATCGACTGGGTTGTGTGCCGCAACCGTGTCGGCGCCCAGGCGATGCACAACAAGAAGAAGATGGCGGATGCGCTTCAGGCGCTGGCGCGGCGGATCGGGTTCCGGGTCGTCCCGGGATTCAACGAGCGTGTCATCTTCCGCGAGCTCTTCCCGAACGGCCTGACGCTTCTCGACCTGCGCGACCTGGGCGTGACAAACCTGAACGTCTCGAACATCGCCGCGCGGCAGGAGCTCCGCGACCTGATCCGGGAGCTCAGGCTGCCTGAAGTTCAGCCTGCATTCTGACGACCGCGAAGAACGTTGGCTGGCGGACGGGGCGCTGCGCGCTGCGCGCCAGCGTCTCGAAGCGCTGCTCGTAGCGATCGTCCAGCGAAACGTCCTTGCCGCTTGAACGGGCGATGATGTCCTGGATCACTTTCATCGGTCGGTCCTCCATTTCGGTTGAGGTCAAGGTGCCCGGCAGGCAGGGCGCAAGCAGGACCTGTCCGTGAAATTTTCAGGAAAGTTCGTCCGAAACCGTGGCGAATTGGGGCGCCCAGGAGGCGTGCCGAAGCGCACTCAACCTCCGTTTGCGCGCCGCACCGCCTCTGCGAATGCGCGGGAGTCGACCGCCAGGTTGCCCGAGGTGAATGTGACATTCTTCTCCTCGCGATCGAAGAACTGGCTGTCCACCGCGATCACACGGTAGCTGTCGCCGACGCGAAGCAGGACTGGCGAGCCGCTGTCGCCTTGAGTGGTATCGCATTCGTGCAGGATCGTGGAATCGGCATAGGCATCGGTGACCCGGCAGCCAAGGTGGCCCGACAGGTTGTCGCCGGTGTCCCAACTGTAGCCGGCCTGGTCGACGACGAGGCCACCGCTGTCGATCGCCGCAATGTCGATTGGGCCGAGCACGTGGACGTCGAGGAAACCGACCGTCAGACCCAGGTCGCGGTCGAGCGTGACGAGGCCCCAGTCGGTGCCGTTGCCCCGGCCTGCCGGCCGGGTCTCGGTCGCGTAGTCCGGCGCGAACTCGCCGGCCACGACGCGCGCCTTGGCCACATAGCGCCCGCCACGCTGGCCGGCGAAGAAGTACTCCGGCAGAACGGTGACCGTGCCATCGTCGGTAAGGCAATGCCCGGCGGTCAGGACGGTGCGCGACCCCACCAGCACGCCCGAGCAATCGCCGTTGTCACCGGTGAGCCGCCCGATCGTCCGCCAGGGCATAACGGTCGGGTCGGGCAGGAACCGGTCGTCCCTCCCAAAGAAGTGGTCCGACGCCTGGACAGGGCGCCCACGTCCGACACAGTCGGCGGTGTCGCTGAACGCTTCGCAGGTCCCGGTGCCCTGCCCCGGTTCGTCGCAGCGCCTGTCGAAGGCGGTGACGCAGCTGTTGTCGCGGTTGCGCAGGAATGCCACCGGGGCGCAGTCGGTCGTGTCGCTGCCCGAGATGCAGTAGTCGAGGCCGATCCCGGGCTCGTCGCACTCGTTGTCGCCCGCGTATCGGCAGGTGTCGTCGCCCCCCGCCGCCAGCGCACGGCAGTCGGCAGCATCGGTGCCGGAATCGCAAAAACCCGTGCCCCCGAAACCGGCATCGTCGCATTCGCGATCATTCGCATACTCGCAGCTGTCGTTTCCGAGTTGTCGGCGGATGTCCTTGGGCAGGAGTGCCATCAGCCTGGCGAGGGCTTGCGACGGGGTTTCTGCCCCCCGGCAATCGGTCGCGTCGGTTCCATCACGGCAAAGGCCGGAAGTATTGTGGAACCGCGGCTCGTCGCATTCGGCGTCGTTGGCGTAGACACAGCTGTCGTCGCTCTGCCGCGCTGCGAGACGTGCGCAGTCGAAGGTGTCGCTGCCAGCCGTGCAGGCCCCGCCACCGCCATACCGCGCCTCGTCGCACTGGTAGTCGAAGGCGAACTCGCACGTCGCGGTGGCGGCGATTGCCCGGCAATCGGTCGCGTCGGTACCGTCGGAGCAGGCGGCGCCACCGCCATAGCGGCCTTCGTCGCATTCGCCGTCGCGGGCATATTCGCAGCTGTCGTTGTCGGCCCAGGCCGCTTGCGAGACGACGAGAAGGGCGCACAACGCGATGACAAGGACCCGCAAGAAACACCTCCGTCCCAGGGCCCGCCTCTGACGCTGCCCGCCGCCAAATATCCAGATTTCCACCGCGCAGGCAAACCGCCAGTGGGACCGCAGCCGAACTTCAGGGAATGCAGGGAATGGGATGGCGGACCCGGAGCGATTCGAACGCCCGACCCCCAGATTCGTAGTCTGGTGCTCTATCCAGCTGAGCTACGGGTCCGTGGTCGCGGCATGTAACGCCCGGGGCGGAGCGTTGCAAGGCCCTATTCACTCGGCCGCCTCGCCGGTCGTGGCCACAGCCGCGCCCTTTGGCAGGCAGATGGCGAACTCAGTCCCCTCCGGCCCAGTGCGCACTAGGTCGAGCCGCCCGCCGTGGCCGCGCACGAGTTCCGCGGCAATGGCGAGGCCGAGGCCCGATCCTCCCTTGCGTGTTCCTCCCTGGAAGGCCTGAAACAGGTGATCGAGTGCCTTGGGCGGAAGACCTGGTCCGGTGTCGGTCACCGCAATCGACCAGGCCTCGTCATCCTCGTCGGCACGCACGGCAATCTCACCCGGCTTGCCGGAGGCCATGATCGCCTGGCGTGCATTGCGCACGAGGTTCGCAAGAACGCGGTAGAGTTGTTCGGAATCTGCCCGGATCACCATGCCGGCAGGCACGTCCTCGGCAAAGCTGATGTCGGCGTCCCCGACCGCCAGCCGTTCGCCGTCGACCACCTCTGCCACGAGTTGGGCAATCCGCATGAGGTTCAGCGCGGGCGGCGGCTCTTCGGCTCGGCCGAACGCCAGAGTAGACTCGCAGAGATTCACCGCACGGCTGATCGAGCCTACAAGCTTTGGCGCGGCGCGGCGCACCGCCGGATCCTTGCTGGCTTCCATCCGGTCGGCGAAGAGCTGGGCGGAGGTCAGGATGTTTCGCAGGTCATGGCTGATCTTGGCCACTGCCTGACCAAGCTGGGCGAGTCGCTCCTTCTGCTTCAGCGCACCTGTGAGCTGGGTCTGCAGCGATCGCAGCGCCGTCTCGGCCTCGCGCAGTTCCAGGACGCGGGCGGAGGGCGCGATCACACGGCGCACATCCTCGGGGGCTTCGGCATACAGCTGCATCGCGGACACAACGTTCCGGATCGGTTGGACCAGGAAGGCGCGCACAGCAAGGAACAGGAGGCTGGCCGTGATGACCGAGATCACCGCCGAAAGCCACAGAATGCGGAGGCCGTAGTCGATCATCGCGAGCCTGAGCTTGCCGGTCTCCATCGTCACTTCAATCAGCAGCCCAGCCTCGCGGACAGGTTCGCCTATGACCCGGATGATGCGTTCCTCGCTGTCCCAGAGTCTGATCGCCGCGTCACGGATCAGTTCCCATGATGTCGGAGAGCGCAGGTCGAAGGAGGCGTCGATAGGCGCCGGCATGGGCGAGGACAGCACAAGCTCGCGGGCCTCGTCACGCCGGAGCACGACGTTGTAGACATCCGCGTTTCTCAGTAGTTCCGCCTCGAGCTCGGCCGGCAGCATACCCTCTGCCGCGATCTGCGCCAGCGCGGCGATCTGCGCCCGTTCGAGGCGCGACAGAAGAAAATCCTCGCGGAAGCGCGCGACGGACGGGACGAAGATCAGCACCTCGGCGAGCATCACGAAGATGACCGTGAGGAGAAGGAAGCGCCCGGAGAGTGTCTTGAAGAACATGCGCGCCCCAGTGATTGCCGGCGATCAGGGCAGGTACTTCTGCACCAGCCGCACGACCCGCTTGACCATAGGATTATCAAAGAGCTTGGGAGAAAAATAGGCTCCCGCCGCACGCTTGCTGGCTTCCGCCAACGTCGGGTAGGGCAAGACTGTGCTGGCAAGCGCCGACATCTTCAGATTGTTGGCGATGGCAAGGGCCCAGAGACCGATCTGCTCTCCGGCCCCTGCCCCGGCGATCGAAGCGCCGACGGGCCTGCCTTTCACCACCATGACCTTGACAAGGCCGGTCGTCTTGCCTTCGGCGACGGCGCGGTCGTTCTCGTGGAAGGGCCATCGCACGACGGTCAGGGCAGGGCCGTGTGCCTTACGGGCCTCCGCCTCGGTCAGCCCGACTTGGGCCAATTCAGGATCGGTGTAGGTGGCCCATGGAATGTGGCGGTTGGTGGCCTTCGCGGGCAGGCCGAAGAGCATCGAGCGTATGACGATACCGCCATGATAGCCCGCGACATGGGTGAACTGGAGTCCCCCAGCGGCATCGCCTATAGCATGGACCCTGCGGTTCGAGACCGACCTGAGACCGCGGTCGACCGCGACGCCGCGCCGGTCGTGTTTGACCCTGCCCCTGTCGAGATCGAGCCGCTCCAGGTTCACCTTGCGGCCGACCGCGACAAGGATGTGACTGCCCTCGAAGGACCGACCATCCTTTACCCGCACCTGGACGCGGCCTTCCCTGCCGGTGATCTCTTCCGCAAGCGCTTCCTCGACGATCTCGATGCCTTCGGCTTTGAGCTTCTCAAGCACTACCGCCGCCATTTCGGGATCGTCCCGGCCGAACGCCTTGGCGCCCTCGATGACAGTGACCCGGCAGCCCAGGCGGCGGTGCGCCTGCGCCATCTCCATTCCGATGGGTCCGCCGCCGATCACCAACAGGTGGTCGGGTCGCTCGCGCAGGTCGAAGATCGTCTCGTTGGTGTAGTAAG
The DNA here is from genome assembly GCA_964579325.1 of uncultured Rhodobacterales bacterium. Classification (GTDB taxonomy): domain Bacteria; phylum Pseudomonadota; class Alphaproteobacteria; order Rhodobacterales; family Rhodobacteraceae; genus CAZOHN01. The sequence goes on from CAZOHN010000020.1 coordinate 9,170, forward strand.
GCACCGTATCGAGCCCCGGAATCGGCGGAACGAAGGGGCCCGAGCCGGTGGCGATCACGAAGCGTCGCGCTGTGATGCGGACATCGCCCGCCTCGACCTCGGTTGGCGAGACGAACCGGCCCCAGTCACGGATCACCCTGACGCCGAAGCCCTCGAACCGCTCCTGGCTGTCGAAGGGCGCAATCGTTTCGATGACCCGGGCGACGTGATCCTTGGCGGCCCCATAGTCGACCGTCGGGTCGACCGGCATCACGCCGAGCCCGGCTCCGCCGCGCATCGCCTGCGCCTGCTTTGCCGCAGCGAGGAGCGCCTTTGACGGCACGCAGCCATAGTTCAGGCAGTCGCCCCCCATCTTGTGGCCCTCGATCAGCACGACCGAAGCCCCCATCTGCGCCGCACCGGCCGCCACCGAAAGCCCACCCGAGCCCGCGCCGATCACGCAGACGTCCGTCTTGATCCGCTCCATGACTCAGACTCCCTTGCGCCGCAGCGCCTTGATCAGGATTGGCAGCGCAGCCAGTGCCGCGAGGCCAAGGATCGGGCCGAGAATCTGCGGCTCGAAGATGATGCCAAGGTCAGGGGTCTCGCCGCGCGCGAACACCTCGCCGAGCCCGGCCCCCACCCATGTGTAGACCACAGCACCGGGGATGATGCCGAAGAACGTCGTGAGGACGAACCTCGACAGGGAGACGCCAACCAGCGCAGGCAGGAGGTTCGCGACAAAAAAAGGTACTGCCGGCACGAGGCGAATGAGAAACAGGACGGAAAGTTCGTTCTCTCGCAACCCTTCGCGCAGCTTGGCGATCCGCCCCTCGCCGGCATCCAGCCGGGCGGCAAGGCGGTCGCCCGCCCCCCAGCGCGCAGCCATGAAGATCGCCGCGGCGCCGATCGTGGCCGACAGGACGTTGAACAGGGCGCCGGGAAAGAGACCGAAGAGAAACCCGCCCGTCAACGTCGCAATCGCCGAGCCGGGCAGCGAGAAGGCAACAATAACGATGTAGGCCGCCATGAAGGCCGCTACCGTCAGCACGAAGTGCGCTTCCCGGAAATCCACAAGCGCCTCTCGGTTCGCCGCGAGCGCTTCGAACGACAGATGCTCGCGCAGCAGGACGGCACCCGCCACCGCGACGGCGGCAATCACGATGAGTGGCAATCGACGGGTGAGCCCGCCTCCGGGTGGCATATTGGTCATGTCGGTCACTGGCGCTGTCCTATGTCGGTTTGCAAGCCGGAACATGCGGGGCGGGACGGACTTGCGATAGCCCTATCACGGCTGCTTGACAGGGCGCGACGGAGCGCGGTGTTTTCGTGATCGCGCGGCGGCAAGCTGTAACAATCCGCCTGCCGCTTCTCGGCCTTTGTTGCAGCGCGCGCGTTGACTTGGACCGGGGCCTCGCATATGAGGCGGTCTTCGAATTGCAGCGGCGCTCGAATCCCTCTGGGTTTCCCTTGGGTCGCGCCCGATCCGACGGAGAGACGCGATGAAGCGCACCTATCAACCCTCCAAGCTCGTCCGGGCCCGGCGCCACGGCTTTCGCGCCCGCATGGCGACCAAGGGCGGCCGCCTCGTGCTGAATGCACGCCGCGCCCGCGGTCGCAAGAAGCTCTCGGCCTGAGTAGCCCTACCCGTCCGATCTCATGACACCGTCGGGAACCCTCGCGCCAGGCCCCAAAGGCCCGGCGGACGAGGCTTTTTCCGTGACAGGTTGTCCTTCTGTGCCTGTTATCCTCCGGAACCGCGCGGATTTCCTGCGTGCAGCGAAGGCCCGTCGGCAGGGCGCCCCGGCCTTTCTCCTCCAGGCACGCCGCAGGGGCGAGGACGAAGACATCGGGCCTGCTCTGGTTCGGATCGGCTTTACATGCTCGAAGAAGGTCGGCAACGCTGTCGCGCGAAACCGGGCCAGACGTCGTCTTCGCGAGATCGCGCGCCTTGTCCTCCCCGAACACGGGCGACCGGGTTGGGACTATGTCCTGATTGGCCGCGAAGCCGCGACCGCCGCCCGCGACTTCTCGGCGCTTCAAGACGATCTGCGCCGGGCGCTCGCCAGAGTCCACGGCGTGGCGGCTGCGCCATGAGCCCCCTTGCGCACCTTGTCGCCCTGCCCGTGCGCGCCTACCGGCTTGTCCTGAGCCCCTGGGTCGGCCACGGCTGCCGGTTCCAGCCCACCTGCTCGGCCTACGCCCTGGAGGCGCTCGAACGCCACGGGGCGGCGAAGGGCACGCGGCTAGCGTTGCGCCGGATCGCCCGCTGCCATCCGGCCGGGGGCGCGGGCTACGACCCGGTGCCCGGGGCCGATCCCGAGCACGACGCGAACCACCGCTGAACGCGCGGCTTTCGCGGCGAGTGCACTTGTGGCAAAGACGCATCGCAGCACCCGAGGTCACAGGCCCATGTTCGACGACGAGATCGGCGACGACATCCACCCCTTGTTCCACGGGGCGCCCAAGTCTGTCGAGTTCCGCAAGCTCCGCAAGCGGATCGTGCAGGGCACCCGCGAGGCCATCGACCGGTACGGGATGCTGGAAAAGGGCGGGAAGTGGCTTGTCTGCCTGTCCGGCGGCAAGGACAGCTACACGCTCCTCGCCGCCCTAGTCGAGCTTCAATGGCGCGGGCTGCTGCCCGTCGAGTTGCTGGCCTGCAACCTCGACCAGGGCCAGCCGGGCTTTCCGGCGACAGTGCTTCCCGAGTTCCTGGGGCGGATGGGTGTGCCGCACCGGATCGAATACCAGGACACCTATTCCGTCGTGGTCTCGAAGATTCCCCAGGGGCGCACCTACTGTTCGCTCTGCTCGCGACTGCGGCGTGGAAACCTCTATCGCATTGCCCGCGAAGAGGGGTGCACGGCGGTCGTCCTCGGGCACCATCGCGACGACATCCTAGAGACGTTCTTCATGAACCTTTTCCATGGCGGGCGGCTCGCGACCATGCCGCCGAAGTTGCTGAACGAGGATGGCGACCTGCTCGTCTGCCGCCCTCTGGCCTTCGTGGCCGAGGAGGACTGCGAACGGTTTTCCCGCGCGATGGGCTATCCGATCATCCCCTGCGACCTGTGCGGAAGCCAGGAGGGACTCCAGCGGGCGCAGGTCAAGTCGCTGCTCGAGGACTGGGAGAAGCGAAGCCCCGGTCGTCGCCAGGTGATGTTCCGCGCGCTGTCGAACGCGCGGCCATCCCACCTTCTTGATCCGGTGCTGTTCGACTTCGCGGGGCTGCAGCGCGCGAACGCCGAGGCTCGGGAGCCTGACGGTCCATAGGATTCGACGCGAATGTGCATCAGTTCGACCCCGACCCGTTAACCTGCGGATGACCAGAACGGGAGTATCCCGGAGGGACAAGCCGGCGCGGGCTGTTTCCGCGGCGCCATGTTCCGCAGGAGTGCACATATGCCCCGCCAGACCACCCAGCCCGCCCGCGCGTTCGTCAAGCGCTGGATTGCGCGCAAGGAAGCGCTTCCTTTCGTCCCTGCGCTGCTCCTCGCGGGTGTCTGGTTCGGCGGCGAAATGGTGCTGGTGCTGGCTGCGGTGCTGTTCCCGGCGCTCTACGTTCTCGGGCGCGACGAGCCCGGTGTGTCAAGGCGCGGAGAGGACGACGGGCTGACGGGGCTGGCGTTGGCGTCCGATCTTGTCGAGACCCTCGACGAGGTCTTCGTCGAGGCGGCCCGGACCGGCCGGTCCACCGTCGCCTTCGCCATCGAGATCGATGCCTTCGACCGGATCGAGACGCAGCATGGGCTTCATGCGGCCGAAGTGGTGCTCAAGCGGAGTGCCGAGCGAATTGCGGGGGTGGTGCGCGAGAAGGACGTCGTGGCCCGTCTGGACGGCGCCGTGTTCGGTATCGGGCTTGCAGCGGGCGGGCGCTGCGACCTCGAGGCCGCAATCCAGACCGCAGCGCGGATCCAGGCTGCGGTGCGGGAGCCGGTGGCGCTCGACCAGGGACAGGTCCATGCCAGTTGTTCCGTGGGGTTCTGCCTCGGCAGCCGTGCACCTCAGCCTTCGGGCCAGGCTATTCTCGGTGCGGCCCGGTCCGCTCTTTCGGAGGCGGTGCTTGCAGGACCCGGCAGCATCCGCGCCTACGCCGGCACGAGGACGGCACAACCCTCACGGACTGACGCGAAGGAGGCCGCCGCCGCACTGGAGGCCGGTCACATCCGCCCGTGGTTCCAGCCACAGCTCTCCACCGACACAGGCCAGATCTCGGGCTTCGAGGCGCTCGCGCGCTGGGAACATCCCGATCTCGGCGTGATCGAGCCACAGGAGTTCCTTCCCGCATTGGCAACGGCCGGCGTGCTGGACCGGCTGGGCGACCAGATGCTGTTCCATTCACTCAACGCGCTGCGCGCCTGGGACAAGGCAGCAGTCAAGGTGCCGGCCGTCGGCCTCAACATGTCTGCCGAAGAACTGCGCAATCCGCGCCTGGCCGAACGCCTGGCATGGGAACTCGACCGGTTCGGTCTCGCGCCGGAGCGTCTTACCATCGAGGTACTCGAGACGGTCGTCGTAGACATGAGCGACGACACGATCCCCAGGACCATCGCGGCGCTGCGCAAACTGGGCTGTCGCATCGACCTCGACGACTTCGGCACTGCCAACGCCTCGCTCGCCGCATTGCGCCGCTTCGATATCGGGCGGATCAAGATAGATCGATCCTTCGTCGCCGATATCGACACCGACCGCGAGCAGCAGCGTATGGTGTCGGCCATCCTGAGCATGGCGGAGCGGCTGGGAATCGAGACGCTTGCCGAGGGCGTCGAGCGGGTGAGCGAGCATGCAATGCTCGCCCAGCTCGGGTGCAACCACGTGCAGGGCTTCGGCATCGCGCGGGCGATGCCCTTCGAGGAGACCATCGGCTGGATGGAACGGCATCGCTCCAAGCTCGCCACGACACCGGAGATCCGTCGACGGGTTGGCTGAGAGCGACGGCTCGGCACGGCACAATCGCGGAGATCTCCCGTCACGCCTGGCCAGGACGTCCCTTCCCGCGCGCCGGGTCGCAGTCTGGACCCAACGGTCGCCCGCTTCGCCGGAATGCCGGGGCCCGTCACACCGGGGCGGAACCTCTCCGGCGTCCGGCAGGAGGCAATTGTCGTGCCCATCGCCTGATGCCAATCCTCGGCGGGTCCGCCAGCGGCAACCCCCGGGTCCCCCTGTCGCGGTGGTCCGATTGTGCCCGGCCTTGCCCCACCGTTTTCCCGCGCGAGAGCGCCGGTACAAGCCGTTCGGACTGCCTGGTCTGCGGAACTCCCTGCACCGGGCCGTCCCGAGGCTCGGCTGCCGCTCTTGCGTCGCCGGGTCACCGTGATCTCGGCGCGTTGGCCGCAGCGCCGTCCGCGGGTCGGCGTGCGCGGGCGCTCGCCTGACGCCTCCGCCTGGGGGCGGTCCGCGCTCGGCCACCATCACCCGGCGGGCACTCGCGAGCGGACATTGTCGGAGGGGGCGTCGTCTGGCGGGGCGGCGACCTCGCGCAGACCGGCACCCCGATTCCCCTTGACCTTTCCCCCCCCGGATTGTTGAACCGGCGCTGACTTTCACCGGCCCCGGCAGGACTTTCGACGTATGGACGATCAGAACAAGAACCTCCTTCTCGCGATTGCGCTGAGCTTCCTCGTCATTCTCGTCTGGTTCGTCCTGTTCCCGCCTCCCGAGCCGGTGCCGCCGCCCCCGGAAACAGGGTCGAGCCTGCAGGTGCCCGGCGCAACCGGAACTTCCACCCCCGAGGGTGGCCCCATAGTCCTGCCTCCCGGAAGTGGCGAGGCAGGCACCACCGTGAGCGCCGCCGCCGCCGAAACGCCCCGCGTTCCGATCGATACCGCCCGGCTTTCCGGGACGATCTCCCTTGTTGGCAGCCGCCTCGACGATCTGTCCCTCAAGGACTACCGCGAGACGATCGACGAAGGCTCCGACATCGTGCGGCTTCTCTCAGCTGCCGGAACTCCGGGCGCGCAATACGCGCTTGCCGGATGGGCCTCGGCGGATGGAACCATCCCGTCCGCCGACCTCCCCGGCCCCGACACGCCGTGGCAGGTCGGGTCGGGTGAGACGCTCTCGCCGGAAACCCCCGTCACACTGACCTGGAAAAGCCCTGCTGGCCTCGAGTTCAACCGAGAGATCGCGGTGGACGCCGACTACATGTTCACCATCACCGACCGGATTGCCAACCGTGGGGAGACACCAGCGGCGCTGCGCGGCTACGGTGTGGTAGAGCGTCAGGGCATTCCCACCGACATCAAGAACTTCTTCATCCTGCACGAGGGCATCGTGCGGATGGCGGATGGCACGCTCGAGGAAACGAGCTATGGCGACATTGCCGACGAACAACCGATCCCCGAGGAAGGCGGTCCGACCTCACTCGCGGAGGTCGTCGGGAATGGCTGGATCGGCTTCACCGACCACTTCTGGCAGACTGTCCTGATCCCCCCCCCTGGACAGCCCTTCACTGCCGTTGCCAAACACATTCCTTCCCAGGACCTCTATCGCACCTCGGTCCGCCTTCCCGCCTTCACGCTGGCGCCTGGTGCCGAGACGACCTCGACCCTGCGCCTCTTTGCCGGCGCGAAGGAGTGGGAAACGATCCGCAAGTACCAAAACGAGGCCGGCGTCGACCGTTTCATCGACTCGATCGACTGGGGATGGTTCTTCTTCCTGACCAAGCCGATCTTTGCGGTGCTGCACTGGCTCAACCTGTTGATCGGCAACATGGGCCTTGCGATCATCGGTCTGACCATCATCATCAAGCTCATCCTCTTCCCGCTGGCGCGGAAGTCCTACGTGTCGATGGCGCGGATGAAGGAGCTTCAGCCCGAGATGGAGAAGCTGAAGGAGCGGGTCGGCGACGACCGCCAGAAGATGCAGCGCGAGATGATGGAACTCTACAAGCGCGAGAAGGTGAACCCGGCTGCGGGCTGTCTGCCGATCCTCCTCCAGATCCCGATCTTCTTCTCTCTGTACAAGGTGATCTTCGTCACCATCGAGTTGCGGCACGCCCCGTTCTTCGGCTGGCTGCGCGACCTGTCGGCGCCCGACCCGTCGTCGCTGTGGAACCTCTGGGGCGCGCTGCCCTGGGCCGCGCCCGAAACAGGGTCGATCCTGCACCTGATCTTCATCGGGATCTTGCCGCTGCTCCTCGGAATCTCGATGTGGTTCCAGCAGAAGCTCAACCCGGCGCCGACCGATCCGACCCAGGCGGCGATCTTTGCCTGGATGCCGTGGATCTTCATGTTCATGCTGGGGTCGTTCGCCTCGGGCCTGATCATCTACTGGATTGCGAACAACACGATCACGTTCATGCAGCAATACATCATCATGCGGACCCACGGGCACAAACCGGATCTGTTTGGCAACATTAAGTCGAGCTTCAGTCGAAAGAAGCCGGCAGAAGTGGCACCCGGACCCAGCAAGCCAGGCAAGAAGTGACCATGGGCCGATGAGCGCCCGGATCGACCGCATCGTCCGCCATCCGATCAAGGCCATCGGGCGCGAGGAGGTCGACGCCATCACTCTGGCCGCCGACGCCGTTCTGCCTTGGGACAGAGTCTGGGCGGTAGCCCATGAAGGGGCGCAGCTGGACGGCGGCGGCTGGGTACCGAAGCAGAACTTCCTGCGGGGCGTCTCGGCGCCTCCGCTCATGGCGGTCTCTGCGAGCTTCGATACGAGAGCCGGCCGCATCGCCTTGTCGCACCCGCTTGCCGGCACGATCGAGGGCATGCCCGACGATCCCGACGATGCCGCCGCGCTGGTGGAATGGCTGCAGCCTCTCTGGCCACCGAACCGCCCGTCGCCTAGCCGCCTCATCCGCGCGGAAACCGCCTTCACCGATGTTCCCGACCCCTTCGTGTCGGTCCTTAGCTGGTCCTCGAACCGAGCGCTCGGCGAGAGGATCGGAAAGAACCTTTCGATGCACCGCTGGCGCGGGAATTTCTGGATCGAGGGGCTGGTGCCCTGGGAGGAATTCGATCTTGTCGGACGCGAGTTGCGCCTGGGCGACGCCGTGCTGCGTGTCGAAGAGAGGATCACCCGGTGCAAGGCCACCTGTGCGAACCCCGATACCGGCATTGCCGATGCCGACACGCTCGGCGCGCTCGAGGAGGGCTACGGTCACCAGGATTTCGGCGTTTATGCCCGAGTGATCTCCGGCGGCCTTGTTGCCCGGGATGACCAGGTGCGGATCGCATGAACCTCCCCTTTCCCCTCGCGGCGGAACCGGACGAGGCGGAGGCCACCCTCGCCCGCCGGATCTTTTCCGGGGCGGAGTTCCTGAAAGGTGTGGTCGCCGTCGACGGACTGCCCCCTCCCGATCGCATCGAGGTCTGCTTCGCGGGCCGGTCGAACGTCGGGAAATCATCGCTCATCAATGCCCTGACCGCGCGGAAAAGTCTGGCGCGGGCCTCGAACACTCCCGGCCGGACCCAGGAAATCAACTTCTTCACTCTCGGGGAGCGGCTCTACCTCGTTGACTTGCCAGGCTACGGCTATGCCGAGGCGCCGAAACCTGTCGTCGAGAAATGGCAGCGGCTCCTCAAGGCCTACCTGCAGGGTCGCGTCAACCTGCGCCGCGCCTTCGTGCTGATCGATGCGCGCCATGGGGTGAAGGCCGTCGACGAGGAGATCCTGACACTCCTCGACAAGGCGGCGGTGCCGTTCCAGGCGGTCCTGACGAAGACCGACAAGATCCTCGCGAAGGAACTGGACACGGTGCTCGCGCAGGTCCGCGGCGCGCTTGCCAGGCATCCTGCGGCCTTTCCCGAACTCGTTGTCACCTCGTCCGAGAAGGGCTCCGGGATCGACACGCTGCGGGCCATCGTCGCCGGGCTGTCCTGACCTCAGACGTGCTGGCCGGCGTTGACCTCGATCTCCGCCCCGGTCACGTAGCTCGACTGTTGCGAGCACAGGAACCAGATCACGTCAGCCACTTCAGCGGGCTGTCCAAGCCGCCGCAGCGGCAACGTCTCGACGATCTTCTCGGTGCCGGGTGACAGGATAGAGGTCTCGACCTCGCCCGGGGCAATGGCGTTGACCCGCACCCCCAGAGGCCCGAAATCGTGCGCCATCTCCCGCGTGAGCGCGGCGAGCGCTGCCTTAGAGGTGGCGTAGGCGGCTCCGGCGAAGGGGTGGACGCGCGCGCCGGCGATGGACGTGACGTTCACCACGGCGCCCCTTGCTGCGGCAAGCTCGTCCTTCAGGCACCGGGCAAGCACGACCGACGCGAAGAAGTTTACGTTGAACACCTGCGCCCAGGTGCGCAGGTCGGTGTCGAGGGTCGAGAGGCGGGCACCGCCCGGCCCCTTCGGCGAGATCCCCGCGTTGTTCACCAGCGCGTCAAGCCTGCCATCGAGCTTGCGCCGGATCGCATCGATCCCACGCATCGTGTCGGCGGGACTGGCGAGGTCGAGCTGGATGTGGCTGTCCTCTCCGCCGGGCCAGGGGCAGCGGGCGTCAAAAGGTTGGCGCGAACAGGTGAGCACCCTCCAGCCCTCGGCCGAGAACCGCTTTACCGTGGCATGGCCGATGCCGCGACTGGCACCTGTCAGCACCAGCGTCTTCAGCCTGCCGTTGTCCATGTCGTCGCCGCTCCGGGTTGTTCGCTCGATACCCTAGCGCAAAGGTCAGGATAGACAATCGCCCTTGGCAGGCCCTGGACCCTGCCCTAACAAGGGCGCGATTTCCCGGGGGCCGCCATGAAGAAGCAGACCATGAACCGAGATTGGATCGCTACCGCCCGCACCCTCTCGGAAGCCCTGCCGTACCTGCAGCGGTTCACCGGTGCGGTCGTGGTCATCAAGCTCGGCGGACACGCGATGGGCAGCGACGAGGGCATGGCAAGCTTCGCCCGCGACGTGGTCCTGATGCGACAGGTCGGCGTGAATCCGGTCGTGGTTCACGGCGGCGGGCCGATGATCAACGACCTGCTGGCGCGGCTCGGCGTTGCTTCGACCTTCGTGAAGGGCAAGCGCGTGACTGACGCTGCCACGGTCGAGGTGGTCGAGATGGTACTGTCGGGCCTCGTGAACAAACGAATCGTGCAGGCAATCAATGCCGAAGGCGGCCTTGCGGTCGGCCTGTCCGGCAAGGATGCCAACCTCATGGTCTGCGACCCGGACGATCCGGCATTGGGATTTGTCGGAAAGCCTGTCGCACTGAACCCCGGCGTCCTGCGGACGCTGTTTGCGGGCGGCATCATCCCTGTCATCGCGCCTGTGGGCATGGGCCGCAAGGGCGAGACCTTCAACGTCAACGGCGACACCGCGGCTGGCGCGATCGCCGGGGCGCTCAAAGCCGACCGGCTGTTGCTGCTGACCGACGTGGCGGGTGTGAAGGATGCCGCCGGCGATGTCGTGACTCAGTTGACGCCCGAGGACGTCAAACGCCTGACCGAAGAAGGCGTGATCGCAGGCGGCATGATCCCCAAGACCGAGACCGCGCTCAATGCCCTCCAGCAAGGCGTGCGGGCGGCGGTCATCCTCGATGGCCGGGCACCGAACGCCTGCCTGCTAGAACTCTTCACCGAGCACGGGGCGGGCACGATCATCCGTTCCACAAGGCCGCGCATCACTCCGCGCTCGACGCGCGCCTGAGATGCAAAGTGCCGTTGCGTGGCGACCGCGGCCGCGCCATTCTGGCACGATGACCATCCGCATCGACCGGACCCTCGACCCTGTCTCCCTCGCATCGCAGCTTCGAGACAATGGGCTGTCGATACTTGGTGGCTTTCATCCCGATGACACCGACGGCACCCCACCCGGCACGGCAACGCTTCTGCTCTTGGGCCCGCGCGAACCCGGCTTCTGGGCGCATGTTTCGGCCCAGCCCGAATTTCGGGACGGGGCATCCGACCCACTCGACCGCTGGTCGAGGCGGGTGATCGGACGACTGGCCTGCGATCTCGGGGCGAAGGCACTTTTTCCATTCGGCGGCCCGCCATACCATCCCTTCGTCTCGTGGGCGCTCAGGTCCGGACGGGCGTGGTCTTCACCCGTTCGGCTCCTCGTCCACGACACGGCCGGGCTGATGGTCAGCTTCCGGGGTGCGCTGGCGCTGCGCGATCGCGTACCACTTTCGCCTGCGCCGCACGCAGCGCCCTGTGAAACCTGCCGCAACCGGCCCTGCCTGACGGCCTGCCCTGTCGGCGCGCTCGGTGGAGGGGAATACGAAACCGACGCCTGCCACGGCTTTCTCGACCAGCCTACCGGCACGGACTGCCTGACCGCCGGCTGCAAGGTCCGCCGCTCCTGTCCGGTCTCGATGGGCTACGGCCGGCAACCCGAACAATCCGCCCATCACATGAGGTACTTCCACCGATGACGCTGACCCTGATCCTCACCCGTCACGCCAAGTCGAGCTGGGATGACCCGACCCAGTCCGATCACGACCGCCCCCTCAACAATCGCGGGATCGGGGCAGCCAAGGATATCGGGCAATGGCTCGCCTCACGTGGATACGTGCCCGGCGAGGTCCTTTGCTCGGACGCGACGCGCACACGGGAGACCTGGGATGGAATTGCGCCCGCACTGGCGACGGCCCCGGACGTGCACTACAAACCGGCGCTCTACCATGCAGGCCCCGACGTGATGTTGGCCGTGCTCAAGCACGCGACGCAGCCTGTCGTCCTGATGATCGGACATAATCCTGGAATCGCAGAGTTCGCGCACAGACTGCTTGCGCGGGCCCCGGTGAGCCCGGAGTTCGGCAAGTATCCGACCGCCGCGACCCTTGTGGCGGAGTTCGGAGTGGAGAGCTGGGCCGACGTGACCTTCGGGTCCGGCGCAGCAAAGGACTTCATCGTGCCGCGCGAGATCGTCGCCTGATCTGGCGGTCAAGCCATCGGAAACTCGCGTTTTCGGTTCAATGGCCGAGGATCTGGCTCAGGAACAGCTTGGTGCGGTCGGATTGCGGGTTGTTGAAGAACTCCCGCGGCTCGTTCTGCTCGACGATCTGGCCCTGATCCATGAAGATTACGCGGTTTGCCACGGCCTGGGCAAAGCCCATCTCGTGCGTCACCACCAGCATCGTCATGCCCTCCTCAGCGAGCTCGATCATGGTGTCGAGGACTTCCTTGATCATTTCGGGGTCGAGGGCCGAGGTCGGCTCGTCGAACAGCATTATCCGAGGCTTCATGCAGAGTGACCGGGCGATCGCCACGCGCTGCTGCTGACCGCCCGAGAGTTGGCCGGGGTACTTCAGCGCCTGCTCGGGGATCTTCACTTTGCGCAGGTAGTGCATCGCGACCTCCTCGGCCTCCTTCTTGGGCGTTTTGCGAACCCAGATCGGCGCAAGCGTGCAGTTCTCGAGGATCGTGAGGTGCGGGAAAAGGTTGAAGTGCTGGAACACCATCCCGACCTCGGAGCGGATCGTGTCGATGTTCTTGAGGTCCGAGGACAAAAGCGTTCCGTCGACCGTGATCGAGCCCTTTTGGTGCTCTTCAAGCGCATTGATGCAGCGGATCAGGGTCGACTTGCCCGATCCAGACGGCCCGCAGACCACGATCCGCTCGCCACGATAGACCGTGAGGTCGATGTCGCGCAGTACGTGAAACTGCCCGTACCACTTGTTCATGTTCTGGATCTCGATGGCGACCTCGCTCGAGATCGTCATGTGGCTCCGGTCGATGTCGCGGTCGATGGCAAGCTCGGACATGGGTATCTCCCTCAGCGATGATCGGTCTGCAGCTTGCGCTCCAGATACTGCGAGTAGCGGGACATGAAGTAGCAGAAGATGAAGAACATCAGCCCGATGAAGATGAACAGCTCCCAGTAGATACCGTTCCAGGCCGCGGTTGCCCGGATCGTGTTGGAAAGGCCGATGGGATCGAGCAGGCCGATGAAAACAACGAGGGTGGTGTCCTTGAACAGCCCGATGAAGGTATTCACGATCCCCGGGATGGAAATCTTGAGCGCCTGCGGAAGTATGATGAGCCGCATCGACTTCCAGTAGTCGAGCCCGAGCGAGTCTGCCGCCTCGTACTGCCCTTTCGGAAGTGCGGCGAGGCCGCCCCGGATCACCTCGGCCATGTAGGCCGAGGCGAAGAGCGTGACCATGATGATGACACGCAGGATCAGGTCGAACTTGGTGCCCGGCGGCAGGAACAGGTTCAGGAGCAGCGATGCCGTGAACAGCCAGACGATCAGCGGCACACCCCGGATGATCTCGATGAACGCGACCGAGGTGATATTGATGATGAAAAGGTCCGACTTGCGACCGAGCGCGAGCAGGATGCCAAGCGGCAGCGAGAGCACGATTCCGGTGACGCCGATGATGATCGCCAGCATGAAGCCGCCGAACTGGTTCGACGGGACATAGGTCAGGCCCAGCGGAAGGACGCCGGACAGCAACCTTGTGAGCGGACCGGCAATGATGAACCACCAGACCAGCGTCCCGGCAATCGCTGCAAGAACACCCGCGAGCGAACCGAAGGCGGTCGAGGCGGCTCTCCAGGCAAACCAGCCTGCGATGAAAGCCGCCGCGAAGACGATCGGCCCCCAGATCGCCCCTCCCCAGAGCAGGAAATAGGCGAGCAGCGGAAAGCCGAGCGAGAACCAGAGCATCTTGCGCGGAAGGTTCGAGTACAGGATCGGTGCCACCGCCACGCAGAGTAGCAGGAAGGTGAGGACCGGACGCCAGTAGAGATCGCGCGGGTAGAAGCCGAAGAGCAGTTGCGGCCAGCGTTCTGCAACGACGGACCAGCACGCGGCGGAAGTGAGGCCGCGCTCATCGCGGAACGCCCTACACTCCTGCAGCGACGAGGCATCCCAGATTCCATACCACATCCACGGAAAGATATGGGCGACGATCCAGACAACGGCTGCAATGCTACCAACCGTCAGGATCCCGTTCAGCCAGGAAGAGACCAGATTCTCCCTGACCCACTTTACAGCCCCGCGCTCGCTTACGGGGGCAGGGTCAGGGTCCTTCATGGTCTGGCGAACGTAGGCCTGAGTATGGGAAGCGGTCTCGGTCATGTCACCGCTCCTTCAGCTTGACGCTGTTGTTGTAGACGTTCATCGCACCGGCGATGACGAGACTTGCCGCGAGATAGAACAGCCCGATCAGCAACATCCCCTCAAGTTCCTTGCCGGTCGTGGTGATCGCCGTTCCGCCCAGCGTCGAGCGGACGTCCATGTAGCCTACTGCAACGGCAAGCGACGAGTTCTTGGTGAGGTTGAGGTACTGGGAGATCAGCGGCGGGATGATGACGCGGAGCGCCTGCGGCAGGATCACGAGGCTCATCGTGCGCCCTGGTCGGAGACCCAGGGCGTAGGACGCCTCGGTCTGCCCCCGCGAGATCGCCAGAATGCCCGCGCGGACGTTCTCGGCAATGAAGGCACCGGTATAGAGCGAAAGCGCCAGCCAGAGCGCCATCAACGAGTTCAGGATCTGGACACCACCGACGAAGTTGAAGCCACCAAGCTCGGGAATCGTGAAGCTGAGCGGGCGCCCGAGGGCGAAGAAGGCAAGCAGTGTCGGAAGGATCAGGATCCCGACGACAGGCCAGAACACAGGGATCATCCGGCCTTCGTCATAGAGAGCCTTGCGCGCCCGGCGACGCCAGAAGACGGCGCCGGCGATGGAGCCGATCAGGATCAGGGCCAGAGGCCACGAGCCGTCGCCCCAGCTCGGTTTCGGAATGAAGATTCCGCGGTTGGTCACCGCAACGCTGTCCCACAGGATCATCGAGGCCTGCGCAACACCGCTCTCATCCGGGCGGAAGTCCCGAGGCTGGGGTGTCGCCTCGGTGAAGATGGCGTAGATCAGCAGGATCCAGATCAGCAACGGGACGTTGCGAAATCCCTCGACATAGACGGCCATCAGGCGCGCAACGATCCAGTTCCGCGACAATCTCAGGACACCTGCGACGACCCCGATAATGGTGGCGAGGATGCATCCCAGAACCGCAACGAGCAAGGTATTGAGAATCCCGACCACCCCAGCGCGGCCATGGCTGTCCTGCGCCGTGAATGGAATGAGCCGCTGGTTGATGTCATAGCCCGCAGGCTGCCGCAGGAAGCTGAAGCTGAAGCTCCGGCCCAGGTCATCGAGGTTCTGGACGACATTGGAGAAGAGCCACGCCAGCGCAGACACAAGCAGGATCATCGCGACCGACTGGATCGTCAGTGAGCGATACCGGGAGTCGTAGATCAACTGACTGAGACGGAACGACTCTTGCGGCTGGGCGGTGACATCTGCCATGCGGTCGGCCTTCTGAAGCTGCGCCAGAACTCCAGTCGAGCTCGAAACGGGCTCGAGCACGAAGGAGCGGCGGGTTCATCGCGAACGTCACGTTGCGCAAGCGCGGGCAATCGGGCCCGCGCTTGCGTAGTCGTGTCGTCTCAGCGGAACGGCGGAGTGTAGAGCAGACCGCCGTTGGTCCAGAGCGCGTTCAGACCGCGCGCAAGGCCGATCGGGGTAGCCTCACCGACATGGCGCTCGAAAATCTCGCCATAGTTGCCGCCGGCCGCGATCGCGCGAACGGCCCACTGTGCGTCGAGGCCGATCATGGTGCCATACTCGCCTTCGGTGCCGAGAAGGCGATTGATCTCGGGATTGGAGGTCGGAGCCGCAGCGAGTTCGTTGACGTTGGCCGACGTGATGCCAAGTTCCTCGGCCGCGACCAGTGCATTCAGTGTCCAGCGGACGATGTCGCCCCACTCGCTGTCGCCATGGCGGACGGCAGGCCCCAGCGGTTCCTTCGAGATCACTTCCGGCAGGATGATGTGATCGCCGGGGGCTTCGAATGTCGCACGCTGCGCGGCGAGGCCCGAGATGTCGGTCGTGTAGGCGTCGCAGGCGCCGGCGAGGTATTGCTGCTGGCCTTCCGCGTTGGTCTCGATCGGGACCGGCGTATAGGTGATGTTGTTGACCCGGAAGAAGTCGGCGAGGTTGAGTTCTGTCGTCGTGCCGGTCTGGATGCAGACCGTCGCGCCGTCGAGTTCCTTCGCCGAAGAAACGCCAAGCGACTTCGGCACCATGAAGCCCTGGCCGTCGTAATAATTCACGCCGGTGAAGTCGAACTTCAGGTCCGTATCGCGCGAGAAGGTCCAGGTCGTGTTCCGCACGAGGACGTCGATTTCGCTCGCGGCCAGCGCGGTGAAGCGGGTCTGCCCGGTGGTCGGGACAAACTCGACGGCCATCGAGTCACCGAGTACAGCGGCCCCCAAGGCGCGGCAGACCGCGATGTCGAAGCCTTCCCAGACACCATTGGCATCGGGTGCCGCGAAGCCGGCGAGTCCCGTGTTGGTCCCGCAGAGAAGCTTGCCCCGCGCCTTGACGTCATCAAGTGTACCGGCAGCGGATATGCCCGCCGCGAGGCCCGCGGCCACAAGCGTGCCGAAGAAAACCGTCTTGTTCATGTGTTACCTCATCCTGATTGCCACCCGTTCGCGGGCAGACTTTGCCAACCCGATTCGGGTCGCGATTTTTCTGTGGGACCGGATGCCCCTGTCGCACGGACAAGTTAGGGCGAATCTTGGCTTGCACGTCAAGCGCAAGGTCGCCCTGAGGGCCCCGATTTCGGTCAGTTTTCGGGCGAACGCACTCAGTTTCGACTCCGGTATTCGGTCGCAAGATCGCTAACGCAGCGTCAGTTGCAGCTCTGGCAGAGCCTCAGGAAGCCCAGTGCCTCTGCAAAATCAGCGCGTTTGCGCTCTGCATCTTCGGCCGCGTCTTCGTCGCGGCCCCATTGTTCTGCCTGCCAGGTTTCATCAACCCGCGATGCTGCCCAGAGGCTGTCGGCGTCGCCATGCCCCGCCGCGGCGGCGAGACCGATCACAAGCGAGCCCGACAGTGCCGCGAGATCGTGAAGCGCGGTGAGCTCGAAGGACGTTAAACCGGCAACCCGTTGGTGAAGGCGGGCCAGGCTTTCGGCAGGCTGGGCAACATGCACGATGCCCGTCGTCACCAGAAGCGACACCCCGAGCGAAGTGCTCGCCCACTCCAGGAGTGGATCCCAGGCAGCGGCTTGGCGATCGACAAGGGGTTCCGGCCCCTCAGCGCGGTAGCACAGCAGGTCCGAGCCGCCATAGGCGGCCACCTGTCCGACTACCTCCGCGTGATGCGGCGCCACCCGATCGATCGCCGAGTTCGCATATCGGGTGTAGGGCATGGTCCGCGGGTCCAGCGCGCCGGTCTGGGCATCCCACTCGGTCGCGATGGCCTCTGCAAGGGCGCGGGTCGGGAGACGCAGCAAAGCCTTTGCCGGTGTCTTGACGCTGCGACCGTCCAGCCGCACATCCCAGCATCCATCAGCCTCGACGGCTGCGGCCCTGGTCCAGAACCGCTTTCGCTCCCAGCCCGTCATTCCAGCACCCCGAGGTCGGCAAGCACTCCCGGCAGTTCGGCCCAGTCCGAGATGTGCCGATCAGCTGCGCCAAGCCGCTCGACCTGATGGTAGCCCCAGGAAACCGCGATGGTGCGGAAGCCTGCGGCCCGCCCCATATCGATGTCGAATTCGGTGTCGCCCACCATCACCGCCACATCGGCCCCTGCCCCGGTCTCGGCGAGGCAGGCGTTCAACATCGAAGGATGCGGCTTCGACGGATGGTCATCGGCGACCTGCGTGGTAACGAAGTAGGATGCAAGGCCATGTGCCTCGACGAGGTGCTGAAGACCGCGCCGCGACTTTCCCGTCGCGAGGCCGAGGAGGAGGTCCGGGCGCTCGGACAACCCGTCAAGCATTGTCCGCGTGCCGGGATAGAGCGGCGAGGCGTCTTCGCCCGAAACGCGGATCGACATGAAGGTCGCCTTGTAGGCCTCGACGAGCGCATCGAGCTCCTCCGGCCCGGCATCCTGCGCAAGCCGCTCCATGGCAACAGGCAATGACAGGCCGACGATGGAGAGTGTCTCAGCTCGCCCCGGCGCCTCCCGACCAAGGGTCGCAAAGGCCCCCGCCATCGACGCGAGGATATGCGCCTGGCTGTCGACAAGCGTTCCGTCCACGTCGAACACCACCAGCCCCAGCGTCATTTGCGCCCCGAAAACGGGTCGGCGGGTGCGTCGTTCACGATCCAGCCCATCGTGGCCCAGGTGCGCGCCATGTGCTCGGGCAAGTCCGCAGTGATCGTGACGGCGGCCTTGGTGATCGGGTGGATGAAGCCGATGGATCGGGCATGGAGATGCAGCTTTCGGCTGATCTCGCCGCCCAGCATCGCCCCCCAGCCGTCACCCATGTTCTCCTGCCCCGATCCGCCATACTTGCCGTCGCCGGCAATCGGGTGGCCGATCTCGGCCATATGGGCGCGCAGCTGGTGCGTCCGTCCCGTGATCGGTGCCAGCGCCACCCAGGCCGTGCGGGAGCCGAGCGCGTCGATCACGGCGAAATCGGTGGTCGCGTGCTTGGCTCCCTCGGTCGCCTCGACCTTCGAGGGGTGCACGCAGATCATCTTCTCGCCCTCGCCCCCACGACCGTGGCCGGGCGCCTTCACGAGGCCGTAGCGGATCGTGCCCTTCCGCGGGTTCGGCACCCCGGCGACCACGGCCCAGTAGATCTTCCGGGTCATCCGGTCGCGGAATGCCTCCGAGAGACGACGCGCAATGCGCGGCGTGCGGGCGAGGAGCAGGACGCCGGAGGTATCCTTGTCGAGCCGGTGGACGAGGACAGGTCGGTCGGCATAGCCAAAGCGCAGCGCTTCGGACAATCCGTCCACGTGATGGGCCCCCTGCCCACTGCCGCCCTGGCTTGGCAGGCCAGGCGGCTTGTTGATCGCGATGATGTGCTCGTCCCTCCAGATCACCGCCTGCTGGATCATCCGGGCATCGTCGTCGGAAATCCCGGCCGCGCGCGCGGCGGTCACCGCGGCAGGCGCTGCCTCGGGCAGCGGTGGCACCCGCACCGACATGCCCGGGCCGACACGGCTGTTCGCCTTCACCCGCCCGCCATCGACGCGAAGCTGCCCGGTCCGGCAGAGCTTCTCGATCGCGCCTTGCGTGATCTGCGGGAAACGGCGCTTGAGCCAGCGGTCGAGCCGGCTTTCGCCCTCGTCCTCGCCCACGGTGAAGAGCTTGACACCGCTCATGCGTAGACACTCCGGGCGGCGGCAATGCCCAGGACAAGTCCGATAAGCGACAGGACGACCGAACCCACGACGTAGAACGCCGCAGCCCCGTAGGCGCCGTCTTCGTAGAGACGGAAAGCATCGAGCGAGTAGGCCGAAAATGTGGTGAACCCGCCGAGGATGCCGCTCATCAGGAAAGGGGATAGCCTGAGGGCATCGCGTTCGGCCAGAACGACGAACAGCACACCCATCGCAAAGGAACCGGCGACGTTGACCACCATGGTGCCCACCGGAAAGCCCGGCCCAAACAGCCGCAACGCGCCCTGAACGGTCAGGAAGCGGAAGGTGGCGCCGAGGGCGCCGCCGAGGGCGACTTGGGCGAGGGTCGACAGCATGGCGCTTTCCTTCGTCGCGGCAGGCGGCGGAGTCAACCGCCCTGACGCCGCGCCCGGAGCTTGGCGAAGTACTCGATGCGCTTCAGAAGCTCCCGCTCGTAGCCCCTCTCGGGCGGCGCGTAGAAGACCGGCCGCTTCATCGAATCGGGGAAGTAATTCTGCCCCGAAAAGCCATCCTCTGCGTCGTGGTCGTAGGCATAACCCGCACCAAAGCCCTGCTCTTTCATCATCCGTGTGGGCGCGTTCAGGATATGCTTGGGTGGCGGCTCCGAGCCGGTGCGGCGCGCGGCCTCCTGCGCGGCCTTCCAGGCGGTGTAGACACCGTTCGATTTCGGAGCGAGAGCGAGATAGGTGACAGCTTCGGCCAGCGCCAACTCGCCCTCCGGGCTGCCGAGCCGCTCATAAGTTTCCCAGGCGTCGAGACAGATCCGCGTTGCCTGCGGGTCGGCCAGGCCGATGTCCTCGACCGCCATCCGCGTGATGCGCCGGGCGAGAAAGCGCGGATCCTCGCCGCCGTTCAGCATCCGCGCGAGCCAGTAGAGGCTGGCGTCCGGGTCCGATCCGCGGACCGATTTGTGCAACGCCGAGATCAGGTTGTAGTGCTGGTCGCCCGACTTGTCGTAGGCGGTGGCGCGGCGCATCAGCCGTTGGCCAAGCGCCTCGGACGATAGCTGGCCCTCAACCTTCCAACCGGCGACCTGCTCGATCAGGTTCAGAAGCGCACGCCCATCACCGTCGGCCATCTCGAGCAACTGGTCGCGGGCGGCAGGATCGAGCGGCAGGCGGCGCCCGAGTTCCTTCTCTGCCCGCTGGGCGAGGTGCTCCAGATGGGCAGGCGTCAGCCGCTCCAGCACGATCACCTGCGCCCGGCTGAGAAGCGCCGCGTTCAGCTCGAACGAAGGGTTTTCGGTAGTGGCGCCGACAAGGAGGATCGTCCCGTCCTCCATGTGAGGCAGGAACCCGTCCTGCTGCGCCTTGTTGAAACGATGGATTTCGTCGACGAAGAGCAACGTCCCCTGGCCGTTCGTGCGCCGCAGTCGCGCCGCCTCGAATACCTTGCGCAGTTCCGGCACACCGGTGAAGATCGCGCTGATCTGGACGAAGGCGAGGTCGGTCTCGTTCGCCAGCAGGCGCGCGATCGTGGTCTTGCCCACGCCGGGCGGCCCCCAGAGGACCAGCGAGGACAGAGTGCCTGAGGCCAGCATGGCTCCAAGCGGCCCGTCCGGGCCGAGCACCTTCTCCTGGCCGATCACATCGGCCAGCCGCGCCGGACGCAGCCTGTCGGCAAGCGGTCGGGGCGTGTTCCCGAAAGGGGCCGCCGTGGACGGCAGATCGAAAAGGTCGCTCATGGTGAAAGACTATGCCTGCGTGCGGGCGCGCGAAAGGGCTAGAG